>NZ_JBJACT010000025.1:0-119637 GCF_044778005.1 Mesorhizobium sp. IMUNJ 23033
CAACGTCTCCAGACGCGTCGACGGCGTGAACTTGAAAAATGCGCTTGGCCAGATCAAGGCCCACGGTGGTAATCTGCATGGCGGATGGCTCCTTAGCTCGGGTTGCCTGACAGCAAACCCACTGTGGCACTGTGATGCCGGGAGCGGGAGCCATCCACCTCATCTGCTTTCAGGAAAGGGCGATGCTGGTTTCTACGGCCGAAATGCGGCGCAAAGCTGCCGTTCGCGTGGTGGAAGACGTAGGTCGGCTTCGGGTCAAAGGTTGACGTTCAACGGGCGAACATCCTTGCACTGACGAGGTGACCACCGACCGGCAAATCTTGCTCGCTACTCTCGGTTCCCGGCCAACTGTGCCCGTGCATCCCGGATCGAGGCGGCGTAGGTCACAAGCGGCCGTTTGACGCCGTGGTTGATCAGCATGCGCCTTGTCTGTGGCGAAGCGCCGGCGATGATGAAGCGCACGCCGGCGCGTCTGGCCTTGTGGGCCGCACCCTCGATGACATTGGCCGCCGTCGAATCGAAGAACGGCACCGCCGAGCAGTCGAGGATGAAGTTCTTGCGTTGGTCGGCGATACGGTCAAGCACTGTGCCGACGGTCGAAGCGGCGCCGAAGAAGAACGCGCCCGAGATCCGGTAGACGACGGTATCGGCATCGCTGGCCTCGCTGGAATCATAGGTGCTGGCGCTGTCTGCCACGTCCTCCGGCACCAGCGATTGATCGGCCTCGACCGCAATGCTCTTGGCCATGCGGTCGATGAACAGGATCGAGCCCAGCACGAAGCCGACGACGATGCCTTCGGTGAGATCGCGGAAGACGACGATCAGGAAAGTCGCCAGCAGCACCAGCGCGTCGCCGCGCGACGTGCGCAGCAGTGTGGCGAAGGCCTGCTTCTCGACCATGTTCCAGCACACCACCGCCAGCACGCCGGCCAGCGCTGCCAGAGGGATGTAGCTGGCTAAGGGTGCAGCCACCAACATCAGCACCAGCAGGATCACCGCATGGATCATGCCGGACACCGGCCCGTGCGCGCCGGCCCGCACATTGGTGGCAGTGCGGGCAATGGTGCCGGTGGCGCAGATACCGCCGAACAGGGCCGATGCGATGTTGGCAAAACCTTGCGCCACCAGTTCGCAGTTGGAACGGTGCCGCCGTCCGGTCATGCCGTCGGCGACCACGGCCGACAGCAGCGATTCGATCGCGCCGAGCAGCGCAAAGGCGATGGCATCCGGCAGCACGTCGATCATCCTAGCGAGGCTCACCGACGGGAAGGCCGGCCATTGCAGGCTGCGCGGGATGCCGCCGAAACGGGTGCCGATCGTCTCCGCCGGCAGCGAAAGCAGCGCCACGATGACCGAGGCCAGCCCGATGGCGATCAGCATCGCCGGCCATTTCGGCCGCCAGCGCTTCAGCAAGGCGATGGCCACGATGGTCAGCACCGCCACGAAGGTCGCTGAGAGGTTGATCGTGCCGGCCGCCTCGCCGACCGCCATCAGCTTCGGCACCAATGGCCCGGGTTCCTTGCCGGCAAGCTTCAGCCCGAACAGTTCGACGATCTGGCCGGAAAAGATGATGACGGCGATGCCGGCGGTGAAGCCGACGGTCACCGGATAGGGGATGAACTTGATGTAGGTGCCGAGCCTCAGATAGCCGATGACGAGCAGGAAGATGCCGGCCATCATCGTCGCCAGCAGCAGCCCGTCGACACCGACCCGCGCCGTGGTCGCCGCCACCAGCACGATGAAGGCACCGGCCGGCCCGCCGATCTGGAAGCGGCTGCCGCCGAGCGCCGAGATGATGAAGCCGCCGACGATCGAGGTGTAGAGGCCGCGCTCCGGACTCACGCCCGAGGCAATGGCGATCGCCATCGACAGCGGCAGCGCCACGATGGCGACAGTCAGCCCGGCGATGGCATCGGCCCTGAAGTGCTCGAGCGTGTAGCCCTCGCGCAGCACCGTCACCAGTTTGGGCGTGAACAGTTCAGAGAAAGTTGGCCGTACCGGTTGATGCGTCTTCCGCCGGATCTGATCCATGGACTGCCTTCCGCGTCTCGGAGGCGGCGGGGATCGTCGGCAGGATGTCGGCGGTCGCCGTCGCGACTTTCTTGCGGGCTCAGTTCTGTGGGTTCTGCGGCGCTGGCTTGAGGCGTACGCCCCTGCCGCCGCGCTCGCTGGCCTGGTTCTCGCCGATCAGCTCCACCCCGGCCTCGTCGAGGGCCTGGATGACCTTCATCAGCGTGTCGACCACGCCCCTGACGACGCCGTCGCTCGCTTCCATGCGCTGGATGGTCGGAAGCGAAACTCCGGCGCGCTCGGCCAGCGTCTTCTGATCGATGCCGGCCAGCGCCCTTGCGGCGCGCATCTGCGCGGCGGTGATCATCGGCCAGAACCCTTGTCTGAGTCTGCAGTGTCAATGGATAATATAAGGATCATGATGTTTCAAGCATCATTACAAACAGATGAAACATGGGTCATTCGCTATCCGTCACCGCTTTGCGCCGCTGCAGCACGCGCGCCACGAGCCAGCACAGCATGGCCCAGGCGAAGCCGGCGCACCAGCCGGCCAGCACGTCGGAGGGCCAGTGGACGCCGAGATAGACGCGACTGATGCCGACCAGCACGGTGGTCAGCACCGCGAGGCAGAGCACAAAGATCTTCGTCGTCCGGCCATGCAGGAAGCGGGCCGCCAGCGAGCCGAGCGTCAGATAGGTCACCGCCGACAGCATGGCGTGGCCGCTCGGGAATGAGAACGACGTCTCGTTGACGAGATGCGAGACGAGATCCGGCCGCGGCCGATCGATGCCGGCCTTCAGCAGGCTGGACAACACCTGGCCGCCGGCCACGGCGACGAAGATCAGCAGCGCCGTTGCCGGCCTGCGGATCATCAAGAGATAGACGATCACCGCTGCCGTGATCAGCACCAGCACACTGGCGCTGCCGAGGCTGGTGATGTCGCGCATCGCCCCTTCCAGCCACGGCGGCCCGATCGGGCTGTCGGGTTGGCCCGCCTTGCGGAAGGCGAGCAGGATTTCGGTATCGAAGGCATGCGCCGTGCTCGCCCGCGCCACCTCCATCAATTCCTCGAAACCCCACAGCCCGCCGGCGATCACCAGGCCGGCCAGCAGCACCGGGAATTCGATGCGGTTGAGCAATGCGTGAGCGAAGGTCTTCATCGGGTCCCGCTAGAGTGGTTCATCGTTTCACGGAAACGCCGAACCGCTCTTTCCCTTTGTTTTTGGCGCAATTCCGAACGGAAAACCGTTTCACACTTTTCCTGAAATTGCTCTAGAGGCGCGTTTGCAGATAGGGCCCGAGCATGATCAGCGCCACCGCCGCGACCGCCAGCACGATGCCGGTCGCCTGCAGCGCGTTGACGCGTTCGCCGAAGAACACCAGCGCCACGACATTGACCGACACCAGTTGGATCACCGCCGACAGGCTGAACGACACCGACATGCCGAATTCGCGGATCAATCTCAGCATGATAAGATTGCCCAGCGAATAGAGCGCCAGCGTCACCACGATCTTGCCCAGGCTCGGCGCCAGCCCCCATTGCTTGGCCGCCGTTGCCGCCAAGAGGAAGATCACGGTCGAAATGCCGAGCTGAAGTAATCCGGAAAGACTCACTTTTTGCCCCTGAATGACGTTTGTGGCAGCCCTTGTTTCCGAAGCGTGCCGGGACGTCAAGCAACGTCCATCGCACCAAGGTCCGGCTGGTGATTGAACCCGGCTTAAAATGTCACGAAAGTGTGATCAGCCGACTGTAAGGGTCGAACAGGTACCCATGCTCCAGCCACACCAAAAAGCCAGAGGCAAGTCTCATGACCGACGATCGCTCCCCCGACGCCCGTTTCCGCACCAGCCTGCTCGAGGAAAATGACGGCCCGGCCACCAACCCTACCGACAACCGCACCATGGGAGAGATCATAGCCTCGCGCTTCTCGCGCCGCGGTTTTCTGAAAGGTTCGCTCGCCGTCTCGGCCATTGCCGCCACCGTCAGCCCGCTGGCATTGGTCAGCGCCAACAATGCCCGCGCCGCCGAAGGTTCGGCCTTCTCCTTCGACGAGCTCGAAGCCGGTATCGACGACAAGCATCACGTAGCACCCGGTTACGATGCCGATGTGCTGCTTCGCTGGGGCGACCCGCTGTTTGCCGATTCGCCTGAATTCGACCCGACGAAGCAGTCGGCCGAGGCCCAGCTGAAACAGTTCGGCTACAACAACGACTATGTCGGCTATATCCCGATCGACGGCTCGGCCGAGCACGGCCTGCTGGTCGTCAACCACGAATACACCAACTCGCACCTGATGTTTCCGGGCATCGTGAAAATCGTCGACAAGGACGGCAAGAAGGCGCTCGAAGTCGCACCGCTCAGCAAGGAGCAGGTCGATGTCGAGATGGCAGCACACGGCGGCACCATCGTCGAGATCCGCAAGGACGGCGGCAAATGGCAGGTCGTGCGCGACGGCAAGCTCAACCGCCGCATCAGCTCCAACACCGAAATGGCGCTGTCCGGCCCTGCCGCCGGCCATGACCGCCTCAAGACCAGCGCCGACCCGTCCGGCACCAAGGTCATCGGCACCTTCAACAATTGTGCCGGCGGCGTCACGCCCTGGGGCACCTATGTCATGGCCGAGGAAAACATCCACGGCTATTTCTCCGGCGAACTGCCGGCCGACCACAAGGAAGCCACCAACTACAAGCGCCTCGGCATTCCCGAAGGTGCCTATGAGTGGGGCGCGCACTATGACCGTTTCGACCTCGCCAAGGAACCGAATGAGGCCAATCGCTTTGGCTGGATCGTCGAGGTCGACGTCAACGACCCAGCTTCGACGCCGCGGAAGCGCACCGCCATGGGCCGCTTCAAGCATGAGGGCGCCGAATCGATCGTCGCCAAGGATGGCCGCGTCGTCTTCTATCTCGGCGATGACGAGCGCTTCGACTATGTCTACAAATTCGTCACCAAGGGCACGTTCAACCCGAACGACCGTGCCGCCAACATGAACCTGCTCGACGACGGCACGCTGCATGTCGCCAAGTTCGTTGAGGACGGCTCGGTCGAATGGCTGCCGATCGTCTTCGGCCAGGGCCCGTTGACGGCCGAAAACGGTTTTGCCGATCAGGCCGACGTGCTGATCGAGACGCGCCGCGCCGCCGACCTGCTCGGCGCCACCAAGATGGACCGCCCCGAGGACATCCAGCCCAATGCCGGCAACGGCAAGGTCTATGTCATGCTGACCAACAATTCCAAGCGCAAGGCAGAGCAGGTCGACGCCGCCAACCCGCGCGCCGAGAATGCCTTCGGCCACATCATCGAGATCGTCGAGGACGGCGGCGACTTCACCTCCACCAAGGGCAAGTGGGAAGTGCTGCTGAAATGCGGCGATCCCGCGGTGGCCGAAGTCGGCGCCACCTTCTCGACGGCGACGACAGCCAATGGCTGGTTCGGCATGCCGGACAATTGCGCCGTCGATTCGGCCGGGCGCTTGTGGGTCGCCACCGACGGCCAGGGCCCGAAGGCCACCGGCCGCACCGACGGCCTGTGGGCGGTCGACACCGAAGGCACCGCGCGCGCGACGTCAAAGCTGTTCTTCCGCGTGCCGATCGGCGCCGAAATGTGCGGCCCGCTGTTCGCGCCGGACGACCAGACCGCTTTCGTCGCCGTCCAGCATCCGGGCGACGGCGGCGAGGACTGGGAGCCCTTTGGCCGGCCGTCCTACTATGAGGACCTGTCGACCCGCTGGCCCGACTTCAAACCCGACATGCCGGTGCGGCCGTCGGTGGTCGCCATCACCAAGCAGGGCGGCGGCAAGATCGCGGTCTGACACGGCCAGTCTGGAGAGATTGGACAATCGAGGAGGGATTTCGGCAACCCGAAATCCCTCCCTTTCTATTTAGGGATCTATCAAGCCTCGGGAAAGATTGGCAATTTAAGCGTGGCGCCCTAGGTCTTTATCAGGAGATCGCCATGCCGAAATCCATTTATGATCGTGGCCTGCTCAAGCCTGCTGATATCGCCAGGCTGCAACGCGTCTTTGACGAAGCCTGCCAGCGGCGCGAAGCCCATCCCGAGTCAGCCGAGGCGCGGGAAATCGCCCTGACCCTGCTTGCACTGCACAACGCCGGCATGGTCGAGGAGGACATGCTAATGGAAGCCGTTGGTTTCCGGCGGCTTGATTCAAAGTCGGCTTGATGTCCACGGGAACAGCCGCTCACGCGCCCCTATGCAGCATGTTGGACCACGGCCATATTCATCGTGCTTCTCAGCCGGAAGCCAATCGACTCGTATAGTCTTATGGCCGCAGCGTTGGTGACATAGGCATGGAGATAGGGAACTTCGCCGCGCGCCATGATCTGGTTTGCCACGAACAGGGACAGCAGCCTGCCCAGGCCGCGGCCGCGAAAGTCCGGATGCGAGCACACGCCACTGAGTTCGGTATAGCCAGGTTGCTTCATGCGGTCGCCGGCCATCGCCGCAAGTCTGCCGTCGATCTTCACGCCCCAGAAATCGCCGAGGCTCAACGCCTCAGCCGTGAACGGGCCAGGCTTGGTGACCGATGCCAGGGCGAGCATGTCGGCGGCGTCGTTTCGCGTCAGGCGTTGCACACGCTCGTCGGACACGATCGGCAACGGCTGTTCGGCTGTCATCTGCACCAGGCACGCGGTCGAAACCGCAGAAAGCTCCGCAGGCAAGACGATTGCATCCGCCTGGACCAGGATGGTGCTCTCGAGTGGGGGAATGAGCCTACTGAGCGCCTGCTGGCTTTCCACGTCGTCCGCGGCAGTGCCGGCGAAAGGAACAATTGATGGCCAGTATCGCCTAGCGAGGTTGTCGCCTTGCGCGAAAGCCTTATGTCGTGTCGCGAGCGCGCTCCATATAGGGCGGTCAAGCAGGTGCTTCATTGCACGACTGCCCCGGCCTTCTCGACACGACGGTCGATGGGAGCCGCCGCAAGCCCGTCTTCGATGGCGGCCAGTTGATCCAGAAGCGGCCCCGAAAGATCTGCACACAAATCCGCGACGGCTTTCTCGATGCGTGGCCAGACGTCGCGCTTCGCAACATCGACCAGCCGTCGACCGTCCCGGGTGAGCGAGACAATCCTGCGCCGCTGGTCGTTGTTTGACTGGCCGACTTCGACCAACCCCAATTCGGCCAGAAGCGAGACGCTTCGCGTGACGCCCGGCTGCGCAATCCCAAGAGACTGCGCCAGTTCACCGACCGGCAGCGGCCCGAGCCTGTCGAGCGCGGCAAGGAGCGGATACTGGCTCGACTGAACCGGGACATCCAGGCGATCGAGCACTCGCTGCGTATCCGCCTGCAACTGCTCGCCTAAACGCTTCAACCTGCTGCCCAGGCACAAGAAGCCAAGAGATCGAATGACGTCTTCCATGATCAATCCGTCTAGACGAAACAATAACATGTTATATAATAATGCATGGAAAGTCAAAGGCCTCTGCCGTAGGGCGCAACTCGAGCGAGTGATGGCCCAGGGAATAAGGCCGCTGCCATCCGCCGCCTTTTGGCCGAGATTGCCCTGCAGATGGCGCCGATTGCGCCCTCTATGGCGCATGCGCGATATGATCGATAAATCAGGTCGCGTCAGTGCGACTGATTCGAGGCCCGTGGGCTGGCGGGTCTTCCTTTTCGACACGCGGACCGGCCATGCCCTCCTTGCGCATCATCATCGACAGGTTTCTTGAAGGCGCAGCACCCAAGGTTCCGCGCCAGGAGCTGACGCATGTCGAGCGCCTGGCGCTGGTTCGCCGGCATGGCGATTTCTCGCTCGCCTACTCGACCGCCGTGCAGCAGAAACTGTCCTATTTCGGCGACAGCGACGGCTACATCGCCTTCGGTACCAAGATGAAGCACCATTTCGCGCTCGGCGACCCGGTGGTCCATCCGCCTGACCGGCTCGCCTACATCAGACGTTTCGTCGAAGCCGCCGGTGGCCCCTGGTTCGTGCAGATCGGTGCCGAGACCGCGCGCGTGCTGGCCTCGCTCGGCTATCAGGTCAACCGCTTGGGTATCGACACCAGGCTGCCGCTGCCCGACCATGATTTCTCGGGCAAGCGCAACGAAACGGTGCGTTACTCCGAGCGTTGGTTGCTGAAAAAGGGCTATTCCTTCGAGGAAGACAGGCGCAGCATCTTCCTCGACGAGATCGCCAGGCTTTCCGAGAACTGGCGCGGCGAGCGCATCGTCAAGCGCTGGGAGATGGGCTTCCTCAACCGGCCGTTCGCCGACCATCTCGGCATCGACATGCGCCGTTTCGTGCTGCGCGGCCCCGATGGCGAGCTCGTCGCCCTGCTCGACTTCGATCCGCTGTTCAGTGGCGGCAAGGTCATCGGCTATACCACGGCCTTCAAGCGCAAGCATGTCGACGCCACCCCGCATGCCGAGATCGGCCTGACCAAATTCGCCGTCGACCGCTTTCGCGAGGAAGGCATTTCCGTCGTCACGCTGGGCCTGTCGCCGCTGGTCGACATCGAAGCCAGCGGCTTTGCCGAATCGAACTTCTGGCGCGGCACCTTCCAGCGCGCCTACGGTTCCGCATGGGTCAATCGCTCGAAGTTCAATTTGCAGGGCCAGGCGGCGTTCAAGCGCCGCTTCCACGGCCAGGAGCAGCCGACCTATATCGCCTTCCGCAAGGGGACATTTGTCGAAATGCTGGGGCTACTGCGGCTGGTGAAGGCAATCTGAACCGGCCGACCGGTCAGTTCCTTAGCCGGTAGCCCGTCCTGAAGATCCAGGCGACGATCGCTATGCAGATGAGCAGAAAGACGACAGTCATGCCGAGGCTGATGCCGACCGAGACATCCGACTTGCCGTAAAAGCTCCAGCGGAACCCGCTGATCAGATAGACGACCGGATTGAACAGCGTCACCGTGCGCCAGATGTCGGGCAGCATGTTGATCGAATAGAAGCTGCCGCCAAGGAAGGTCAGCGGCGTGATGATCAGCAGCGGCACCAGCTGCAGCTGCTCGAAGCTCTTGGCCCAGATGCCGATGATGAAGCCGAACAGGCTGAAGGTCACCGCGGTCAGCACCAGGAAGGCGAGCATCCACACCGGATGTTCGATGTGGAGCGGCACGAACAGCGACGCCGTCGCCAGGATGATCAGGCCAAGGATGATCGACTTGGTCGCCGCACCGCCGACATAGGCAATGACGATCTCAAGATAGGAGACCGGCGCCGACAGCAGCTCGTAGATCGAGCCGACGAATTTCGGGAAATAAATGGCGAAGGAGGCATTCGAGATCGACTGCGTCAAAAGCGACAGCATGATCAGCCCGGGCACGATGAAAGCGCCGTAGCTGATGCCGTCGATCTCGGTGATGCGCGAGCCGATGGCCGAGCCGAAGACGACGAAATAGAGCGATGTCGAGATGACCGGCGAGATGATGCTCTGCAGCACGGTGCGAAAGGCGCGCGCCATTTCCACCCGGTAGATTGCCCATACTGCACGAAGATTCATGGCCGCGCGCAGGTTCATGGCTCTTGCCTCAAAAGATTGACGAATATCTCCTCGAGCGAGCTGTTTTGCGTGTCCATGTCGCGGAAATGGATGCCGGCGGCCTCGAGGTCGCGCAGAAGCGAGGCGACGCCTGGCCGATCGCTCTGGTTGTCATAGGTGTAGGTCAGCTGCTGGCCGTCCGGCGACAGCTCGAGCGCATAGCGCGAGAGCTTTTCGGGGACGGTGGCGAGCGGGCTGCGCAGCTCCACCAACAGCCGCTTGCGGCCGAGTTTGCGCATCAATTCGGCCTTGTCGTCGACCAGGATGATCTCGCCGCGGTTGATGACGCCGACGCGGTCGGCCATCGCCTCGGCCTCCTCGATGTAATGCGTGGTCAGGATGATGGTGACGCCATCCTCGCGCAGCCGGCGCACCATCTCCCACATGTCCTGGCGCAGCTCGACGTCGACGCCGGCCGTCGGCTCGTCGAGGAACAGCACGCGCGGCTCGTGCGACAGCGCCTTGGCGATCATCAGCCGGCGCTTCATGCCGCCCGACAGCGTGATCGCCTTGGCGTCCTTCTTGTCCCACAGCGAGAGGTCGCGCAGAACCTTCTCGACGAATGCCGGGTTGGCCGGCTTGCCGAACAGGCCACGGCTGTAATTGACCGTCGCCCACACGCTCTCGAAGGCATCGATGGTCAGTTCCTGCGGCACCAGCCCGATCAGGCTGCGCGCGGCGCGATAGTTCCGGTTGATATCGTTCCCGTCCACGGTGACGGTACCGGACGAGCGGTTGACGATGCCGCAGACGATCGAGATCAGTGTCGTCTTGCCGGCACCGTTCGGCCCGAGCAGCGCGAAGATCTCGCCGCGCTCGATGTCGAGGTTGATTTCCTTCAGTGCCTGGAAACCGGTGGCGTAGGTCTTGGTGACCCCGGAAATCGATATGATTGATGGCATGGCTGAAAACGGCTGCCTGAAACGCGTTGTTGAGCGGAATCCGGTGAATGTCGGTGCGCGCGGCCGGAAGTCAATGCCGCTCCTGACAGTTCTGGCCATTGACAGTGTGTACAACTGACGATTTGCAGCCGGATGCTGCGACAACGCGCCCCGCGTGACGCCAAGCCACTTTGACCCGGTCGGGCTTGCGCCCTATTCTGCAACAACAAGCAGCAGCCGGAGCCCGCCATGGACCCGCTCATTCTGTCGCGCATCCAGTTCGGCGCGAATATCTCGTTCCACATTCTGTTTCCGGCGATCACCATTGCACTTGGCTGGGTGCTGCTGTTCTTCAAGTTGCGTTACAACGCGACCGGCGATTCCGCCTGGATGCGCGCCTATTTCACCTGGGTGAAGGTGTTCGCCTTATCCTTCGCCATGGGCGTGGTTTCAGGCGTCACCATGAGCTTCCAGTTCGGCACCAACTGGCCGGGCTATATGGAAACTGTCGGCAACATCGCCGGCCCGCTGCTCGCCTATGAGATCCTGACCGCCTTTTTCCTCGAGGCGGCCTTCCTCGGCATCATGCTGTTCGGCTTCCGCCGCGTCTCCAACCGTATCCACACCTTGGCCACGGTGCTGGTCGCCGGCGGCACGACGGTCTCGGCCTTCTGGATCATCGCGCTGAATTCCTGGATGCAGACGCCGGCCGGCTTCGAGATGCGCGACGGCGTGGCGCATGCCGTCGACTGGTGGGCGATCGTCTTCAACCCGTCCATGCCTTACCGGCTCGTCCACATGCTGCTTGCCTCGGGCCTGACGGTGTCCTTCCTGATCGCTGGCCTGTCGGCGCTGCGCTATCTCTACGGCGACCGTTCGGAATCGATGTGGAAGGCGTTGCGCACCGGCGTCTTCACCGCCGCGATCCTGATCCCGATCCAGATATTCGCCGGCGACCAGCACGGTTTGAACACGCTGGAGCATCAGCCGCAGAAGATCGCCGCCATGGAGGCCAACTGGAACACCGGCCCCAACGTGCCGCTGGTGCTGTTCGCGTGGCCCGACGAGGCAGCCAGGGAGAACAGGTTCGAGCTCGCCATTCCCGACGGCGCCAGCGTCGTGCTGCGCCACAGCACCAGCGGCGTCGTGCCGGGCCTCAACGACTATCCCGGCAACCATCCGCCGGTCTTCCCGGTGTTCTGGGGCTTTCGCATCATGGTCGGCACCGGCGTCCTGATGCTGATCGTTTCCTGGTCGGCAGCCTTCTTCCTCAAGCGCCGCCACAGCCTGCCAAAACCGCTGGCGCTGCTGATGGTGCCCATGACCATCTCCGGATGGGTGGCGACGCTCGCCGGCTGGTACACGACAGAGATCGGCCGCCAGCCCTGGCTGGTCACCGGCGTGCTGAAGACCGCCGACGCCGTCGGCCCGGTCGCCGGCAGCCATGTCGCGCTGACGCTTGCCGTCTATCTCATCCTTTATGTGCTGCTTCTGATCGCCTATCTCGGCGTGCTGGTGCACCTGGCGCTGAAGGCGGCCAAGGATGGCGACGCCTCGCCGCTGCCCGGCGTCATGAACGCGGCATTGTCGCAGCCGGCTGCGGGAGAGTGACATGACCTTCGACTGGCCAACCTTGCTCCCCCTGATCTTCGCCGGCCTGATGGGCCTCGCCATCCTGATCTACGTCATCCTCGATGGTTTCGATCTCGGCATCGGCATCCTGTTCGCGGCCGCCGAAGACGCCGAGCAGGACACGATGATCGCGGCGATCGGCCCGTTCTGGGACGCCAACGAAACCTGGCTGGTGCTGGCCGTCGGCCTGCTGCTGGTCGCCTTCCCGCTGGCCCACGGCACCATCCTGACGGCGCTCTACATTCCGGTGTTCCTGCTGCTGCTCGGCCTGATCCTGCGCGGCGTCGCCTTCGATTTCCGCGCCAAGGTGCCGGCCGGCAGGAAGCGTCGCTGGAACCGCATCTTCTTCCTCGGCTCGATCATCGCCTCGCTGGCGCAGGGCTATATGCTGGGCGTCTATGTGCTCGGTCTCGATGTCGGCTTCGGCGGCGTGGCCTTCGGCGCGCTGGTGGCGCTCTGCCTCGCCGCCGCCTATGCGGCGATGGGGGCCGCCTGGCTGATCTACAAGACCGAAGGCGAAATGCAGAAGAAGGCGGTGCGCTGGCTGCGTACGGCGCTGGTGCTCGCCGCACTCGGCATGGCGGCGGTGTCGCTGGCCACGCCCTTCGCCAGCCCGCGTATCTTCGACAAATGGTTCGTCTGGCCGCAAATGCTCTATCTGTCGCCGCTACCGATCTTGTCGGCGCTGCTGTTCGTCTGGCTGTGGCGGCAGACCTTCCGTCTGCCCAGGCCGGACGACCGCCATGCGCTGACGCCGTTCCTGACCCTGGCCGCCATCTTCGCGCTCGGCTTTGCCGGTTTGGCCTGGTCGTTCTACCCGTTCGTCGTGCCCGACAAGCTGACCATCTGGCAGGCGGCGTCGGCGCCCGAAAGCCTCGCCATCATCCTCGCCGGCACGGTCGTCGTGCTGCCGATCATCATCTTCTATTCCTTCTACGCATACCGCGTGTTTGGCGGCAAGGCGACGGACCTGACGTATGATTGAGACGACAAAGGCTGGAGTCAGGGGCGGCGCATCAATACCTTCGTCATCCTAGGGTCTCCGCGACGTCGCTTCGCTCCTGCTCCGCCCTAGGATGACGAAGGGAAGGAAGGAGGGCATCGCTGCCCGCCCCCCAACCCTCAGTTACTGGCCGAAAGCACCAGCACCGGCTTTTCGCTATAAAGCTTCGGGAACATCGCCTTCAAATTCGCCACCTTGGGCAGGTCGTTGTAGACGATGTAGGGATAGGTCGGGTTCAGCGTCAGAAAATCCTGGTGGTAGTTCTCCGCCGGATAGAAGGCCTTACCGGTCTCCAGCGTGGTGACGATCGGCTTCGAAAACACCTTGGCCTTGTCGAGTTGGGCGATGTAGCTCTCGGCGATCTTCTTCTGCGCGTCGTTCTCGGCAAAGATGGTCGAGCGGTACTGGGTGCCGCTGTCCGGGCCTTGATAGTTAAGCTGCGTCGGATTGTGCGCCACCGAGAAATACACCTGCAACAGCTGGCCATAGGTTACCTTGGACGGGTCGTAGGTGATCTCGACCGATTCCGCGTGCCCGGTGCGGCCGGTGCCGACCGTCTCGTAGACGGCGTTCTCCTGGCTGCCGCCGGCATAGCCGGAAACGGCGCGGCTCACGCCCTTGACGTGCTGGAACACGCCCTGCACGCCCCAGAAACAGCCGCCGGCGAAGACCGCCTTCTCGGTGCCGCTGCTGGCCTTCTCGTCCAGTGCCGGCGGCGGGATCACCACCGCGTCCTCGGCCGAGACGGCCGGGCCCTGCCACAGCGCGGCCCCCGCTGCCGCGAGGATGAGGGCGGCCAGCGCGCCCCTGGCGAAATTGGCCGATCGCCGCGCGGCTTTTTTGTGAATGCCGGTCATGTCTGATCTCCCATGATGGTGTCCTATTATATGGCGGATCGCACCGCCCTTGTCTCACATTGCCGTGCGCCGCATTCCGGCTCGGCCCAAAAAGGCACCGTCCCTGACCTGGACAGGGAACGGCCATGGCCAGGGACGGCCGGAGGCGAGCCGAAGCTAGCTGGCCGCCCCCATCGCGTCGCAGGCCTTGGTCGCCTCGTCCTTCTTCATGGCGTCGGTTTCCATGGCGGCCTTGTCCATGCAGTCCTTCTTCATCGCATCGGTCGCCATCGCCGGTTTCATTGCGGCCGGTGCCGGCTTCATCGCGTCCGTGGCCATCGCGTTAGCCGGCTTCATCGCATCCTCGGCGCGCGCGATGCCGCCGGCAAACAGCGCCGTCGAGCAGAGCGCGAAGGCGAGTGCCGGCAGCGTCAGGCGAGAGAAATGGGTCATGGTGGTCTCCTCTGGAGGGTTGATGGCGCGAGGGCCGGGAAGTGCGCCGCCGCTCCATGCGGCGTCGCAAATTGCTAGTTGGTGGCGGCGGCCAGGATCGGCCCGCCGGGCGACTGCACCAGCACGGCGGTGCTCAGATCGCCGGAATCGGCGGGCAGGGAAAACGCCGTCGCCTCGCCCGTCCAGTTGCCGAGCTTCTTCAGCGCATGCACGACATTGGCGTGCGGCAAGGTGCGGCCGGTGTTTTCGCCGCGCGCCACCGGCACCTCGATGACGCCCTGGCGGTAGCGCACCAGCCAGACATCGGCGCGCCCGGCGGGCGCCTTGCCGGCGCCGATGGCGATCTTGCCGTTGGCGAGCGACAGCGAAGGGCCGTTTATGCGGCCGCTGCTGGCAATCAGCTGCTCGATCTCGCCGGGACGCGCACCGACCGCATCGGCATCGCCATTGACCACCACTTGCGGCGTGAACGGGCCGGATCGGCCGAGCGCCGGCTCATAGTTCACCTGGCGCTGCGTGAATTCTTCTCTGCCGAACGTGTCCTTCCAGCCGAGATAGTCCCAGTAGGTGACGTTGAACGACAGCGCCAGCACGCCGGACCGGTCCTTGACCTTGATCAGATTGGCATTGGCCGGCGGGCAGGAAGAGCAGCCCTGGCTGGTGAACAGCTCGACCACGGTCAGCGGCTGGGCAGAGACGGCACCCGTTGCGGCAAGCGCCAGCAGCACCGCACCGGCGCCAAGCCGCATCGCGCCCCTTATCGCCTTTGATCCAGTCATCTTGGGTCTCCGTTGCAAGCTGGGGCCATGACAACGGTTTCGCCGGCGCGGGGCGCTTCGTTACATCGTTCACCGCTTCGTGATCGGCGTTCTTTCCTTCTCCCCTTGTGGGAGAAGGTGGATCGGCGCGCAGCGCCGAGACGGATGAGGGGTGCTGGACGGAACGCAACGGCTGGTTAATCTGACGCCATGCCGCATCAGCCCGTTCCACCAGCCAAACGCAGCTTTGCCCGTTCACTTCGGCGCGAAATGACGGAAGCGGAAGGCAGGCTATGGCACGAACTGCGGGATCGCAGGCTCGACCGGATAAAATTTCGGCGTCAGATGCCAGTCGGAAGATACGTCGCCGATTTCGTCTGCTTCGAAGCCGGCCTGATCATCGAGATCGACGGCAGCCAGCACGCGAACTCTGATTCTGACCGGACCCGCGAAGCTGAGCTAAGGGCGAGGGGCTTTCGCGTGCTGCGCTTTTGGAATGACGATGTCCTGAAGGATTTGAACGCCGTCTGCGATACAATCATCGCCTGTGTGAGGGACATGAGCTTGCAGCCGTGGCGGTGATGGAGAGCCGCTAGCGCCAAGCTGGAACACCCCTCATCCGTCTCGGCGCTGCGCGCCGATCCACCTTCTCCCACATGGGGAGAAGGGAAGATCGGGCAGCGCCCCCTACTGCGTCAGCACCGTATCCGAAGGCCGCTGGTTGAAGTCGCACTTGCCGATCACGGTGTAGAAGAAGTCGGCGTTGGAAACCGCGGCCGGCACGGGATTGCCGCCGTCCTCCCAGGCCTGGTAGCCCGGCTCGCCGCAGGGCACGGCGGTGAAGATGTCGACGGTCTGGCCGGTTGCGATCTCGGGCATGTCGGTCGGGCTTGTGCCGATATAGAGCCGGTTGGAGGTGGCCGGATCGTTCGACTTCAGGATCTTCGGCGAGCCGGACGGCACGTCCATCTGCAGATAGAGGCTGCTCATCTGGCTGACGTCGACCACGGCGCCGGCGCCATTGGCGGGATACATCGTATCGACACAACCCTATTTGGTGCCACTCGAGTCCGTCTGGATGGCCGTTCCGGCGGGCAGGCTCTTCTGGAGGTCCTTCGTCTTGCCGACCACGCAGACCTGTTTCTGGACCGTCGTGGTGACGTCGGCGCCGCCCGAATTGGTGATGGTGTTCACAAGGGTTGTGCCGTAGCCCTTCGGATCGCCGGTGTTGCCATAGGTATAGGTGATCGTCATCAGCGGCTTGGCGGTGGTCGCACCGAACTTCGTGCCGTAGAGCGTCATCGTCTTGCCCCAGTAGCCCGACACCTTTGTGACCTTGAACGTGGTCTGCACCAGCGCCGGCCGCTTGCGCACCGCCGAGCCGACGGCGACCTGCACCGTGTCGATCCTGGCAATCTGCATGAAATTGGTCGGCATCGGATAGCTCGCCAATGCGCCGGAAGCGGCATGCCGCGCAGCCCTTCGCTGTCGCTTCGGGCGTTCGTTGTTCGGAAAGCCAAGCAGTTGGCTTTCCGTCCGCTGCGCGGACCACGCCCCACCCCGCTTGCCCCTGCAACCCGCCCCTGCTAAAGGCCGCCGCATGACCACCCCGCTCGACCACATCCGCAATTTCTCCATCGTCGCCCATATCGACCATGGCAAATCCACGCTTGCCGACCGGCTGATCCAGTCCACCGGCGGGCTGGAGCTGCGCGACATGAAGGAGCAGGTGCTGGACTCGATGGACATCGAGCGCGAGCGCGGCATCACCATCAAGGCGCAGACGGTGCGGCTGAAATACCGCGCCAACAATGGCGAGGACTATATCCTCAACCTGATCGACACGCCCGGCCATGTCGACTTCGCCTATGAAGTGTCGCGGTCGCTGGCCGCCTGCGAGGGCTCGCTGCTGGTCGTCGACGCCAGCCAGGGCGTCGAGGCGCAGACGCTGGCCAATGTCTACCAGGCCATCGACAACAACCACGAGATCGTCGTGGTGCTGAACAAGGTCGACCTGCCGGCCGCCGAGCCCGAGCGCATCCGCGAGCAGGTCGAGGAAGTGATCGGCATCGACGCCTCCAACGCCGTGCTGATCTCGGCCAAGACGGGCTTGGGCATTCCCGATGTGCTGGAAGCGATCGTCCACCAATTGCCGCCGCCGCGCGAGGGCGATGTCGCCGCCCCCTTGAAGGCGATGCTGGTCGACAGCTGGTACGACGCCTATCTCGGCGTCATCGTGCTGGTGCGCATCATCGACGGCGTGCTGAAGAAGGGCCAGACCATCCGCATGATGGGCACCGGCGCCAAATATCTGGTCGAGCGCACCGGCGTCTTCACCCCTGCCCGCATCAATGTCGACGAGCTCGGCCCCGGCGAGTTCGGCTTCTTCACCGGCTCGATCAAGGAAGTGGCCGACACCCGCGTCGGCGACACCATCACCCAGGACAGGCGCGCCACCGCGCAGGCCCTGCCCGGCTTCAAGCCGGCGCAGCCGGTGGTGTTCTGCGGCCTGTTCCCGGTCGACGCCGCCGATTTCGAGGATCTGCGCGCCGCGGTCGGCAAGCTGCGCCTCAACGACGCCTCCTTCTCCTATGAAATGGAAACCAGTGCCGCGCTCGGCTTCGGCTATCGCTGCGGCTTCCTTGGCCTGCTGCATCTCGAAATCATCCAGGAGCGGCTGGAGCGCGAGTTCAACCTCGACCTCATCGCCACCGCGCCCAGCGTCGTCTACCGCCTGGCTCTCAATGACGGCACGGTCAAGGAACTGCACAATCCGGCCGACATGCCCGATGTGGTGAAAATCTCGGCCATCGAGGAGCCGTGGATACGCGCCACCATTTTGACGCCCGACGACTATCTCGGCGGCATTCTAAAGCTCTGCCAGGACAGGCGCGGCATCCAGGCCGACCTGTCCTATGTCGGCAAGCGCGCCATGCTGACCTATGATCTGCCGCTCAACGAAGTGGTCTTCGATTTTTATGATCGCCTAAAATCGATCTCCAAGGGCTACGCCTCCTTCGACTATCATCTGACCGACTACAAGGAAGGCGACCTGGTGAAGATGTCGATCCTGGTCAACGAGGAGCCGGTCGACGCGCTGTCGATGCTGGTCCACCGCACGGCGGCGGAAAAGCGCGGCCGCCAGATGTGCGAGAAGCTGAAGGAGCTGATCCCGCACCATCTGTTCAAGATCCCGATCCAGGCCGCGATCGGCGGCAAGGTCATCGCCCGCGAGACCATCTCGGCGCTGCGCAAGGATGTCACCGCCAAGTGCTACGGCGGCGACGTCTCGCGCAAGCGCAAGCTGCTCGACAAGCAGAAAGAGGGCAAGAAGCGGATGCGCCAGTTCGGCAAGGTGGATATCCCGCAGGAGGCTTTTATCCAGGCCTTGAAGATGGGGGATTGAGAGCGGTGCACCTATTTAAAGTGCTTCTCATAAAGCTTCAGAGCGAGCTGTTTGTATTGACTCGAATGGTATTGTTTAAATGGGAACTTACCAAGGTCAGTCAGGCGGGCTTTATAGTAGTCAAAATCACCTGTCTTTCCGTTTTCAATAAGAAGTCGTAGACAAATCAGAAGGCTATTTATTGTAGTCGTGTTTAGCACTCGGCCGTCTATCGACTTATCTGTCGTCCACCTGTCCTTTTGGACAGAGGCTTTCGCCGCAGCAAGAAATATATCTATTTGCGAAGTGCAGAAAGTTACATATGCGTTAAGCGTCTCATAGTCATTGTCGGCAACCATATTACCTTTTTTTGGTTGCTTCCACAAAGAGAAAATCGAATCCGTGCCACCGGTCTTGACGAGTGGTTTGAGTGCATAGCTTACGATCGAAGTTGTTTTTAGTTTGTCCTTGTCAAAGAAGTACCGCTCAATTTGCGAAGAAAGCGGTCCCCCACTTTGATCAAGGGACTCCAACACCCTAGTTGCAATAGACTCTGCCGAAAAGGGTTCCAGGATAGCCGCAATAGCCTGTCTAAGGCTGGACTTAGCGCTTGTTTGCGTCGAGTTAATCTCAAGAAAGAGCTTGGCCTCGAATTTTTCTCTTTCATCAGCATCAGCGGTTTCCGGATAGATAATTCCAGTCACCAGAAGGTTTTGCTTGTTCCGTAGCTTGGCAATTTCTGGATCATCCGCAACCGCTTCATGGCAGGCGTATGTCCGGTGTTGACCGTCTATAATTCCGACTGAGTTAATTCGATCGGGGATCTGGATAATCACAGGTTCGGTTTTGTTTATGATAGTGTGATCAGCAGTCTTACCCTTGGCATCAGTAATATGGCAGTCAGGAGGAAGAGTGACGATTACGTTATTAACAAAAACCCTTTTGTGAGTCTTTAAATACCTTCTTGTCGAGTCAATCTTGGACTTAGAAATCATCCTCTGGTAGAGATTGTACGAACCGCGCCAGCCACCGTTCCTGAGCACATATGCGCAACGTAGCAATACACGAGGGGCAGCGTAAAATGAGACGACTTTATAACCTTTGCTGAAGTTAGAGCTAGACTCAGGCAAAAGGGAACCAGGGTAACTCTCTGTCTTTTTCCCTCCGCCGACCTTTCCGTCCTGTCCTATGTCCTCCTCGTTCAATCCAAGAAAGTCAAGAAGTTCAGGGGCCGCCGATTTCCTAATGCAATCAGACAGGTTCTTAAAATACCTCAGGTCAGGGTAGTCAAGGTAGATGGGATTGGGGACATTTTGCTTCAGTTGAGGGTCGGGCTCATTGAGCGAGCAGTACACGATTACAACTTTAACCTCAGAGGCATCGTAGTCAGAAAGCAGTTTATCACTCAGATCGGCACTCAAGTCGGAGTAGAAGGCAGCAAATTTTTCATGAGAAGCGTCGATTTTGTCGTAAACGATCTTCTTCGGCTTGAGATGTGCGGAGATGTTCGTCGCAGTCGTGTACTCTAGGCAGACGAGTATGTTCTCCAAAACGTACACGTCGTCGAAGTCAGTTTTTTGGCCTTCATATATAAACTCCTTGTCGGAGAGGTCCGGCACCCGGGCGAAACCGCTTTTGCTAAAGACACTGCGGACCAGCTTCCGATGGTCCGACTTGGTCTTGTTCGCTTTCAGTTCTTCAGGTGTTAGCTTTGGTTTTGCCTTTGGCTTTGCCTTCTTCATCTGCCCCTCCCGGAGAAGTCGTGCGACCCAACCATTCTTTGGGGGGTGTCGCTACCTTCTCGCCCCTTTTTGGCTGTCTCACGGCTTTGCCTGCCGGTCGCAACTCGAGACTGCCGGACTCGTATTTCACGATACGATCTTGAGCGATCTGAACGTATTGTTCGCTCTGCTCAATACCGACCCCCACACGGCCGTGCTTGATCGCGGCGATTACGCTCGTTCCAGCGCCAACGAACGGATCCAGTACCTTATCTCCATGATCCGTCAGTGCCAGCACGCAGCGTTCCGCGAGTTCGCTTGGGAATTGGCAAGGATGAACGGTTTTTTCAGGGTGCTTTGCCTTGACGTTCGGGATATTCCAAACCGGATTTTGCAGGAACGCTTCTTGGGGCGAAAATTCCCAAAAATCTGAGGGATTTTTGCCAAGCGGATTGCCGCTCGGTTGATCAGCCTTGTCCGGGCGCTTGCTCCCGTGCCGTTTACCTGGGTACAGCTGAGGAACTCTGACCGGGTCAAGGTGAAATTTGTATTGATCGGATTTGGAGAACCATAGGAGCGTCTCATAACGCCCGGAGAAACGTTGCGTCGCATGAAGACCAAAATTGAAATGCCAGATTATGCGATTTCGTAATTTAAAACCCTGATCAACGAACATCTTGTAGAAAAAAAGATCTAGCGGATAAACTTGTGAGTTGTTTACATAATTACCAACTTGCCAACAAATACTACCGTCATCCCTGATTTTTTTGCAAAGTTTATTAACAATTGGCTTAAGCCACTCAAGGTATTCTTCAAGGCTTCGGCGCTTATCCCTCTCATACTCTTTACCTATATTGTATGGTGGAGAAGTAACCACTAACTGAAACGAATTGTCGTCCAGGTTATCCAATTCCGCCAGCGCGTCGCCATGAACTACCGATGACAGCCGTTGCGCGTCGCTAAAAGCAAAAATTCTTTGGTTCATTTGTCCTTCCAGCGACGAATCAGTGTCGGCAAAGTGACACAAAGCATATCATGTGGCCACTTCCGCTGTTGCGATCAATCTTGTTTATTAACTGGGCCAATGAACGTCGGCTATCGTTTGCTTGCTGTCGGCCCAAAAGGCTCAGATATACGAGCGTAGTCCCGAGCGGACACTCGCCTTTGATTGGGTCCCCACCTTGGCGTATCCTTTCCCCGGCTTGGAGAGACGTCACATGCGCACCATTCTGGACACCGTCGCCGCGATTGGCCTCGCCATCGGCGGCGCTTTCGGCCTGGCCGGCACCTTCGTTTCGAGCGACGCACTCCGCGAAACGCTCTGGACCATCGACGGCGTGGCACTCGTGGTGGCGACCGCGCTGCTGACGATGAAGTACCAGCGGCTGGGCAATGATTGCGTTGCGGCCGGGTTCCTCGCCTTCGTCGCCGGCGAGAGCCTGCTGCTGTCAGGCAATGCGGCGGGGCTCGAGGCCAGCGTTCCCTCCTATGTCGGCGGCATCTCGCTCTGGGCGGCAGCCCTTATCCTGATCAGCGCGCCAAACACCTTTGCCCTGTGGATGCGGCTCACCGGCCTCATTGCCGCCATTCTGTTTGTCGTGTCGGCAAGCATGATCCTCTGGGGCGCGCCGCTGCTGCCCACCTCCGCGCCTTTGCCCGCCGCCGGCTATCCGTTCCTGGTGCTGACCTTCATCGGCTGGATCTGGACGCTGATGAAGCCCGAACGGTGAGCGGGAAAAAATGTCCACGCCGCTCGAACTCCGCAACAGCGTCACCGGCAAAATCTTTCCGGCGATCGGGCCGTTCATCATCGGCGCGATGTTCGGCGTCGGCGCGCTGCAGGGACTGGCGTCGGGCGCCGATGGCGGGCACGTGCTGGTCATCGCGCTGATGGCGGCGGCTTGCCTGGCGCTCGGCGCATCAATCGCGCGCGGCGCCTTCGACACTTCGGTCAAGGTCGTGCTGGACAGTCAAGGTTTCCGCGACCGCCGCGCCGGCGACGTGCTGGTGCCGTGGCACAAGGTGCGCAGCGTGCGCCTCACCTCCGGCAAGGGCTCGGCGATGCTTAATTTCGAGCTCACCGAGGAGCCGCCCGACGCAATCAAATACGCGCCGGCCAATGCGCTGAGCCGGATCCTGCCTTTCGGCAAGACCATCGTGCACATGGAGGTCTCCTCGCTCGATGTCCGTGGCGAGGACATGATCGACGCGATCCGGCGGTTCGCGCCGCATGTGGCGGTGACGCGGTAGGGTGGTGCGCTCTCCCTTCTCCCCTTGTGGGAGAAGGTGGCCGAGCGAAGCTCGGTCGGATGAGGCGTGTTCCGGCTTGGCGTAAATCTTTGTGCAGCCGATGCACGATGACAGCCCGCCAACGCCTCATTTCTTCCAACACCCCTCATCCGTCTCGGCGCTGCGCGCCGATCCACCTTCCCCCACAAGGGGGGAAGGGAAGAACCGTCCCGCCTGTGGCGATTACCCGCCGATCGTGCGAGCTTGCGTCTCCCTCCCCGGAACCCACCATCATGATTCGCCTCACCCTTCTTGCCCTGCTCCTCGCCACCCCGGCGCATGCCGCCGAGATGGCCTTCTTCGTCAAGAACCTGCGTAGCCAAGCGGTGGCGGTCGAGCTGTTCAGCCGCGACCGCGAGACGGTCTGGCCGGGCGGCGACAGCGTGTTCCTGATCCAGCCGGGCTCGCAGAAATCGGTGCCGATCTCCTGCAATTCGGGCGAAAACATCTGCTACGGCGCCTGGGTCAACGGCCAGGACAACATCTCCGCCGGCGTCGGCCCCGACAACGACCAGCTCTGCGACAATTGCTGCTTCATCTGCGTGGAGAAGACGACGGAGACGATTGACCTGGTGCCGTAGTGTAAGCTGCCAATCTCCCCCCTTGTGGGGGAGATGCCCGGCAGGGCAGAGGGGGGCGCTGTCCCGCCAACCTGTCAATCAATACGGCTGCGTCCTGCGGCGATTTTCGGCTGGTTGAACTCAGACGTGGCGATCCTTCGCGCCCCCCTCTGTCCTGCCGGACATCTCCCCCACAAGGGGGGAGATTGGCCGTCATCGCGGCCTTCGCCAATCTCGATCGTCGCAGTAGCCAAATCAGGATTGGATTACCCCAATCCTCGCTTCCTCGCCCCCACATCGCATGCGATGATTCACCCCTCGGCCGTGGGGGCCGATTCTCATTCCAGGGGGTTTTATGTGTTTCGCCTTTCCGCGCCGCATCGTCGTCGCGCTCTCGCTCGCGGCCCTGTTCGCGCCCGCCGCCCATGCCGGCGACGTCACCTTCGAGATCAAGAACAGCCATCCCAACGCCATGCGCCTCGAGCTCTACAGCCAGGACCGCGACTATGTCTGGCCGGGCGATGGCAAGGATTTCTATCTCGACGACGGCGAGACCAAGCAACTGCCGATCTCCTGCGAGGAGGGCGAATCGATCTGCTACGGCGCCTGGGTCGACGGCGACGAGGCGACCTATTGGGGCGTCGGCCCCAACAACAAGGAAAAGTGCGAAGACTGCTGCTACACCTGCAGCGGCGGCGAGACCGAGGAAATCGACCTGGTGGAGTAGGGCGCCAATCTCCGCCTTGAGGGGAGATGGCCGGGCAGGCCAATAATTCGCATAAGAGGGTGGAGTTTGTGGAGTAGACAGCGCTGCGGCCGAGACTGCCGATCTCCCCCCTCGTGGGGGAGATGTCCGGCAGGACAGAGGGGGGCGCCGTAGAGTGCCAACCTCAACAGCCACCGAGCATTGACAATGCCTCACACGCCATTGTCTCCAAGACACCGCGCAAACGCCAGGTCGATGCGAAGGTCATGACATCAGCCGAATTGAAGCTCTGGAATGAGCTTCGCGCGCATCGGCTGATGGGGCTTGGCTTCCGGAGGCAAGTTCCGATCGCCGGGTACATTGTCGACTTCGCTTGCCCGGAGAAGAAACTCGTCGTCGAAGTTGACGGCTCCCAGCATACGGAGGCCGATGCCGTCGCCAGCGACGAAGTGAGGACAATGCGCTTGGGACAGGATGGCTGGACCGTCCTGCGCTTCTGGAACGACGATGTCATCCGCGACATCGACAATGTCTGTCAGCATATTGTGATTGCGGCTGGGCTCGGTGGAGGGTCTTGAGTGAATCGGCTGGCTGGGCTGCAGTCACCGCAAGGTCGGCGGGACAGCGCCCCCCTCTGGCCTGCCGGCCATCTCCCCCACGAGGGGGGAGATTACGCTTGCTTGGCCCAGCGCTCGCCGCTTTATCGGCCGGGCCGTATCGGCTAAGGGCTTCGCAGCAAGAACCCTCGCTGCCCGGACCGCCACCAGAAATGACCGCCAAGCCAAAACCCCTCCCTCTGTTCCTCGGCATCGATACCGGCGGCACCTACACCGATGCCGTGCTGTGGTCGGAAAGCGGCAGCCCGCGCGGCAAGGTGCTGGCCAAGGCCAAGGCGCTGACGACGCGGCATGACCTCGCGGTTGGCATTTCCGGCGCGGTCGACGCGGTACTGCAGAAGGCCGGCACCAATCCTGCGGCGATAAAACTGGTGTCGATGTCGACGACATTGGCCACCAATGCGCTGGTCGAGGGGCAGGGCGGCCGCGTGGCGCTGGTCATGATCGGCTTCTCCGAGACCGATCTTGCCCGCGACGGGCTGAAGACGGCTTTGGGCACCGACCCCGTGGTGTTCTGCCCCGGCGGCCACGATGTCCATGGCAATGCCGCCAAGCTCGATTTGTCCGGGTTGGAAGCGGCCCTCCCCGAGCTCGGCGGCTCGGTGTCGGGCTTTGCCGTCTGCGCCTACTTTGCCACCCGCAACCCGGCGCATGAGATCGCGGCCCGCGAGCTGATCCGCGAGAAGACCGGCCTGCCGGTCACCGCCAGCCACGAGCTGTCGGCAAAACTCGGCGGCCCGCGCCGGGCGCTGACGACGCTGCTCAACGCAAGGCTGATCTCGATGATCGACCGGCTGGTGGCGGCGACCGAAGGCTTTTTGGAGGCGCGCAAGATCGCGGCACCTTTGATGGTGGTGCGCGGCGATGGCGCGCTGGTCTCGGCGGCGTTCGCCCGCCAGCGGCCGATCGAGACCATTCTGTCCGGCCCGGCCGCCAGCCTTGTCGGCGCCCGCCACATGACCGGGCTCGACGACGCGGTCGTCTCCGACATTGGCGGCACCACCACCGACGTCGCCGTGCTCGATGGCGGCCGCCCCAGGCTCGATCCGGAAGGCGCCACCGTCGGCGGCTTCCGCACCATGGTCGAGGCGGTGGCGATGCGCACCTTCGGCCTCGGCGGCGATTCCGAAGTGGCGCTGGAGGACGGCGCGCTCAACCCAAAGATCCTGCTCGGGCCGCGCCGCCTGGTGCCATTGGCGCTGGCCGGCATGGTGCATGGCGAGGCGGTGACCGTCGAACTGGAACGCCAGCTGCGCGCGTCCAACCCCGGCCGCATGGATGGCCGCTTCGCGGTGCGCACCGGTGTGCCCGAGCGGCTGGCGGCGGGACTGACCGGCGCCGAGGCCAAGCTCTACGAACTGATTGGCGCCACCCCGCTGCCGCTCGACAGACTGCTCACCTCGAACGCCCAGAACGCCACGCTGAACCGGCTGGTGTCACGTGGGCTGGTGCATATTTCGGGCTTCACCCCGTCGGATGCCGCCCATGTGCTGGGCAAACAGGCCAATTGGAACGCCGCCCCGGCCCGTCTCGGTGCCGAGCTGTTCGCCCGCAAGCGCGACGGCAGGGGACAGGCAATCGCCGCCACGCCGGAGGCGATTTCCGAGCGCGTGCTGGTGACGCTGACCCGCTGGTCGGCCGAATACATTCTTGAAACCGCCTTTGCCGAGGATGGGCTGGATGGCGCCGCCACCGTGGCGCATGCGCTGGTGCAGCGCGCCGTCGATTCCCATCCCGGCATCGCCCGCCTCAGCGTCGCGCTCGACCGGCCGGTCATCGGCCTCGGCGCCTCGGCGCCGCTGCATTATGCCGGCCTGCCGCCGCTGGTTGGCAATGGCTGCGTGGTGCCCGACGATACCGACGTCGCCAACGCGCTCGGCGCCGTCGTCGGCCAGGTCCGCGTCTCGGCCGAGGCGCGCGTCAGCCAGCCGGTGGAAGGCCTGTTCCGCCTCGCATCGGGTGAAACCGTGCGCGACTTCACCGACGAGGCTTCCGCCGTGGCGGCGGCCGAGGCCGATGTGCGGTCCATCGCCGCCAAACGGGCGAAAGACGCCGGCACCGACAGCGCCGAAATCGAAGTCGCCACCGAATTCAGCGTCTCCACCGTCGAAAGCCAGCGCATGTTCATCGAAGCGCATGTTGTGGCGGTGGCGTCGGGACGGCCAAGGATTGCGGTGTAGCCCTTCTCCCCGTTCACGGGGAGAAGGTGCCCGAAGGGCGGATGAGGGGCAGCGCTAGCCGACGCAGTTTCACTGTATCGCCAGTCCACGTAACGCCGCGCCGCCCCTCATCTGGCTGCCGCCATCTTCTCCCCGTAAACGGGGAGAAGGACGCTCTCACCGCCGGCTTCGCCAACTTGCCTAAATGTTCCCCTTCATCTTAAGCCGAATTGACCCTTGACCCCCGACATGCCAAAGCCCCCAAGCTGGCCGACAGCCGGCCTAGCCTTTCATCTGGAGACGCCCTGATGACCGATCGCGTTGAGATCGCCGGATTGCGGATTGCCCGCGAGCTGCATGACTTCGTCGTCGACGAAGCGCTGCCCGGCACCGGCGTCGCCGCCGATGCGTTCTGGAACGGCTTTTCCGCCATCGTCCATGATCTCGCACCGAAGAACCGGGCGCTGCTGGCAAAGCGCGACGCCATGCAGGAGCAACTCGATGGCTGGTGCCGCGACAATGGCGCGCCGCTCGATATGGAAGCCTATAAGACTTTCCTGAAGGAGATCGGCTATCTCGTCCCTGAGGGACCCGCCTTCAGCGTCTCCACCGACAATGTCGATCCGGAGATCGCGGTGGTCGCCGGGCCGCAGCTGGTCGTGCCGGTGATGAATGCGCGCTATGCGCTCAACGCCGCCAATGCGCGCTGGGGGTCGCTCTATGATGCGCTCTACGGCACCGATGCCGTCCCCGAAACGGGCGGCGCGGAAAAAGGCAAGGGGTTCAACCCCGTGCGCGGCGCCAAGGTGGTTGCCTGGGCCAAGGACTTCCTCGACCAGTCGGTGCCACTCACCTCCGGCAAATGGGCCGGGGTCAACGGCCTGTCGGTGGCGAATGGCGCGCTGAAGCTCAGCGCCGGCGCCGGCGGCACCACGCTGGCCGATCCGAAACAGTTTGCCGGCTATCGCGGCGATGCCGCCACCCCCGAGGCCGTGCTGCTGGTCAAGAATGGCCTGCACATCGAGATCGCCATCGACCGCGCCAACCAGATCGGCCGCACCGACCCGGCGGGGATCGCCGACATCATCCTGGAATCGGCGCTGACCACCATCCAGGATTGCGAGGATTCGGTCGCGGCGGTGGATGCGGAGGACAAGGTCGTCGTCTACCGCAACTGGCTCGGCCTGATGAAGGGCGACCTCGCCGAAGAGATCAGCAAGGGCGGCAAGAGTTTTGTCCGCAAGCTCAATCCGGATCGCGGCTACACATCGCCGAATGGTGGCCAGCTTGCGCTGCCCGGCCGTTCGCTGATGCTGGTGCGCAATGTCGGCCACCTGATGACCAATCCGGCAATTCTCGACCGCGACGGCAACGAGGCGCCGGAGGGCATCATGGACGCGGCGCTGACGGCGCTGATTGCGCTGCACGATGTCGGGCCGAACGGACGGCGGATGAATTCCCGCGCCGGCTCGATGTATGTCGTGAAGCCCAAGATGCACGGGCCGGAGGAGGTCGCCTTCGCCGTCGAGATTTTCGATCGCGTCGAAGCGTTGCTCGGCATGGCCAGGAACACCATCAAGATGGGCATCATGGACGAGGAGCGGCGCACCACCGTCAACCTCAAGGAGGCGATCCGCACGGCAAAAGAGCGCGTGGTGTTCATCAACACCGGCTTCCTCGACCGCACCGGCGACGAGATCCACACTTCGATGGAAGCCGGCCCGATGATCCGCAAGGGCGACATGAAACAGGCCGCCTGGATCTCCGCCTATGAGGCCTGGAACGTCGACACCGGGCTGGAATGCGGCCTGGCCGGCCACGCCCAGATCGGCAAGGGCATGTGGGCGATGCCGGACCTGATGGCGGCGATGCTGGTCGAGAAGATCGCCCACCCGAAGGCCGGCGCCAACACCGCCTGGGTGCCGTCGCCGGCGGCGGCGACGCTGCACGCCACCCACTACCACAAGGTCGACGTGCACGCCGTCCAGGCGGAGCTGAAGAGCCGACCCAAGGCGAAGCTCGACGACATATTATCGGTGCCGGTGGCGGTGCGTCCGAACTGGACGCCGGACGAGATCCAGCGCGAGCTCGACAACAACGCGCAGGGCATTCTGGGTTATGTCGTGCGCTGGGTCGACCAGGGCGTCGGCTGCTCGAAAGTGCCAGATATCAACGACGTCGGACTGATGGAGGATCGCGCCACGCTGCGCATCTCCTCGCAGCACATGGCCAACTGGCTGCGCCACGATGTCTGCTCGAAGATCCAGGTCATGGATGCCCTGCAGCGCATGGCGGCCATCGTCGACCGGCAGAATGTCGGCGATCCGCTCTACCAGCCGATGGCGCCCGACTTCGACAACTCCATCGCCTTCCAGGCCGCCTGCGACCTGGTCTTCAAGGGCAGTGTCCAGCCCAACGGCTACACCGAGCCGGTGCTGCACGCGCGGCGGCTGGAGCTGAAGGCGCGGGGCTGAGAGCAAAACAAAGGCGGCGGGCCGATCGATCCGCCGTCCGCTGTTCAGGCAGCAGCTGTTCGATCAGTTCAGGCCGCCGCGCAGTTTCGCTGAGCCGCCTTACGCCGCTTGCGCCATCCGCTCCGACATCATGCGGTAGGAAATCGCCTCGGCCAGATGGATGCGGCCGACCGTCTCGCTGGCGTCGAGGTCGGCCAGTGTCCGCGCCACTTTCAGCACGCGGTGGTAGGCGCGCGCGGAAAAGCCGAGTTTTTCGCTGGCGTCCTTGAGTAGCGTCAGGCCGGCAGCATCCGGCACGGCGATCTCCTCGATGATCGATGGCGAGCAATGCGCGTTCGTGGTGGCGCTGGTGACGCGTAGCCGCTCGAAGCGCTCGCGCTGGATGGTGCGGGCGCGCGCCACGCGCAGTGCCACAGCCGCACTCTTCTCCGCCTTGTCGGGCCGGATCAAATCGCCGGCCGAAACCGCCGGCACCTCGATGCGGAGATCGATGCGGTCGAGCAGCGGGCCTGATATCCGCGCCTGGTAGTCGGTGCGGCAGCGCTCGCCGCGCAGGCAGCGATAGCCGGGCTCGCCGGCCATGCCGCAGCGGCACGGGTTCATCGCCGCGACCAGCTGGATGCGCGCCGGATAGGTAACGCGGTGGTTGGCGCGCGCGATCATGCAGTCGCCGGTCTCCAGCGGCTGGCGCAGCGCGTCGAGAGTCTGCGGCGTGAATTCGGGAAACTCGTCGAGGAACAGCACGCCGTGATGGGCAAGCGACACCTCACCGGGCCGCGCCCTCAGGCCGCCGCCCACCATCGCCGCCATCGAGGCCGAATGGTGCGGGGCGCGGAACGGCCGCCGGTCGGTCAGCTTGCCTTCGCCGAGCTCGCCGGCCACCGAGGCGATCATCGAGACTTCGAGCAATTCCTTGGGCGCCAGCGGCGGCAGGATCGACGGCAGCCTTTGCGCCAGCATCGATTTGCCCGAACCTGGCGGTCCGACCATCAACATGGATCGTCCGCCGGCAATGGGTCGCCTTTTGACGCGGATCCGTTCAGTTTCGCGCGCGGAGGAACGGCAGCTTTGCGCCTCATGTCGGTCGTTGAGGCGAGCTCTGCCGCCGCCTGAACGCAGACATTCCCGTCGACCACCAGGGAGGTCGCAGTTGCGCAATCTCCGGACGTTCGTCTGGAGCCGGATCAATGATCGCTATGCGTCGAGGAACTGTCCTTTGCCCGCTAGCGGCTGCCTGCACGAATGCGCCATGAGCACGTCTCGCACAATCTGAGGCGAACCAGAGACCAGGCGGCGTGCTTTTGTGGAGCTGCACGGAAGCTGTGGACGATTGCCGGCGATGGAATGCATCACTCGGTGAGGCCAGCTTTGCGCAGGCCGTCCACAATGCGCTCGAAATCGGCAGGGTTCTTGTAGGGCAGGACTTTGCGCCTGTGCTCCAGGGAATAATCGGGATTGATCCGGAACACTTCCTCCCACTCCCCGCGCGCCTCCGCGAAGCGGCCCAAGTGACCATAGCTCGCCGCCAGCAACACACGTGAGATGTCGGTGGCTGGATTGCGGACAAGCCGTCGCGTCAGGGTGACAACGGCCTCCTCGTACCTGCCCACCTGGAACATCGCCTGCGCGTGGAAGTGCAGAAAAATGTCCGGATAATATGGGTTCAGGGCCATTGCCCGCTCGAAACAGACGAGGGCCTCGTCGGACCTGCCCGCATAGTGCAGCGCGTTGCCGAGACTCTCGTGGCCCTCGACAAGATTGGGAGCAAGCGCGATCACGCGTTCAGCCTCGCGGATGGCCACGTCAAACTGTCGCAGGTACACGTTGACGATGCCCAGCGCCCAATGTGCGTACGGATATCGATCGTCGAGCGCGACCGCCCGCGTCGCGGCCTCGATCGCCTGTTCCAGCGATTTCGACGGTGCTTGGCTCCACTGGTTGACGTACGCCAGCCCGTGCGTGACGGCGAGGAACGCGTGGGCCGGGGCGAATTTCGGGTCCAGATCGATGGCGCGTTGCAACAATTGTCGGCCCTGAATGTTCTGCTCTCTCGTCAACCGCCACATCTGTTCACGGCCCCGCAGGAAGCAGTCATAGGCTTCCAGATTTTGGGTCTGCTCGGTCGCGAGCCGCTGCTGGTCCCCGGCCGTCAGCTTGAGTTCCAGAGCGCCGACGATCTGCTGCGTGACGTCATCCTGCACCGCGAAGATATCGGTCAGGTCGCGATCGAAACGCTCCGCCCACTGATGCCCGCCAGTGGTCGCATCGATGAGCTGCGCGGTGATCCTCACCTTGTTCCCTGATTTGCGGACGCTTCCTTCCAGCACGTAGCGCACGTTGAGGCTATGGCCCACCTCCTGCACGTTCACGTTCCGGCCCTTGAAGGTAAACGACGAGTTGCGAGCGATGACAAACAGCTGCGCCAGCTTCGACAGAGCGGTGATGATATCTTCGGAGATGCCGTCGGCGAAGTACTCCTGCTCGGCATCGCCGCTCATGTTGGCGAAGGGCAGCACGGCAATCGAGAGCTCCGGCGGCAATGCGGCCGGCGCACGAGCAACGGCGCCGGCGGTCACTGCTGGCTTTGCCTGCGCGGCGGCGCCGACCTGGAGCGAATAGATTCGGATCGGCTCGGCGATGTTCTTGAGCTGCGTGTTGCCGAGATCGCTGACGGAGAGATCGAGCCTCGCCCTGACCTGGCGATAGGCGTCCTCGGACAGGCAAATGGCGCCGGGGGCCGCGATACTCTCGAGACGCGAGGCGATGTTGACGCCGTCGCCCATCAGGTCGCCATCGCTTTCCTCTACTACGTCCCCCAGATGGATGCCGATCCGGAACTCGATGCGCCGATCCTGCTGAACGCCGGCATTGCGCTCGACCATGCCGTTCTGCACCTCGATGGCGCAGCGCACGGCATCGACAACGCTGCGGAATTCGACCAGCGCTCCGTCTCCGGTGCGCTTGATGACACGGCCGTTGTGCACGGCGATGGTTGGATCGATCAGGTCGCTGCGCAGTGCCCGCAACCTTGCCAGGGTGCGATCTTCGTCCTCGCTGGCGAGCCGGCTGTATCCGACTACGTCCGCGGCCAGAATTGCGGCCAGCTTGCGATTCTCGCTCATAGAGCCGTCCCTCATCTCCACGATAGCAGGAAGACAGAGACAAGGGGAACTTCTGCTCGGAGCGATCTCGGCTGAGATCAAGTCGGTCTTGGTTCATGGAAACGCAGCCGACGTGCTGCCCCAAGAAATGACCGCTCTGACGGGCGTTCGGCCGTTCGATGCGGTCATTCCGAAAGCCCGCTTCAGGTCAGATCACGTCGACGCCCGCAACTGGCTCAAGGTCCGCTTCCAAAAATCCGAGCCTCGGAAGCCGACCGACTGCTAACGGCCCAATTGACGTCATTCCGGATCAGAAGCCGCTTGGCGTGTATCGCCAGTTTTCATCGCGATGGCGGCACGCCGTTTAATTAGCCACAATGTCAGCACGAGCGGCCCACCCGGCCCTCTGGGTGGACTACATCCCAAGGAGCAACCCAGTCGCCTGCAACCCTCAGAGCCACGTTGGCATCATCCTCAATGACCTTGCAGACCGTCATTTCGCCAGCGCTGGTGCCGTAGCGTTCGCCCGCCAATTTGAAACGATCATGGGTGGCGCGGGTAAGCTCGTTTCGTGTGCCAGTCTCCGCCATCAGCTCTTCGATCAGACCGAGGTCCTTCAGGCAGAGCGCGATCGGAAACGATGGATCGTAGTGGCCAGCGAAGATGGATGGAACGTCGTGCTGGAGCACGAAACTATCCGCTGCCCCGCCTTTCATGACCCTCCACCAGATAGCCGGCTCCAGCCCGGCGAGTTTGGCTGTCACCATCGCCTCGCCGATGGCAGCGGCATGGATTTTCCAAAGCTGGTTGTTGACGAGCTTGGCGACGTAGCCATTACCATAGCGGCCGACGCGCCGAAGTTCGCCCATGGCTTCGATCACGAGGCGCACCGCCTCGACATCGCCATCCGTGCCGCCGACGAACATTGGCATGTCGCCCCGGATCGCGGCATCCACCGATCCGGTAACGGGCGCATCGACAGGCCCACCCCCTTTCGCCTGGAATTCGCCCGCCAAGGCACGCATCAGCTTCGGGCTGCTGGTTGTCATATCGATCCAGTATTTGCCTGCACAAGAGGTTGTCAAAAACCCGTTTTCGCCTCTGACCACCTGCTCGATTTCTTTCGGGCCAAACACCATTGTCACCACGACATCGCTGCGGTCGAGTACCTCGGCCGGGCTCGCAGCCCGACTTGCGCCGACGGCGGCAAGCGCGTCCATCGACTGCGGGCGAATGTCATGGACGACCATGTCAAACCCGGCTCGGCGCACATTCAGCGCCGCATTTCGCCCCATCGTCCCAAGGCCGATAAAACCAACGATCATGATGCAATTGTCTCCCTTGACCGCGCCAATGCTCACAAGGCGGCTTACGTTTGACAAGCAAATTGTCCTTATCCCCGGGATAAGGCATGGTTATCCTGCAATGGATATCGAAGTTCGCCTGCTTAGAAGTTTCGTCGCCATATACGAACGCGGCTCATTATCGCGTGCGGCTGAGAAGCTCGCGTGCACACAGGCCGCCATGAGCATGCGGCTGAAGATATTGGAAACCGAGGTTGGTGGGCCGCTGTTCATCAGGCACCACCACCGGATCGAGCCGACATCGAAGGGCAGCGAGCTCTATGCCAAGGCTTTGGGCGTGCTGGCCGCCTATGACGAAATGATATCGACCACACGAAGCCAGAGGCCGCGCACCAAGGTCCGCATCGGCATGCCCGACGACTACGCGTTCAGCTTCCTGTCGCGGGTGATCGTGAATATGCGTGATCGAATGGCCGAGACCGAGTTCGAAATCGTTTGCGATCTGAGTGCGAAACTGGCGGCCGCTTTGCAACGACAGGAGATCGACATAGCGCTGGTGACTTTGGCGGCGAGACCGACATCCGCCCGACAACCGATCATGACCCGATTGAATTGGGTTTTCAGTGCGGATTTCCAGTCGGAAGCCAATGGCACAATTCCCCTCGCTGTCTATCCGGAGGGCTGCGTCTTCCGCCGCACGATGATCTCGGCGCTGGAGGCATCGCAACGCACTTGGCGGGTCGCGGTGCAGAGCAGTAGCCAGGCCGGGATTCTCGCTGCAGTGCAGGCGGGTGTTGCGGTCACATCGATGGCGGTAGGGACTGCGCCGACAGGGTTGGTCGAACTGATCGGCAATGCCCACTTGCCGGAGCTTGATGCGGTTCCCCTTTACCTCCTGAGCCAGGGCGACCAGGCTGGCGCTCTGGTTCGGCGCGTTGAAGACCTTATCCTGGCCGAGTTGGGAAACGAGCCTGCAAATGGCGCTTAGCGGACTTTTTGGGTCGCGATCTCGCCGCGCCGTTTGATTAGCCACAATGTTAGCATCGCAGAGCCGCCGGCGCGAACTGGCGGCGAGCCAAAGTGAACCCTGTCCGACACGTCTGGGTCGAGGCGATTTGCGCGGGGTCGAGCCGCGCCTCTAGTAATGTCGATTTGCACCACGGCGAACTACAGTGGCGGTCGCAGCACCTTGCCGGGGTTCATCATATGTTGGCCATCGAGTGCGCGTTTCACACATTCCATCGCGCTCAGCTTCGTCGGGTCTGCGGTCGCCAGCAGCGAATGGATACGCTTCGAACCGACCCCATGTTCGGCCGAGAACGAGCCGCCGATAGCGCGAATATCCTCGTATAGGACACTCTCGACCGCTGCTGCCGTGCTCTCGGCTAGCGGCCCTTGCCGGTTGAGCACGATATGGAGATTTCCGTCCGCCAAATGACCGAAAAGATAGGGGGATAGATCGGGTTCGATCGCGCAAAAGCCGGCCAGGACCCTACTGACATAGTCGTCGATTTCAGACAGAGGCACGGATACATCGTAGGATGGAGCCGCAGGATGAGTGCGATAGAGGATATCTGTGTCCTCGCGCAGCCGCCACAGGTCATTTTCCTGCCGCCTCGAACCGGCGACAATGCCCGTCGATTCTGGGAAACACTCCAGAACTTGGGCGAATATTCGCTCGAACTCATCGCACAGCGCTTCCTCCCGCCCACCGCCGAGCGACAGCAGAAGGCAGATCGGCTGGTCGAGATCAAAGCCGGGTTCCGACCAGCCATGCGCAGAGGCCGTCAGCTTGATGTAAGACCGCCAGAGCGCCTCGGCGGCCCTCAGATGGCCCGCCTCTGAATTAAGCGCCAGACGAATCGTCTCAAGCGCCGCTCCGACCGTTGGCAGTCCGAACATCGCCGTCGCGGTGGCCCGCGGCATCGGATCGAGCTTCAATACGATGCGGGTTATGATGCCGAGTGTTCCCTCCGCACCGATGAAAAGATGCTTGAGGTCGTAGCCGGCCGAATTCTTCACCACGCGCGTCAGGTCCGAAAAGACCGATCCGTCGGCCAGCACCGCCTCAAGGCCGAGCACCCGGTGACGCATAACGCCGTTGCGGAAGGCCATGACTCCGCCAGCATTGGTCGACACCATGCCGCCAATCGTGGCGGAGCCGCGCGCGGCCAGATCGATGCCCGGTTCGAGGCCTTCGTCCAGCGCCGCGGCCTGCAGCGCTGCGAGGGTGACGCCGGCTTCGACGACCGCCACCCGCTCGACGGGATCGAGCCGCTCGATGCGGTTCATGCGACCAAGCGAAAGAACGACCTCGCCGATCTTCGACACGCTGCCCCCGACGAGGCCGGTTCGCCCACCCTGCGGCACAATGGGGACCGCATGCCGACTGCAGATGCCGACGACCAACGCGACCTCGGCCGTCGATCCCGGCGCAACCACGATGCCAGCGCCGAAATTGAATTGGTTCCAGCCAGGATCGATCGCCGCCACGGCCCCGCCCGTGCGAACGTTCGCCGCGCCGACGATCGCGCGAATCTCTTCAAGTACCGCCTCCGACACCACTGCATTGGAGACTGAGCCTACGTGGAGGGGGCGGTTGCCGGGTCGTGATGTCGGACCATCGCTCATCGCTGGACCGATGATTCAAGCGCGTGAATTAGCCGATCATTTTCGGCCGGAGTGCCGATGGTTACGCGCAAATAACGCTCATATCCTTTTTCGCGCCAAGCCTTGACGATGATGCCATCCCGAAGGAGGGCGGCGGCAAGCTCTGCGCTATCGCGGCCGCAGTCGAAGAACAGGAAATTCGTCTGCGACGGCGCCGCGCGAAGTCCCAACCGGTCGAGCGTAGCGGCGACGCGCGCGCGTTCCGTGCGAATGCCGGCGACCGATGCCTTCATCCAGGCCTCGTCACCGAGCGCCGCGATGGCCGCGATCTGCGCGGCGGCGTTGACGTTGAAAGGTGTCTTCGCGGCTGCAATCACCCTTGCCAGTTCGGCGTTCGAGCAGAGGGCGTAGCCGACGCGCAACCCGGCCAGCCCATAGGCCTTGGAGAATGTGCGCAGCACGACGTAGGCAACGTCGCTTTCGCGCAAAACCTCAATCCCATCTGGACCCTCTGGATCGGCGAACTCGAAATAGGCCTCGTCGAGAACGAAAAGTGTGCCGGGGCGCACCGCATTGAGCAGCCGTTTCAATGCCGGCCGGTCTAGCGCTGGACCAACCGGGTTCCATGGCGACGACAGGAAAACGACGCGTGGCTCGGCCGCGATTGCCCGCTCTAACCCTGTGAAATCGAAATCGAGAACGGCCGTCATCGGAACCTTGACGACCATCGCTCCCGCCGCCAATGGCTCGATCTCGTGCAGGCCAAAGCTCGGGACCACCGTGACGACGGATGCATTGGGGACAAGCATGGCACGTGAGATCGCGGCGATCATCTCCTCCGACCCATTGCCGACGACTATCCGGTCCGGAGCGACCCGGAGCTTTTCGCCAAGCGCGGAACGCAGCGCCGCACAGGCCGCATCGGCGTAACGCCAAGGCTCAAATGACGGCGAGGCGAGCGCGGCGATCACGGCGGGCGAGCAACCGTCCGGATTCTCGTTGCTGGCGAGGCGCGCTATGTCGTCGCGTCCGCTGAGCGAGCGTGCCACCGCGACATTCATGCCCGCATTGTAGGGCGGCAAGGCGGCGATGTACGGGTTGAAGGACAGGCTGGCTTTCAAGACTGTTTCGATCGATTGTTCCACGCTGCCGTTCCGTCTTCGGGAGTTCAATGGGACTGATCGCGGACCCACCGGCCGTCAGATGTCGAGCACGACCGATCCTAGAGGCTTCGAACAGCACAGCAGAACGTCGCCTTCTCCGGGCTCGTCGAGCGGCTCCTCGAAATAGGTGACCTCGCCCGCGATGAGACCAGACTTGCAGGTGCTGCAGATGCCGGCCCGGCAGCTGAAATCAGGCGATAGGCCTTGCTCCTCGGCGAAAGCGAGAAGCGATTCCGCCTTGCCGTCCCACACCGCTTTCAGGCCAGACTTGCGGAATTCCACCGTCACGGCCTCGCCCGGGACTTCGGTGGGCGCGCGCCGGGTGGGAGCACTAGGGGCCACCGGCTCAAGCACAGTCGCCGGTCCAAAAAATTCATAGGCAATGCGATGCTTGGGCACGCCGAGATCGCGCATGGTCCGGTAAACGGCCTGCATAAAGGGCGGCGGCCCGCAAAGATAGACGTCGTAATCGTCGAGTGGCAGCAGGCTTTGTAGCAACTCCCGCGAAATGATGCCCTCGCTATGGTGGTTTCCAGCAGCTATGTCGCGCTCCGTCGGAAAGCGGTAGCAGAAATGCGCATCGACGCCGGTCCGCAAGGCCTTCAGCCCGTTGACCTCATCACGCAGCGCATGCACGTCGCCATTGTCACAGGCGTGGATGAAGAACACCCGGCGCTCGGTTCCGGCGGCAAGCTCATGCAGCATCGATACCATCGGCGTCAGCCCGACGCCGCCGCTGAGCAGCACGACCGGCCGCGTGCTAGATCGGTCGAGGATGAAATCGCCGCGTGGACCCGCGGCGGCCAGCAGGTCGCCGACTTCAACGCTGTCATGCAAATAGCAGGAGCTCAGCCCGTCCGGAAGGCCGGGTTCGAGCGCCGCTTCCCGCTTAACCGTGATGCGGTAGCTGCCCTTGCGGGTGGGCGAACAGGAGACGCTGTAGTTGCGCAACACAAACTTCTGCTCGCCGGCGACCGGGATGCGGAACACCAAGAACTGCCCGGGTTGGAAGGCGCGCCACCCATCCGGGTCCACCGGCTCCAGGTGAAAGGACGTGATGCTGCTGCTTTCGCGCACCTTCGCGACCACTTTCAAGTCACGAAATCCACTTCTGACCACGATATCCGATGCAACGAGTGCATTCATTCCGCAGCTGCCAATTGCTGATCTTCGCCGGCGACCAGCTTGGCGAGGTTGCGACGGAAGCGCAACGGTCCGACATCGATCTTGAGGTCGAGATTCGGCGTGCGCTTGTTTGCCATGCCCTTGTGCACGGCAGTGAGAACGGCGCGGTCCTCTTCGAAAGCGCCGCGAACGGAGGTTGCGAACTGGCGCGAAACCTCTTCGTCATCGGGCGCAAAATTGCGCATCTGGAACCAGTAATATTTGGTCTGGTTTTCATCGACCGGTGTCATGAAATTGTAGCTGTCCATGAGGAACACGTCCTCGTGATATGGCTTGCCCTCGCCACCCGTGCCGGCAGGTAAGAAAATGGCCTTGATGATCGCGTTGCTGGGATAGCGGACCTCGTAATGCTGCTTTCGGTCGCACTTGCCGGCGAATTTAAGGAAAGGCGCGTAAAAGGGCGCCGGTTCGACGTCCAGCATCCAGCGCCAGACAGTGACTCCGTTCTCGCCAACCGTCGTCTCCAGCGGAACGCCCTCGATCGCCTGCACGCCGCCGAACGAGGATTGATGCACCCACGAGACATGCGATGGATCAAGAAGATTGTCTGTCATGTAGAGATAGTTGCAGTCGAGCGTCATCGACTCGCCCTGGTTGACACCCCAGGCCGGATCGCCCCAATGGTCGACCTGGAAAATCGTCGAAGGATCGGCCTTTTCCACCTCTCCCATCCAGATCCAGATTAGCCCATAGCGGACTTCAAGCGGATAGGATTGGACGCGCGCCACGTGCGGGATCTTCTCCGCTCCCGGAACGCGCGTACACGTCCCGGTGCAGTCGAACGTCAGGCCATGATAGCCGCATTCAATGTCGTCGCCCTTGATGCGGCCCATCGAGAGAGGCAGCTTTCGATGAGGACAAGCGTCCTCGAGCGCCGCCAACGACCCGTCGCGCTTGCGGTATAGGACAATACCCTCGCCAAGGATTTTCACCGGGATCAGCTCGCGTCCAACCTCATGGTCCCATGCCGCGACGTACCAAGCGTTTCTCAGAAACATCTGCTTCCTCCATTCGGCCAGTTTCGTCGAAATTACAGCAAACGATAGGTCTGGGAAAACGATTCGAATTGCGAAATAGTTTAGAAAAGCTAAAATGGCCGCTTGAAAGAATTTGGAGGTGTGGGTGAGCAAATTGCCGCCATTGCGCGCAATCCAGGCCTTAGAGGCTGTCGGAAGGCTTGGCAGCGTAAACGAGGCGGCCAACGAACTCGGCGTCTCTCCGGGAGCCGTGAGCCAGCAACTGCGCAAGGCGGAGGAAGCATTGGGCGCCCGTCTTCTGGAGCGCAAAGGTCGAAATGTGGAACTTACAACCTGGGGGCGCCTCTATTACAGCGGGATCGCCGTTGCCTTCGAGGAGTTGAGGAACGCGCAAAACGCCCTTGCCAAGGCGCGCATGAAGAGCGGTCTGGTGGTCAGTTGCCTGCCCTCGCTTGCCATCAAGTGGATCGGTCCGCAGCTGCTGGACTGGCAGATAGCGCATTCGGGGGCCAGTATCCGTCTTGTCGGCACCGAGACCGAGCCGCGCTTGCAAGACGACCAGACGGATTTCCGTATCTCATATGGAGAAAAGCGCCGGGATTTCGAACATTATTCCGAGATGTTCACCGACTGGGTGGTGCCCGCATGCGCCCCTACCCTTCTGGCAAGACATCCGCTTTCCTCCCCAGCTGACGTGTTCGACCTGCCGCTACTCGGCATCGAATGGGACAGGGTCCATCGCTCGCCGCCAGGCTGGGCGGAATGGGCGGCCAGAATCGGCGCGACGTACAAAGGTGGAATGGGCGAAGTCGTCTTCTCGCTGTCGAGCGCAGCCATCGACGCCGCGGTCAACGGGCACGGTTTCGTCCTGGCGCAATTGGGAATGGTCGCCGATGAGCTTGCCTCGGGACGGCTCGTCGTGCCGTTCGACACAAGGATCAGGATGCCGGAACCATATTTCCTGGCCTGGAACCGGGCAGCTCTGGAAAAGCCGCATGGCGCGGAGTTCCGCGCCTGGGTTCTGGCCATTTCGAAGCGGCAACACATCTTGTCGGCGCCGCCTCCCCAATAGTTGGCGGCGGCCGTCCGCTTCGGCGACCGCGCTCAGCCCAGCACGAAGCGGGCGATGATGTTGCGCTGGATTTCGGAGGAACCTTCATAGATGCGGAAGATGCGAGCATCGCGAGCGTAGCGTTCGAGCGGCAGGTCGCGGGTATAGCCATAACCGCCATGGATCTGGATCGCCTTGTCGGTGACGCGGCAGACCATTTCCGAAGCGAAAAGCTTGGCCATCGAAGCCTCGCGCGAATAGCGCTCGCCCGCCTCGCGCTTGCGTGCGGCGGCCATGCCGAGAAGGCGCGAGGCCTCGATGTCGGTCGCCATGTCGGCGAACATCCATTGCAGGCCCTGGAAATCGGCGATCGCTGTTCCGCCAACCTTGCGTTGCTTGGCCCATTCGACCGAGGCGCCAAATGCTGCTTGTGCGATGCCGACGGCGCATGCCGCAATCTCGACGCGGCCGCCGTCGAGAACTTGCAGGGCCGTGCGGAACCCCGAGCCCTCCTGCCCGAGACGGTTTTCTACCGGAACAAAACAGTCGAGCGAAACCTCGAACACATGGCCGCCGCGCAGGCCCATCGTGCGCTCAGGCGAAGCAGTTCTGACACCCCCTGCCTTCCGGTCGACCACGAACGCAGAGATGCCGCGCGCACCCGCCGTCGGATCGGACTTGGCATAGACGACGATGAAGTCGGCCTCGCCGGCATTGGAGATGAAGTGTTTGGTCCCGGTAATGCGATAGCCGTCGCCCTCACGCACGGCTCGAGTGGTCATGTCGGCAGGATTGGACCCTGCGCCGGGCTCGGTTAGGGCGAAGGCGCCGAGGCATTTGCCGGATGCGCCGGTCAGGTGGCGATGGCGTTGGGCTTCGTCGCCGCCATAGAGGATCGAATCCGTGGCCAGCCAGTGGGCCGTGATCATCGAGGCGGTGGAGCCACAAGCGCCGGCAATCAGCGCCACGGCGTCAAACAGCGCGGTCGGGCGCAGGCCGAGACCGCCATAGGCTTCAGGGATGTTCAGGCCCATCAGTCCCATCTCGGCGAGGCTGTCGAGGTGGCATGTCGCGGAACGTCCGGTTTCGTCGATTTCGGCTGCCGCCGGCGCCAGTATCTCGGTGCAATAGCGCCGGATTGCTTCGATCAAAGCTAGATCGTCGTCATTGTGGCTTGCCATGATCAATTCTCCCTGCCGAGTTCGGCGAGGATATCCAGGCGATCCGCGTTGAGCCCCGGCGCCGGCGCTATGCCGCCGCGCGGAACGCCACTGAAACGGGCCGGCTGTTCGGGTACCCGCATGACCCCGAGCAGCGGATGCCTTGTATCCTGCAACAGTCCACGCATTTGAGCATGCGGTGAAGTCAGCGCGTCGGCCATGTCCTGGATCTCGGCGGCGGGCACGCCGGCGGCAACCAGTGCTGTGACCGCCTCCGAGACGGTGAGTGCGGACGACCAGCCTTCGATGGCGGCCCGCAACGCCGGCTCGTTGGCCAGCCGGTCCGAGTCGCTGCGGAAACGTTCGTCACCGGTCAGGTCCGGGCGTCCAATATGCTCAGCCAAAATGCCGAACAGCTTGTTGTTGAGCACGGCCAGCACGAACATGCCGTCGCGCGCCTGGAACGCACCGAAGGGCGCCGAAAGCGCGTGTCGATTGCCGACGCGATGCGGTGCATTACCAGATGCGAGATAACGCGCCACGACAAGCGGCTGGATTGCGATCATCGCGTCGAACATGGCGAGGTCGATATGCCGGCCAGTGCCGGTGCGCTGTCGCTCGACCAGCGCGGCGAGAATCGACCACGAGCCGAAGAGGCCTGCGATCACGTCTGCGATGGATTCGCCGACCAGTGTCGGCGGCCCGTCCGGCGATCCGGTCACCGACATGATCCCGCTCATCGCTTGCAGGACAATGTCATAGGCCGGCCGCACCGCGAGCGCGCCTTCCTGTCCGAAACCGGAGATCGAGGCATAGACGAGCTTCGGATTGATTTCCGACAGTTTTTTCCAGCCGATGCCAAGTTTGTCGGCGACGCCGGGGCGGAAATTCTCCACCACCACGTCCGACTTCGCCGCCAAAGCCTGTGCGATGGCGAGATCGGCCGGCTGGGCCAAATCCAGCGCGATGCTGCGCTTGCCACGGTTGATGGCGAGAAACAGCGCGCTCTCGCCTTCAATGAAGGGGCCAACGTGGCGATAATCGTCGCCTGCAGGCGGCTCCACCTTGATAACGTCGGCGCCGAGGTCGGCCAGTAGTGCGGTGCAGTAGGGACCAGCGAGGACGCGGGTGAAGTCTAGCACACGCATCCCGGCCAGAGGGCGGTTCCCGCTCATTGCCATTTCCGTGCCTGCTGTTCGTTCGTTCCAGTATTGAAAGGCGCGGTCCATCTCATGGGCCGATGCCACGGCAAATGGCGGACGGATATAAACCGACAGCGTCGCAAGCCGGGCGTTGCGCCATATGTATAGACATATCGAAGGCAAAGGCAAGGACCTGCCAAGGAAAAGCTAGCGCTACCGCGATCTTTGCGAAACCGTGACGCCATTGCTCGACAATTCAGAAACGATGATGGAACTGCCCGCCGCTTGGTAGGCTCCAGAGCACATATTGCAGATGCACCCGCGCACGCATTGCTTGCCTGCGATGCACAGTGACGAGTGACCCCGCGCCCCTTTTGTGGCGCGTTGACTCTCTTTCTCAACGCTGCCTATATGTATAGTCATATCGACCTTCCGTAAGAGGAGGCGGTATTCTCAGCAAAAGCGCCCGATCGACCGGGCAGGAACCGAAATGGGAGTTTTCAATGCAGAAGAGGTTTTTCCTCAAGGCGCTGATAGGTGCAGCGTTCCTCGTCGGCGCGACGGCAGGCGCCTATGCGCAAGACGCACTTGCCCGCGTCAAGGAATCCGGCTCGCTCAGGGTTGGAACAGAGACGGCCTTCGCGCCGTTTGATTTCATTGATGCCGGGACGCATGCCGGCCTCAACGTGGATCTCTACAACGAAATCGGCAAGGAACTCGGCGTGAAGATCGAGTGGGTGCTTTTGCCTTGGGAAGGAGTGCTGCCAGGTCTCGAGGCCGGCAAGTTCGATATTGTCGGCGGCCCCGCGACCATAACCAAGGAGCGCATGGCGCGCTATCGTTTCACGCCGCCCATCGCCGAAGCGACGGTCGCGCTCCTGAAGCGCAAGGGCGACGAAACGATCACCAAGCCGGAAGACATCGCCGGCAAGGCGGTCGGCGGCGGCAAGGCATCGGCCCAGCTCGCACAGCTCAAGGCTTTTGCCGACACCCTTCCTGGAAAGGCGGACGTGCGCGAATATCCCGGCAACAACGAGGCCTACGCGGATTTGGCGGCCGGCAGGATCGTGGCAGTCGGCAACTCGTTGCCCAACATTGCCTTCGTCGCGCAACAGCGCCCGGACACATTCGAGGTAGTCCAGCCTCCCTTCGGCACGAAAGCCTATTTCGGCTATCCCGGCCGCAAGGATGAGGACTACAAGAGTCTGATGGACGCAGTCCAAGCGGCCATGCTCAAGATCAAGGGTGATGGCCGTCTTGCCAAGATCCAGGAGAAGTGGTTTGGCGCCGCGTTCGATACCCCTGACCTGGTGGCCGATCCCGCTCTCTGACCGGCTGACGGAACGACCGCGCGCGGCTCTGGAGCAACGCGCGGTTCGAGTTCCTGAGCGCGATCACAAAAGCAAGCCCCGGGGGTAAGCCGCTCCATGTCTTGGAAACTATTCGAACTGCTGATCCAGGCATCGTTCTCTACGATCCTCATCAGCGTTATTTCGATCTCCCTGGGCCTCGCCATTGGTATGATCGTATCCGCTGTAACGCTTTCTCCAAGCCCGGCCCTGTCCATTCCAGGCCGCACCTTCGTCAGTTTTTTCCGTGGCGCGCCGCTGCTGGTCCAGCTCCTGCTGATTTACAATCTTTTGCCGGCGCTCGGCCTCAATGTGCCCAGTATCGTCGCCGCGATCACTGGCCTGACGCTTTGCACGGCCGCCTACCAGGCCGAGAACCTGCGCGGAGGGTTTCAGAGCGTGCCGCGCGGCTTGCTCGAAGCAGCTGATATGGCCGGACTAAGCCCCATGCAGCAATTCTGGCGCATCAGGGCGCCGATCGCCTTTCGTCTAGCCTTTCCGTCACTGGTGAATGAAGCGATCATGATCCTGAAGGCCTCGTCTTTGGTTTCGGTCGTTGGCATTGTCGAACTGACGCGCATGGCGCAGGATCTTGCCGCAAGCACCTACCGACCGATCGAGTTGTTTGCCGCAGCCGGCCTGCTCTACCTCATCATCAACTGGCTGATTGCCTATGGCGGGTCCCTTTTCGAACGCTCCTTCCGCTGGGGGCGACCATGAATTTCGACACAAACCTCATCATACGCAGCCTTCCCGAAATCCTGGGCGCGTTTGGAGTAACCCTTTTGATGTGGGTCGCCGGCGTGATCGGCTCCGCCGTTCTGGGTTTTCTTGTCGCCGTGGGGCGGCGCTACGGGCGGCGCTGGCTTGGCTATCCATTGTGGCTTTATGTCGAGACGATCCGCGGCACGCCCTTCCTGATCCAGCTCTTTTTGCTCTACTACGGAGGGCCGTTCGTCGGCCTGTCGCTTGAGCCCATTCCTGCCGGATTATTTGGCCTCACGATTTATGGCGCCGCTTATTTCAGCGAGATTTTCCGGGGTGGCTTCGAGGCTGTCCCGTTAGGTCATGTCGAGGCAGCGGAATGTGTGGGCTTGAATCGAAATCAGATTATTCGTCGCATTTTCATACCGGAAATGACGATGCTGGTGCTGCCGGCTTCGGTGAACATGGCCATCATCCTGTTGAAAGAAACAGCTGTCCTTTCGATCATCACGGTCCCGGAACTGACGCTGGTGATCAGCGCCATCGGTTCTCAGCAGTATGCTTTCGTTGAATCGCTCTTCCTGCTCGCGCTGTTTTACTGGGGGCTGGTGGAGCTTTCCGGGATGCTCGGGCGCTTTTTGGAAACCCGCCTCTCCAAATACAGGTTCGCAACCGCATGACGACGCCAGCCATTTCCGTAAAGGGACTGATCAAGCGTTTCGGACAGGCGGAGGTGCTGCACGGAATCGATCTCGATATCCCGCAGGGCCAAGTCTCCTGCCTCATTGGCCCTTCCGGTTCAGGCAAGAGCACGCTTCTCAGATGCATGGCTTTCCTGGAGGAAGCGACGGCTGGTCTCATTTTTATCAATGGCGAGCCACTCGGTTTTTCCGAAGGCGCGCAAGGGGTGCCGGTTCGTCTGCCTGCCGCCCGCATTCGCTCGGTGCGCTCGCAGATCGGCATGGTTTTCCAGCAGTTCAATCTGTGGCCGCACATGACCGCGCTCGGAAATGTCAGTGAGGCGCTGAAGACTGTCCATCGTGTCGGCAGACGCGAGGCGGAAGAGCGCGCCATGCTCCAGTTGAAGAAAGTCGGCCTCGAGGATCGTGCCGGCCACTACCCTTCGCAGCTTTCGGGAGGGCAACAGCAGCGCGTCGCCATCGCGCGCGCGCTTGCCCTGGAACCGAAGATTATGCTGTTCGATGAGCCGACTTCATCGCTCGACCCCGAACTCACCGGCGAGGTTCTGAATGTCATGCGCGCATTGGCTGCCGATGGGATGACAATGGTAGTCGTATCGCACGAAATCGGGTTCGCGGCGGCCGTGTGTCAACAAATTGCATTTTTGGATAAAGGCAGGCTTCTGTTGACCGGTACTCCGCAGGAAATCTTCGGCAAACCGCGTCACCCGCGACTCGAGTTGTTCCTGGACACCTATCTAGATCGTGGCGCCGCGATGTTGGTGTAAGTTCGTGGCCGGCCGATTCGCGCTGTATATCAGGGACAAACGCCATGTCCTGACATAACGTTCGGGCTAGAGAGGCATGAACATCGCCGCGAGGGAACAATCCGAAACGAGATCGCTGCATCGACGCATCATGACGGATGTAGAGGGTCGCATTTTGTCAGGCGAATGGCCGCCGGGGTATCGCATCCCGTTCGAACATGAACTCACGGCCTACTACAGCTGTTCCCGGATGACCGTGAGTAAGGCGCTATCGCAGCTCGCAAGGGCAGGGTTGATAGAGCGAAGGCGCAAGACGGGCAGTTTCGTCCGACGGCCGCATTCTCAATCGGCCGTGTTAGAAATCCGCGACATAATGACGGAGGTGCAGGCCCTCGGCCTGCCCTATTGGTTTGAAGTCGTAAGGCGCGACAAGCGTCGGGCCGGCCGGATCGATGTCGAACGACTGCGTCTCACTGAGCCAACTTTGGTCCTGGAGTTGGCATGCAGGCATTTCGCTGGAATGCAGCCATTCTGCTATGAGGAAAGGCTCATCAATCTTGAGGCTGTGCCGGAAGCGGTCGAGGAACCGTTTACGGAACTCGCGCCGGGGCCGTGGCTGGTCAATCGCGTGCCTTGGAGCGACGCTGAACATCGAATCCAGGCAATTGGCGCCACCTCCCGAGCGGCCGCTGCACTTGGTGTTGCCGAAGCGACACCCTGCTTGGTCATTGAACGGCGCACCTGGAGCGCCGAACAGCCGGTGACCCATGTTCGCCTCACCTATCCCGGCGATGGCCACGAACTCGTCGCTCGATTTGCACCGGCTCAAAGCTGATCGATCAGGCGCTCCTGACGAGCACATGGCTCTTCAGGCCCTCTTCCAGATCATGGAGAATTTTGGGCGCCTTGATGCGGTGGACCAGCAATATGAATTTGAACTGAGGGGCGACTTCCTAGGCATCAACCGGCCTATGGACTAGCTAGCATTACGCGGCGTTTAATTAGCCACAATGTTAAGAGATTGTGCCCGCCGGCCGCCGCCACCTCCAGCGCCCGCTTGGCGCTCTCCTGGCCCTTGATGTCGGCGAGGTCGGGCAGGTCGCGCGCCGAGGCGTGGATGCCGGCTTCCGGCCGCGACAGCACTTGCGTGCCGCGAAGATGATTGGCGATCGCAATCAGGCTGCGCGGTGCCAATATGTCGAAATCCTTGCCGGCCCAGGCCGCTTCCGGCCCGCAGGCGAACGGGCAGATCAGGCCCTTGCCTTCGGCATTGGCGCCGATCGCCGCCGGCAGCGCGCCGGCCACAGCGGCGATGGTGCCGTCGAGCGACAATTCGCCGAGCACCACATAGCCGGCCAGCATGTCGCCCGGAATGGCGCCAAGTGCGGCCATCAGGCCGAGTGCGATGGGGAGGTCGTAATGGCTGCCTTCCTTGGGCAGGTCGGCCGGCGCCAGATTGACCGTCACCTTCTTCGACGGCATTGACAGGCCGGAGGCATGGAGTGCCGCCTGCACCCGTTCGCGGCTTTCAGCCACCGCCTTATCGGCCAGGCCAACAATATGCATGTTGACCTTGCCCGGCGCGATCATCACCTGGACATCGACCGGCACGGCCTCGATGCCCTGGAAAGCAACCGTGCGAACCCGCGCCACCATCTTTTTCAACGCCCCCGGACCTGGCTCGCTCGAAGCCGGTGCAATCAGGCCGTGAGCGAGACCAGGCAAGACAAGCACAGATTTCTGGGTTAATCAAGAACATTACAGGAACATACAGTCGTTGTCGTCTTCCGACGAAATGTCACCGCAGCGCGCAGAACGCCATCGGACTGCCTCCGCCCGAGACAGAATTAACCAACATGGAAAGGCGGTTGGGTTTGTCACCGATCCGACTCGCATACGATGTTATGGTTGGAAGTCGGGGGACATCCGCAGCGCGCCAGGCGCAAAAGCGAGGACGACAGGATGCCGACCTTAAGCAATGGCAGTGAGCTCACCGTATGGGAAGAACCCGAAAATCCCAATCCGAGCCCTGACGCGGTGCTTTTCAGCATCACGGAAACCGACGGCGACGTGATCGGACCGATAGGGGCGAAGGCGGATTTCCCATTTGGTGGGATCGACCTGGCTTCAATCGATGTCTTCGACGGTTTCTTCACCATCACCAGCTTCACCCACGAGGGCAGGACCGAGATCTGGACGACGGTGGAAACGCAGGTCTTCGACAACGAAGGCAATTTCATCCGCACCCTGTCCGACCAGGCGGCCTACCTGTCGGCCCGGATCGTCTCGATCAACGCCGACGGCCCCGACACCATCACGGTGACATGGATCGGTGCGAACGAATATTTCGGCGGCGAAAACACACAGTACGGCCAGCATCAGATCATCCTGGAAGGCGGCGCGATTCAGCCCGACACCTTCGTCAATCATGCGCCCACGGTGGCCAATCTGAATGTGTCGGTTTCGCAGGGGCAATTTCTCGACGACATCAAGTTCAGCGCGGCGGATGCCGACTACGATCTCCTGAACTTTGCCGTCCTGGACGGGCCCGACCACGGCACCCTTGAGTCGAGCACGAGTTTCGACGGCAATTACTATCCGTTTCACCAAGGTCACGTCGGCACCAGCCTGCATTATCATGCGGGCTTTCTGAGCGACAATCTGTTCGAATACACGCCCGAGGCCGGCTTCGTCGGCACCGACAGCTTTACGGTTTACGCCACCGATGGCCAGGGCAACAGCAATGTGGCGACGATTACGATCACGGTCACACCCCCGGCCGAATCCATCACACTGACCGACGCCACGAACATCGGGAGCTATGCAAGCCACGATCATGCCGTGCTCGTCGCTGCACTGGGCGGTGGCGACCGCGTCAGCGGCACTCCGTTCAATGATGCGCTCGACGGCGGCGCCGGCCACGACCAGCTGTTCGGCGGCGAAGGCACCGACACGATCATCGGCGGTGCGGGCAGCGATTGGCTGAAGGGGGGTGCCGGCAATGACGAGATGAGCGGCGGTGCCGGTGCGGACGGCATCCGCGGCGACACGGGCGACGATGCCCTCGACGGCGGTGCCGGCACCGACGACCTGCGAGGCGGCGCTGGCGACGACATCCTCAATGGCGGTGCCGGCCGCGACCGGCTGGCCGGCGACGCGGGCAGGGATGTCTTCGTGTTCGACGCGCTTGGGCCGGCGAACCACGACAGTATCGACGACTTCAATGCGCTCGACGATATGTTCCAGCTGGACAGTTCCGTATTCGACGGGCTGTCTGCCGGCCCGCTTTTCGCCGCGGTCTTCGCGCTCGGCAACAAAGCCACCGATGACAGCGACCACATCCTTTACGACGACGCGACAGGCGCTCTGCTGTTCGATGTGGACGGGGTGGGCGGAGCGGCGGCCGTCCAGTTCGCCACCGTGCGCCCAGGCATCTCGCTCACCCCGGACGACTTCTTCGTGGTCTAGAGCAACGGATTTCCGTCAGGAATTGCGTAAAAGCAAGGAGTTAGAGGATCGCTGGGGCGCAGTTGCGTGGAACTATCGCCTCTTGTCCTCGACGCAATCCCAGAACAGGCCAGCAATATCCGCGCCACCGAAGCGCTGCACCTCGCGCACGCCGGTCGGCGAGGTCACGTTGATCTCGGTCATGTAGTCGCCGATGACGTCGATGCCGACGAGGATGAAGCCGCGTTCCTTCAGCGACGGGCCGATGCGAGCGCAGATCTCGCGCTCGCGCTCGGTTAGCTCGGTCTTCTCGGCGCGGCCGCCGACATGCATGTTGGAACGCGAATCGTGCTCGGCCGGCACCCGGTTGATGGCGCCCACCGGTTCGCCGTCGATCAGGATGATGCGCTTGTCGCCCTTGCGCACGTCCTTCAGATAGCGCTGCACGATATAGGGCTCGCGGAACATCTGGCCGAACATTTCGAGCAGCGAGGCGAGGTTACGGTCGGCCTCGTGCAGATGGAAGATGCCGGCGCCGCCATTGCCGTAGAGCGGCTTGACGATGATGTCGCCGAACTCCTTGCGGAAGGCGGCGACCTCCAGAGGATCCTTGGTGATCAGCGTTTCCGGCATCAGGTCCGGGAATTCGGTGACGAAGATCTTTTCCGGGCTGTTGCGCACCCAGGCCGGGTCGTTGACGACCAACGTCCCGGGGTGGACGCGCTCGAGAATGTGCGTGGTTGTGATGTAGTTCATGTCGAAGGGCGGATCCTGGCGGAGCAGGATGACGTCCATCTCCGACAGGTCGGTGCGCACCTTCTCGCCCAGTGAATAGTGGTTGCCCTTCTCGTCGCGGACCTGCATTTTCTCGATGCGGGCAAACACCTTGCCGTCGCGCATCGACAGCCGGTCGGGCGTGTAGTGGAACAGCTGGTGGCCGCGCCGCTGCGCCTCCAGCGATAGCGCAAACGACGTGTCGCCGGCGATCGACACCGTCGAAACATGGTCCATCTGGACGGCGATTTTCAAGGGCATCTTGGGTCTCCGGCGCGATCCTGTCGCCGATATAAGGAACTCAGCGGCTTCTGCCAATCAGCCAGAGCCTATCGGTCGAAGACCAGGCGGGAATAGCCGAGGAAGGAAAGCGCCATGGCGACCAGCGAGGCGATCGCGAGCGCCGCAAGCGGCGGCATCGCCGGCAGGGCAAACAGGATCACGCAATAAACGACATAGTTGATGATGCTGGTGGCGATGCCGACGCCGCCATAGCGAGCGCCCTCCGTTGCGATGCCACGGCTCGACGGCGAGAAGGTCAGATGGCGGTTGAACTGCCAGGTGACGGTCAGCGCAAAGCCGATCGAAAGAACGCGGGCGACAAGCGGGCCAAGCGGCGTAACGGCCAGCAGCAGCCACAATGCCGCCGCGTCGGCGACGAAACCGACGCCGCCGGCAAGAATGAAGCGGTAGAGACGGCTCACGGTTCTACGCCGCCCGGGGAGTCTTGCCCGGTGAGGGTTTCAGGGCAGTCTGCCCAGCGGCCCGTTCACGCCGTTCGACGCGGCCGGACGGCATCGACAGATAGAAGATGCGCTTTTGTTCGGCGCGGCCGCGCGATACCGAATCGAGGATCAGCCCGGTCACAACCGAAAGCATCGACAGAAGCAGCAGTCCGACGGACAGCACCCAGGTCGGCATGCGCGGCACGAGGCCGGTTTGCGCGAATTCGATCAGCACCGGCGTCATCAGAAACAGGCTCGACCCCAGGAAGAACATGGCAAAGGCGCCGAAGAAGCGCAGTGGCTGCGTCTCCTTCATCAGCATGGCGAACATCCACAGGATCCTGGCGCCGTCGCGATACGTCGACAGTTTCGACGACGAGCCCTCCGGCCGGCGGCCATAATCAAGCGCGATCTCGCTGACCGGCAGCTTGAGCTGCGAGGCATGCACCGACATTTCGGTCTCGATCTCGAAGCCGCCGGAAACAGCGGGGAAGCTCTTGACGAAACGCCGGGTGAAGACGCGGTAGCCGGAGAAGATGTCGGTGAAATCCGAACCGAACAACCGCTTGTACAGGCTGTTGAAGATGCGGTTGCCGAAGGCATGGCCGGAGCGGCCGGCATCGTCGGTGACGCCGCGCCTGGTGCCCACCACCATGTCGCAGCGCTCGGTCAAAAGCGTGTTGATCAGCTGCGGCGCGTCCTCCGGCGCGTAGGTGCCGTCGCCGTCGGCCATCAGATAGATGTCGGCCTCGATGTCGGCGAACATGCGCCGCACGACATTGCCCTTGCCCTGGCGCGGCTCGCGGATGACGGTGGCGCCGGCCGCGCGGGCTCGCAGCGCCGTCAGATCGCGCGAATTGTTGTCGTAGACATAGATCGCGGCCGAAGGCAGCGCCTCGCGAAACCGCCGCACCACCTCGGCGATCGTCGGCTCCTCATTGTAGCAAGGCAGGAGCACGGCAATATCGGGCTCGTGGCGGACTTCATGCGGCATTTTCGTCTCCGGATGCCATCTGAGGCCCTGGCCGCGCGCAAAACGCCGGCCTCGCTCAGGCGGCTTTACTATTTATTGAAGCCGTTAAGGCTAGGTTTAAGCCGCATTCCTTCCGACAAAGGTCATAACGATGAGCTCAGGCAAGGCCGGCGCTTCCTCCTGGAAGTCCGATTTGATGCTGGCGCTGCTTGCCATGCTGGTGGCGCTGGCCGTCAATGTCGGCACCGGCTTTCGCGAATTGACCGATGCCGGCGGCGACAATGACAATCTGCTGCGTCTGGTCGAGGTCCGCGACCTGCTGAGCGGCCAGGGCTGGTTCGACCTGCACCAGTACCGGATGGGACTGGAAGGCGGCTTCGTCATGCATTGGTCGCGGCTGGTCGACACGCCGATCGCCGCCATAATCCTTGTCGTGCAGGCTTTGACCGGCAGCACCGCTCTTGCCGAAGATGTCGCGCAGATTGCCTGGCCGTCGCTGCTGTTCTTTCTGACCGTGTTCTTCACCACTCGCGCGGCACGCAATGTCGCCGGCGAGAGTGCTGTTTTGCCGTCCGTCGTCGTCGGCGCCGCGGCGTATCATTTCATCGGCATCTATTCGACGGGGGCGCTCGATCATCACAACGTCCAGCTGATGCTGACCATGGCAAGCCTCTGCCTGCTGCTGGAGGCGCCGGTGCGGCGGACCGCAGCGCTTTTCTCCGGACTTTGCGCCGCGCTGACGCTCGCCGTCGGCATGGAAACTGTCCCCTATGTCGCCACCATCGGTGTCTCGGTCGCTTTGCTGTTTGCCGTCGACAGGTCGGGCGAGAGCCGGATCGCCCGGGATTTCGGCCTCGGTTTTGCCGGTGTCTCGGCCTTGGTCTTCATTGCCACCATCCCTTTCTCGGCATGGGGCCAGGCGCAATGCGATGCCTTCTCGACCGTGCAGTTTGTCGTGGCGGCACTTGCCGGAACCGGCCTGGCAGTCATCGCCTCGATCGATGCCGCCGGTCGTAGCTGGCAGCGGCGTCTCGTGTCGCTTGCCCTGCTTGCTGCAGTCATAGCCGCGGTCGTGGTGTCGCTGTTCCCGCAATGCCTGGCAGCTCCCTATGCCAATCTCGATCCGCGCCTCAAGGAATTGTGGCTCGATCACATCGACGAGGCCCAGTCGCTGTTCACGCTTCTCGCCCACGCGCCGGCCCGCGTCGCGGCCCGCTACGCCACGCCGCTGGTGGCCATCGTGCTGATGGCGATCAGCTTTAGCCGCGGCAACTGGCGGCGGCAGGAAAGCCTCGTGGCCGCGCTGCTCGTCGTTGCTTTCGTCGTCAGCGCCTGGCAGGTGCGTGGCTCGACATTCTCGATCGGCTTCGCCGTCATCCCGCTCTCGGCCTGGATCGCCAAATGGCGCCAGCGTGCCGAGGTCAGCCCTTCACGCGGCGTTGTGCTGCGCATGGCCGCAGCCTGGCTGGTGTCGGTGAACGCCGTCTGGACCGGTGCCGCGGCGGCAACCTCGGTGGCGCTCGAATCCAAGAACACTGTGGCCGCCGACAGCGAGACCGACAAGCTGTGCTACCGCATGGCGACCTTTGCGCCGCTCGGTCACATGCCTGATACCACTGTGCTGGCGATCTCCAATCTCGGCGCGCCGATCCTGGCCTATTCGGGACATCGCGTGTTCGCCGGGCCCTATCATCGCAACATCGCCGGCAACCTCTTGGCGCTCGATGCCTTCCTGGGGTCTGCCGACGAAGCGCGCAAGATCGTGGCGGATCATCGCGTCGGCCTGGTCGCGCTTTGCCGCGGCAGCGCGGAAAGCGAGCTCCTGACTGAGAAGGCGCCGCAAGGCTTTCTCGCCGGGCTGATGCACGGCAGCGTGCCGGATTGGCTCGAGCTTGTGGCGGAGACCAAGGGAGCCCCGATCGAACTCTATCGTGTCCGGCAAGGCGCCTGAAGGCATCCGCCCCTGAAAAGTCGGACAATTCATACGATCGGCGGCCTTTTTTCAGCCGGCGAAAAAATCGATTTCGCGATACGTTTCCTAAACGGTTTGCTGCCAGTCTGCGCATAAATTCAGAGGTGCAAACAGGAACACCGATGCAAACGACGTTTGGCACCGGGCAGGCAGCCAAGGAAAACACGGATCTGGCCTTCACGGATGCGCTGACCGGGCTTGGCAACCATCGCCGTTTCTTCGACAAGGTCGACCGCCTGATCAGCGATCGATCAGAGGACCCGGCGCCCTTCACCGTCGGCATCCTCGACCTCGACGGCTTCAAGCCGATCAACGATTTGTTCGGCCACAAGGCCGGCGACGACATCCTGATCCAGGTGGCGATGCGGCTGCGCGCGTCGATGGACAGCTACTCCACGGTTTGCCGCATCGGTGCCGACGAGTTCGCCTATCTCTATCCGATGGTGTTCAGCGAAGAGGCGGCGGCGGAGAAGTCGCGCATGCTGATCGAGATCCTTTCGGCGCCCTATGATGTCGGCGAACGCACCGCCAGGCTTTCGGCCTCGGTTGGCTGCTCGCTGTTCTACTCCGGCGACGAGACCACTGAGATCCTCGTCAACAAGGCCGAAACCGCGCTCTACCATGCCAAGCGCTCGGGCCGTGGCCGGGTCGTCGTCTACACCCGCGAGATGGAGGAAGCCGCCAAGCGCGTCACCCGTATCGAGCAGGCGCTGCGCCGTGCCGTTTCGGCCGGCGAGGTGGAGCCGCATTTCCAGCCCATCGTCGATCTCACCACTCGCCGCACCATCGGCTTCGAGACACTGGCGCGCTGGACCGATCGCGACCTCGGCATGGTGCCGCCGAGCGTCTTTATCCCGATCGCCGAGGAACGCGGCATCATCGGCCCGCTGTCGCAGCTGGTGCTGCGCAAGGCCACCGAGGCCGCCCGCAACTGGCCGAGCGATCTGTTCCTGTCCTTCAACCTGTCGCCGTCGCAGCTTGTCGACCAGAACACCGGCCTGCACATATTGGCAATCCTCGACCGCACCGGGTTCGATCCGCGCCGGCTGGAGATCGAGATCACCGAAACCGGCCTGATGAACGATCCGGCCTCGGCCGAGAAGATCGTCGAGGATCTGCGCCGCGTCGGCATCCGCGTTTCGCTCGACGATTTCGGCACCGGCCAGTCCTCGCTCGGACGCCTGCGCGAGTTCCATTTCGACAAGCTCAAGATCGACCGCGCCTTCGTCTCCTCCATCCTCGACGACCGGCCGTCGGAACACATCATCCGCGCCATTCTCGCCATGTGCGAGGGGCTCGGCATGGACGTGGTCGCCGAGGGCATCGAGGAAGAGGCGCAGGCCGACCGCCTCGTCCAGTTCGGCTGCGCCGGCGGGCAGGGCTATCTGTTCGGCAGGCCGGTCGATGCCGACGCCACGCTCGGCTATCTGCGCGATTCCTATCGCGGTGCCTTGCGCGCCAAGGCGATCTGACGGCGTTTGCCGCCAACGCTTTGCCTATCCGGCGGCCCCGGTGAGGGCGCTCCCTCCATTTTGTCAGACATAAGCGCCAAAATCTGTTTTTCGCCCTTGCTCGCCGGAGATCGCTGGCTAGGATGCGCGCCGTCCATAACGGAGAGAAAAAACATGATGCCATCGGCGCGCTTTGCCGACCTTGAAGGCGCCTCGGTGCTGATCACCGGCGGCGGCTCCGGCATCGGTGCCGCGCTGACCGAAGGCTTCTCCCGGCAGGGCGCGAAGGTCGCCTTCATCGATATCGCCGATGGCCCGAGCACGGCACTTGCCGATCGCATCGAAAACGAGCTTGGCCGGCGGCCGCTCTATCTCAAGACCGATCTGCGTGACGTCGAGGCGCTGCGGGCTTCAGTCGCCAAAGCGGCCGCGGCGCATGGCGATGTCACCGTGCTGATCAACAACGCCGCGCTCGACGACCGCCATGCCGTCGAGGACGTCACCGTCGAGTTCTGGGACAACAACCACGCGGTCAATCTGCGCCCGCATTTCTTTACCGCGCAGGCGGTAGCGCCGGGCATGAAGCGGGCCGGCGGCGGCTCGATCATCAACTTCACCTCGACGTCCTATCTGATCAACCACCCGGACATGCCGGCCTATACGGCCGCCAAGGCCGGCATCCTTGGCCTCACCAAGGGGCTCGCCGGCAAGCTCGGCGCCGACCGCATCCGCGTCAACGCGCTGGCGCCCGGCTGGGTGATCACCGAACGGCAGAAGGAACTCTGGGTCACCGAGCAAGGGCTCGCCGCCCATGTCGCCAAGCAGTGCATCAAGGAGGTCATGCAGCCGGACGACATCGTCGGCACGGTGCTGTTCCTGGCATCCGACGCCTCGCGCATGCTGACCGCGCAGATGCTGATCGTCGATGGAGGCTTCCTGTGAGCGCGCTACCGGCGGTCGCGGCCGTCGACTGGGGCACGACCCGCATGCGGGTCTGGCTGATCGATGAAACAGGCAAGGTTCTTGCTGAGCGTCGCGGCGACGACGGGCTGATCACCGCGCAGCAGAAAGGGTTTTCCCCCATCCTCGAAGGGCATCTGGCGGCTCTCGGTGCGCCGGAAGCACTGCCGGTCATCGTCTGCGGCATGGCCGGCTCCCGCCAGGGCTGGCTCGAGGCGCCCTATGTCACCGTGCCGGCGCCGATCGGCGCCATCCTTGCAGGCGCCGCCCAAATTCCCGGCCAGCGGCGGGATATCCGCATCGTGCCCGGCCTCGCGCAGCGCCTCACCGATGCGCCCGATGTCATGCGCGGCGAGGAAACCCAGCTTGCCGGCTCCGGTTTGCCGGCAAAGGGCCGCCATCTCGTCTGCATGCCGGGCACGCATTCGAAATGGGTCCTGGTCGAGGACGGCGCGGTTGCCGGCTTCGGCACCTGGCCGACCGGCGAATTGTTCTCGGTGCTGGCGGCGCATTCGATTCTGCGCCATTCGCTGGGCGAGCAGCCGAAGCCCGTCGCGCCGGACAACTCGTTCTTCCAGGACTGGTGCCGCACGGCGCTGGCCGAAGGCGGCGATGTCACCTCGAAACTGTTTTCGATCCGCGCCGCCGGCCTGCTGCAAGACCTGAAGCCCGACGATGCCGCCGCCTGCCTGTCCGGCCTGCTGATCGGCGGCGAGATCGCCTCGGCAAAGCGCCGCTACGGCGCCGGTACAGCGCCCGTCGTGCTGGTCGCTTCCGGCGCGCTTGCCATGCTCTATGGAGCAGCGCTCGGCCTTGCCGGACTCGCAGTAAGAGCTGTCGACGCCGACGAGGCGGTGCGGGCCGGCCTGGTCGAGGCCGCGCGCGAAAACGGCATGATCGCCAGAAGTGGAGTTGCAGCGTGACCCGGACCGCACCGTTCCCGAAGGTCAAGCGCGGCCTGGTCGCCATTCTGCGCGGGTTGAAGCCCGAAGAGGCGGTGGCCATCGGCACGGCGGTCTTCGAGGCCGGCATCGAGGCGATCGAGGTACCGCTCAATTCGCCGGACCCGTTTTCGTCGATCGCCGGCATCGCCGAGGCGCTTCCGCCTACCGCGCTGGTCGGCGCCGGCACGGTGCTGACACCGGCCGATGTCGACGGCTTGCACAAGGCCGGCGGCAGGCTGCTGGTCAGCCCCAACGTCGACGCCGATGTGATGCGCCGCGCCATGGACCACGGCATGGTGACAATGCCTGGCGTCTTCACGCCGACCGAAGCCTTCCAGGCCATCCGGCTCGGCGCCTCGGCGCTAAAATTCTTCCCGGCCAGCGTGCTCGGTGCGAGCGGCATCTCGGCCGTCCGCGCGGTGCTGCCGGCGGACACGCTGATCGGTGCCGTCGGCGGCGTCTCGGAAAAAGATTTTGCCGGCTATAAAGCTGTTGGCGTCACTGTCTTTGGCCTCGGCTCCAGCCTGTTCAAGCCGGGCATGCGCGTCGACGAGGTGGCGACCCGCGCCCGTGCCGCGGTGGTGGCCTGGGACATGGCTTTCGGGGGCGCATGATGGACACTGTTTCGGTCTTTTGCGACCACATCTGTCAGCTCGGCGAGGGACCGAGCTATGATCCCGGCACCGATGCTCTGTTCTGGTTCGATATCGTCAATGGCCTGCTGTTGGAGAAGGGCGTTACCTCCGGCGCGCTGAAGATCCATGCGCTAGGCCTGATGGCCAGCGCCATCGCCATCATCGACGACCAGCGCCAGCTGATCGCCACCGAAACCGGCCTGCATGTCCGCGATGTCGCGACCGGCAGCCTGACGCTGCACACGCCGATCGAGGCCGACAATCCGCTCGCCCGTTCCAACGATTCCCGCGTCCATCCCTGCGGCGCCTTCTGGGTCGGCACGATGGGCAAGGGTGAAGAGAAAGGCGCAGGCTCGATCTATTGGTTCTTCAAGGGCGAGTTGCGCAAGCTGTATTCCGACATCACCGTATCGAACTCGATCTGCTTTTCCGAGGACGGAACGGTCGCCTATTACACCGACACCGGCACCGGGCTGCTGATGCGCGTCGCCTGTAACCCGGCGACCGGCCTGCCCGTCGGCGAGCCGAAGGTCTTCGTCGACCATCGCTCGTCCAAGGGCTATGTCGACGGCTCCGTCGTCGACCGCGACGGCGTGCTGTGGAACGCCGTCTGGGGCGGCAAGGCGGTCAAGGCCTATGCGCCCGACGGCACGCTGCTGCGCGAGGTATCGATGCCGGTGACGCAGCCCTCTTGCCCTGCTTTTGTCGGCGCGAAGGCCGACAGGCTGGCGGTGACCTCGGCGTGGAAGGGCAAGGACGACAAGCAGCGCAAGCTCGACCCGCAGGCCGGCATGACCTTCCTGATCGATATTCCCGTCAACGGCCGCTTCGAGCCGCGCGTGCTGATCGCCTGAATCTCCTGATCGGCGGACGCTGTCACGCAACCGTCCGGAGCAGTCGGTTTCGCGAAAGCCGTTGGCAGGCGCCATGCGAAGGTGGGCGCATTGCCCGGGAGCGCGTTGATCAATGTCGAGCCGCCAACCAAAACTGATCCTTGTCCACGAGCCGGAAAAGGCCTGTTTCCATCGGCTCGTCGCCGATGGTCATGCGCCGGAACGCGCCGCCGAGATTTCGTCCTATCTGGCGCAGTCGACCGATCTCGTTCGCGAATTCGATGCGCTTGCCGCCGCCTGCCACAAACGCGGCCTCGCCTTCGTGCCGGTGGCGCTCGACGATGCGACAGGTGTGCTCGCGGGAGCCGATCCCGACACCACGCTGGTATGGACGCTGACCGACGGCATTGCCTATTTCCGCGGCGGCGCGGCCCCTGCGCTGGCGCGGCTGAACGGCCTGGGGACGATCGGCGCCGACGACGCGCTGTTCGCGCTCTGCCAGGACAAGTTCCGCTCCGGCGCCGTGCTCGCCGCGCTCGGCCTGCCGGTGCCGCAGGCCGGCCTGGCGCGCGACGGAAGCTGGCTGGTCGAGCCGCCGGCTTCGGCGGACGGCTGGTTCGTCAAGCCGAACCGTCTCGGTGCCAAGATTGGCATCTGGCCGGATTCCCGCTGCCATGATCTCGGCCACGCGCTGGAGCTTAGCGGGCGTGTTTTTACCGCCTATCGCGATGATGTCGTCGTCCAGCCCTATGTCTCCGGCCGCAATGCTCGCGCCAGTTTCCTTGGGCTGAAGCCGGAGACCGGCGTCGAGGCGCTCGGCATCGCCTTTGTCGATTCAGGTGGCGATTTCCAGACCATGGAAGACAGTCTGGCGCTCTATGGCGAGACCGGCGAGGCGGCGAAGGCGACAGGACGCTATGCCGAACCGGTGCTTGTCCCGGTTGGAGCCAGCCAGCCGGGAGCCGACGCAAAAATCCGCCGTATCGCCGAGAGGCTGATCGTTGGACTTGGCCTGCGCGATGTGTTTTCCATCGATTTCAGGATCGAGGCCGACGACCGCGTCCATCTCATCGAGTTCGAGGTCTGTCCCGGCTTGCCCTGCTTCGATTTTCGCGACTATTGCCGCCAGCAATGGGGCTTGAGCCTGGCCGATGCCATGGCCGAGACGGCGGCGCGCCGGTTGCCTGGCCAGACCGTTTAAACGGCACGGACCTACAAACCCGCCGGGCTTGGTAGCGTGCGGCCGGCTGCGCGCCTTGACGCTTTCTGCCTTGTCTCTAGTGTCGGTCGACGAGGCCCAACGAAGAGCGCGCGATGAATACCAAGCCCGTCAGTTCCGAGACGCTCCATCATCATGTCAGGCGCATGGCTGGACGCCATCCGCATGAGGAGCATCGCGTCGCAACCCCGCTCGAACTTCTGTTCGACCTTACTTTCGTAACAGCTTTCGGCCTTGCCTCATCCCAGCTCGCGCATGCGCTGGCTGAGGGCCACTATGCGGCGGCCCTGCTGGGCTTCGGCTTCGCAAGCTTCGCCATCTGCTGGGCCTGGGTCAATTTCTCATGGTTCTCCTCGGCCTACGACACCGACGACTGGATTTTCCGCCTTGTCACCATGGTGCAAATGATCGGCGTGCTGGTGCTGGCAATCGGCCTGCCGCGCATGTTTGCCTCGATCGAGCATGGCGAACATCTCGACAATTCGGTCATGGTGCTTGGCTACGTCATCATGCGCGTCGCCATGGTGTTCCAGTGGCTACGCGCGGCCAGGCAGGACCCTGATCGGCGCCGGGCCTGCCTGACCTACGCCACAGCGATCTCGGTGGCCCAGGTCGGTTGGGTGGTGCAGATCCTCGCCGATTTCTCGGTCGGCGTCAGCCTTATACTCGCCTGCGTCCTCGCATTGGTCGAATTGGCGGGGCCGGTGATCGCCGAACGCAGGGATGGCGGCACGCCCTGGCATGCCCATCACATCGCCGAGCGTCACAGCCTGTTCGCCATCATCGCGCTGGGCGAGGGTGTCGTCGGCACGCTCGCGTCGCTGTCGGCCGTGGTCGAGGAGCAGGGCTGGACCATGGATGCGGCTCTGGTTTGCATCGCCGGCACCGGGCTGACCTTCGGCATGTGGTGGATCTATTACATACTGCCTTCGGCGCGGATCCTTCATGCCCACCGCGATCGCGCATTCGTGTGGGGTTATGGGCAGATGCTGGTCGTGACCGCCATCGTTGCGACCGGCGCCGGGCTCCACGTCGCGGCCTATTTTATCGAGCACAAGGCTCACATCGGCCCGCTTGCGACGCTGCTTACCGCCGCTATTCCCGTGGGTATCTTCCTGGGGCTGATCTATGCGCTCTACTATTACCTTGTTCCGCGCTTCGATCCGTTTCACATCTGGCTGCTGCTCGCGACCGCGGCGGTCGTCGCGCTCGCCGTTTTCGCCGCGCTTGCCGGCGTCGACATGGCGGTCTGCCTCATCATTCTAATGCTCGCACCGGCCGTGACTGTCGTCGGCTACGAAGCGCTCGGACACCGCCACCAGACGGAAGCGCTCGCAAGCGACGAGCACTGAGGCAATTCGGACCTGGACGTCGATTGCTGGATGGGTCGCGCGCCGGCCAGATATTGGTTGTTGTCAAACGGCTCCGGCCGGTTGTCGGCTAAAAAAGTTCGGGATCATGGTCTGGCGCACGATTCCAGCACGATCGTGTCGCCAGCCGCCTTGCCAAGTTCGCGGCAGCCCTGATCCGTGCACAGCGTCCAGCCTTCGCCGGTCGCGCCGGATGCGGCGAGCACGAGGCGCGGCTGTGGCCCGATCCCGGGCGTGTAGGTCCACCAGCCGTCCCGCAAAACCGCGCCCTCGGGCGGCTCCATGCCTGCGCCGGACCCTTTGACGCGTGCTTCGACGACCTGCAGCCCGGATGGCAGCACGGTCCAGTCTTCCTGCCAGCGCGTCCTTTCCACCGAGTGCGTCCAGGACAGGGTGAAGGCGGCGACAGCGAGCTTGACCGTCTTGCCGGCGGCGAGGATGCAGAGGCTCATGCGGCGCTGGATGCCTGGCGCGCGCGCCAGACATGCCAGCCGATCCACAGCAGAGAGAGCGCCCAGCCGGCCTCGTCGGTGAGCGGAAGTGTCGCGACCAGCAGCACGCCGGCGGCAAAGGCGACCAGGCGTTCCCACCAGACCATGCGCCGGACGACGAAGCCGACGGCGGCCGCACCCCAGAGCACAATGCCCATGCAGGCCTTGACGACGACATAGGCGACTTCGACCGGATAGCCGAACTGCGCGGCGAGCGGGCCGGCATCCTGCAGCATCAGCGCCGGAGTGTAGACCGCCATGAACGGCACGACGAAGCCGGCGATGGCTAGCTTGGTCGCCTGGACGCCGATCTTGAGGCCGCTTTCCTTGGCCATGGGTGCGGCGGCAAAGGCGGCCAGCGCCACCGGCGGGGTAAGGTCGGCCATGATGCCGAAGTAGAAGACGAACATGTGACTGACCAGCAGCGGCACGCCGAGCTCCAACAGTGCCGGTCCGGCCAGCGACGAGGTGATGATGTAATTGGGGATGGTCGGGATGCCCATGCCGAGCACCAGGCAGGTGAGCATGGTCAGCACCAGCGACAGGAACAGATTGTTCTCGCCGATCGAGATGATCCAGCCGATGAAAGTCGAGGCAATGCCGGTCAGCGTCAGCGTGCCGATGACGATGCCGACGATGGCGCAGGCGATGCCGACCGGCAGTGCGTTCTTGGCGCCTTCGGCAAGCGAGTCGACGCATATGGCAAGCGTCTCACGACCGCCCTTGAAGGTGACGCAGGCGACGATGAGCGCGGCGATGACGAGGCTGAGGATATTGACGCCGAACTTCATGAAGGACGCTGCAGCAAGCCCCAGCGCCAGCCAGAAAACGATGCGGAAGGCCAGTGGATCGATCAAGGCAGCCAAAGGCGTGCCGAGGATGAGCACGATGGTCAGCGCCAAGCCCATTGTGCCGGCGAAGATTGGCGTGTAGCCGGCAAACAGAAGATAGACCAGCGCGGCGAGCGGCAGCACCAGCGGCCAATGCTGTCTCACCGCGTCCCAGGGATTGGGCAACTCCGCCTTGGCCATGCCGTGCAGATTCGCCTTGCCGGCCTCCAGATGCACCTGCCAGAAGCAGGCGCCGAAGTAGAGCAGGGCCGGGATGATCGCCGCCTTGACCACCTCGGCATAGGGGATGTTCAGCGTCTCGGCCATGATGAAGGCGACCGCGCCCATCACCGGTGGCATGATCTGGCCGCCCATGGAGGAGGTCGCCTCGACGGCGCCGGCGAAGGCCGAGCGGAAGCCGAAGCGCTTCATCAGCGGGATGGTGAACTGGCCGCTGGCCACCACATTGGCGACGCCGGAGCCGGAGATGGTGCCCATCAGCGCCGAGGACAGCACGCAGACCTGCGCCGGTCCGCCGCGCCACGAGCCGACCAGGCCCAGCGCGAAATCGTTGAACAGGGCGATCATGCCGGCGCGTTCGAGAAAGGCCGCGAAGACGACGAAGATGAAGATATAGGCGGCCGAAACATAGACCGGCGTGCCGTAGATGCCTTCGGTGCCGAAGGCGAAGGTGTCGATCAGCTGGGCGAAATCATAGCCGCGATGGATGAAGGGCGGCGGCAAATGATTGCCGACGAAGCAATAGGCGAGGAAGACGAAAGCGATGACGGCAAGCGGCAGCCCCATCAGCCGCCTAGCGGTCTCGAAAACCAGCACCACCAGCAGCGAACCGACGATCAAGTCGGGCGTGGTGAGGAAGCCGGAACGGCGAATCAAGTCGGCATAGAAAACCCAGTTGTAGAGGCCGGTGCCGAAGCCGAGCAGGCCGAGAACCCAGAAAACGGCTTTCGCCGGCAGGCTGCTGGCGCGCAGATTGGCGATCAGGGCGAAGCCGAGCAACAGCAGGAAGCCGACATGCATGGCACGCACCACCTGGCTGGGCAGGCTGCCATAGGCGGCGACATAGATCTGGAAGACGGAAAAGGCGACGGCGATGAGGAAGGCCGCCTTGCCGGCGAGGCCTTCGCCGAAGCCCGCCGGCAGGACTTCGATGGGCTCTTCGACGGCAGGGGAAAGAACGGTCGGGGTTTCGGTCATTGGCGGGTTCCTGGTGGCATCCCTCCCCCTTGAGGGGAGGGTGCGGAGCGAAGCGAGGCGGGTGGGTCGGTCCGGGCAGCGCGCGGCATGAACCCGACCCCACCCGTCATCCGCCTTCGGCGGCTGTCCACCCTCCCCTCGAGGGGGAGGGAAGGCGCTTACTTCACCAACCCCTTTTCCTTGTAGTAGCGCTCCGCACCCGGATGCAGCGGCACCGGCATGCCGTCGAGCGCCTTGGCCGGGTCGATCGCCTTGGCGGCGGCGTGGGCGGCGGCAAGCTGGTCGAGATGCTCGAACATCAGCTTGGTCATCTGATAGGCGGTCTCGTCCGAGACGTCGGCGCGGGTGACGAGGAAATTGCCGACGGCGGCGGTAGCGACATCCTCGGTCTGACCTTCATAGGTGCCCTTGGGGATAACCACCGAAAGATAGGGCGAGCCGATCTTGGCGACGGCATCCGCCGGCACGGCCACGACGTTGATCGGGACAGAGGTGGCGAGGTCGCGGATCGAGGCGACGCCGAGGCCGGCCGATTGCAGCGTGGCGTCGAGCTGGCGGTTCTTGATCAGCTCGACCGATTCGGCAAAGGGCAAATATTCGACGCGGCCGAGGTCTTCATATTTCAGGCCGGCGGCCGCGAAGATGGCGCGGGCGTTGAGCTCGGTGCCGGAGGCCGGCGCGCCGACCGACAGGCTCTTGCCCTTCAAATCGGCGAGCGTCTTGATGCCGGACTCCTTGCTGGCGACGATCTGGATGTAGTTGGGGTAGATGGCGGCGATTCCGCGCAGCTTATCGAGCTTGCCCGGGAAACCGGCTTCGGTGTTGCCCTCGGCGGCGAGCTTGACGGAGTCGCCGAGCGCGAAGGCGATCTCGCCCTTGCCCTGCTGCAGCAGGTTGAGGTTCTCGACCGAGGCTTTCGTCGCCTGCACCTGGGTGCGGGCGCCCTCGATGCCCTTGCCGTAGATCTCCGACAGCGCGACGCCGAGCGGATAATAGACGCCCGAGGTGCCGCCGGTCAGCACGTTGATGAATTCCTGCGCCCCGGCCGGCACCGCGCCAAGGCCAAGCGACAGCGCCATTGCGCCGACAGCAACAAATTTCGTCCTAAAACTGAACATCACATCCTCCCTGAAATAGTGGTCGTCGTACCGTCTCCCGGCACGAACCGGGGCGAGTTTAGACGGCAGGCGACAAATGCCAACCTGCAATTGCATGCCTTCTATTTGACCATGATCCTTTCCAAAAACCGGCTTCCACTTTTTGGGATCATGGTCTGGGACGAACGGTTGAGTGATGCCACGGTGGGCGCCGGCTTGCGCAGGATGCGACGAAGGCCGAAAGATTTTTCCGGAACCTGTCGAAATCGGCCGAGACCGCACGACATAGGGTCGGCCCGCAACGGAGCGGGCCGTTCGAAAAAGCGGGAGAAGACCATGCGATACATGCTTTTGATCTACAATGACGAAGCCGCGACGGCGAATGCGCCGCGCGAGAGGACCGAGCAGATCCTCGCGGCCTATGGCGCCTATACCGAAGCGTTGAAGACATCAGGCGCATGGCTGGCCGGCGACCGGCTGCGCCCGACCCAGGCGGGCGCCTCGGTGCGGATGGCGGACGGCAAGACCAACGTGCTCGATGGCCCCTATGCCGACACCAAGGAGCAACTTGCCGGCTTCTACATGATCGAAGCGACGGACTTCGACACGGCCAAGAAATGGGCTGAACGGTGTCCGGCAGCCAGCACCGGCACGGTCGAGGTGCGCCCGATCTGGGAAATGACCGAGTACCTGTCTGAGAAATGATCGAAACGCCATGACGAAGCCGAAAGGATTTTCGCGGCGCCTATCGAAATCGGCCGATGTCACGCGACATAGGGTCGGCCAGCAACGAAGCGGCCTTCGAGAAAACGGGAGAAGACCATGCGATACATGCTTTTGATCTACGTCAACGAAGCCGCGATGGCGGCCGCGCCGACCGAGAAGACCTACGAGATCAGCGCGGCCTACGGCGCCTATACCGAGGCGTTGAAGAAGTCCGGCGCCTGGCTCGCCGGCGACCGGCTGAAGCCGACCCAGGCCGCCACTTCGGTGCGGATGGCCAACGGCAAGACCAACGTGCTCGACGGTCCCTATGCCGACACCAAGGAGCAGCTCGCCGGCTTCTACATGATCGAGGCCGAGGACGCCGATGCCGCGATCGCCTGGGCGGCGCGCTGCCCCGCCGCCAGCGCCGGCACGGTCGAGCTGCGGCCGATCTGGGAACAGACCATGTGATGGAAAATGGCCTGGAGATCGCGCGGGCGGCGGCGGAAGCGGCCGCCCGGCAGAGCTACGGCAAGCTGGTCGCCTGGCTCGCCGCTCGCACGCGCGATGTCGCCGGCGCCGAGGACGCGCTGGCCGATGCCTTCGCGGCGGCGCTGGAGCGCTGGCCAAAGGCCGGCGTGCCAGACCGGCCGGAAGCCTGGCTGCTTGCGGTGGCACGGCGGCGCCGGGTCGACGCGATCCGGCGGCGGCTGACCGGCGAGGCGGCCCGCGACCATCTCAGGCTGGTCGCCGAGGAAATGGAGGCGAACATGAATGACGACGAGCTGCCCGACGAGCGTCTGCGGCTGATGTTTGCCTGCGCCCATCCGGCGATCGAACCCGGCGTACGCGCGCCGCTGATCCTGCAGACCATCCTCGGCTTCGATGCGGCGACGATCGCCTCGGCATTTCTGGTGTCGCCGGCAACGATGAGCCAGCGCCTGGTGCGCGCCAAGAGCCGCATCCGCGAGACTGGCATACCCTTCCGCGTGCCCGAACGGGCCGAGCTTGGCGAGCGGCTCGACGCGGTATTGGAAGCGATCTATGCGGCCTTCGCGGAAGGCTGGTCCGATCCGGCCGGCACCGAGACGCAGCGGCGCAACCTCGCCACCGAAGGCATCTGGCTCGGCCGGCTGGTGGCCTCGCTGATGCCGGAGGAACCCGAAGCGCTGGGCCTGCTTTCGCTGATGCTGTTCGCCGAGGCCCGCCGCGCGGCGCGGCGCAGCCCCGAAGGCGATTTCGTGCCGCTTGCCGAACAGGACATCGCGCTGTGGGACGACATGCTGATCGACGAGGCGGAAGCGCTGCTCGGGCGCGCCGCGGCCAAGGCGGTGATCGGCCGCTACCAGCTCGAGGCCGCCGTGCAATCGGCGCATACGGCGCGGCGGCGGAACGGCCGCACCGACTGGGCGGCGATCCGCCAGCTCTACGACGCCCTGCTGGCGATTGCCGGCTCGCCAGTGGTGGCGATCAACCGCGCCGTGGCGATTGCCGAGGCCGAGGGCGCTGCAGCGGGATTGGCAGCACTATACGTGCTGGGTGACGACAAGCGGCTTGCCGACTACCAGCCCTATTGGGCGGCGCGTGCGGGCCTGCTGGCCAGGCTCGGCAACACCAGCCAAGCCGTCGAGGCCTACGACCAGGCGATCGGTCTGGAACGCGACCCGGCCGTGCGTCGCTTCCTGCAGCAACGGCGCGCGGAACTCGGCAACGACGCGACGAAGCACTGAGTCTTCAGTGCGGCTCAGGCCGGCCACATGTCATGCGCAGCGTTCAGCTTCCGCATCAACTCATGATCGCGCAACCTGGCCCACAGCCGCTCGATATCAGGCCAGGCGGCGCGAGCTTTCTCGACCTCGGGGTGCCAGGCCACCAGCATGATGAGATAGATATCGGCCACCGAAAGCCGCTCGCCAACCAGCCAGTCGCGGCCAGCAAGAGCCTTGTCGAGGATAGCAAAGCCGCGATCCATCTCGGCGACCGCTGCCTGCTTCACTGCTTTCACCCCCTCCGCGTCGACCGTGTAGCGATGGGCGTAGTAGAGCCGCAGAATCGCCGGATAGACCGCCGCCGAGATGAAAGCCATCCAGCGCAGGAAGTCGGCGCGGGCGGGCGAACCGGCGGCCGGAGCCAAGCCCGCCTCCGGGTGGCGCTCGGCGAGCAGGATGCAGGTCGCCGCCGATTCGGTGATCGAGCTGCCGTCCGGCAAGGTCAGCACCGGAACCTGGTTCAGAGGGCTGATGTCGAGGAAGGCCGGATCTGGCGGGTCCTTCTTCGGCACGTCGATCTGGTCGAACGGAGCCGGCTAGAGCCAGCGCTGCCTCGACGACGAAGCCGCCGCTGCCGGGGCGTGTGTAGAGCTTGTACATGAGGTCCCTCCGCCAGCCCGAATCTGGCCGGCGGCGATTTGAACCGGAAGCAGCGCGCCGCTCAAGCGGTTGGCGGACGCCACGGGTGCTTTTTCAGCGGTCCAGGGCCGACGCGCAACCTTTTGATGCGGCGGGATAGCGCCCCCCTTTCAAAACGGCTTTCATTTCTGCACCGCGGTATTCCTCGGCCGCGGTCACGGCATGGATCCAGGGGCTGCGCTCCGCTTCGCGTTCGCTCCGCCCTGGGATGACGAAGCGTCGGGGAGCTAAGCCCCCAGCCCGTCGAACAAAATGGTCGACAGATAGCGCTCGGCGAAGGAGGGGATGACCACCACCAAATTCTTGCCCTTGTTCTCCGGCCGCGACCCGACGACGATCGCCGCCTGAAGCGCCGCGCCGGATGAAATCCCGACCGGCACGCCTTCGAGGCGGGCGACGAGGCGCGCATTGGCGACCGAATCCTCGTTCGAGACCTTGACGATCTCGTCATAGATCGAGGTATCGAGGATCTTTGGCGCGAAGCCGGCGCCGATGCCCTGGATCTTGTGCGGGCCGGGCTGGCCGCCGGACAATACCGGCGAGGCTTCCGGCTCGACAGCCACGACATGCACCGAGGGCTTGCGCTGCTTCAGCACCTGGCCGACGCCGGTGATGGTGCCGCCGGTGCCGATGCCGGCGACGAAGATATCGACCTCACCCTGGGTGTCGTTCCAGATTTCCTCGGCCGTGGTGCGGCGGTGGATCTCCGGATTGGCCGGGTTCTCGAACTGCTGCGGAATGATGGCGTCGGGCAGAGTCGCGGCCAGCTCGTCGGCCTTGGCGATGGCGCCCTTCATGCCCTTGGGACCTTCGGTCAGCACCAGCTCGGCGCCGAGCAGCGCCAGCATTTTCCTGCGCTCTACAGACATGGTTTCCGGCATGGTCAGGATCAGCTTGTAGCCCTTGGCGGCGGCGGCGAAGGCGAGCGCGATGCCGGTGTTGCCGGAGGTCGGCTCGATCAGCGTCGTCCTGCCGGGGGCGATCCGGCCCGATGCCTCCAGCGCCTCGATCATGGCGACGCCGATGCGGTCCTTGACCGAAGCGATCGGGTTGAAGAATTCGAGCTTGGCCAGGAGATTGGCGACAACGCCCTTCTCCTTGGCGAATTTGTCGAGCCGCACCAGCGGCGTGTCGCCAATCGTCTCGGTGATCGAATTGTAGACGCGGCCGCGGCCGGGCACGCGCGTGGAAGAGACGGGCTTGTTCATTGGTTTCGCTCCCAGAAGTCAGGCAATTGACATGGTCGGACTAACATAGGCGGACAGAATAGGGCTTTCGGTCGCGCAAGATAGGCTGCAGCTTGAAAATATCCGAGTGGGGCGCTTGCTGAAAACTGCCCTGTCCCGGAAACGCATTTTCCGGATAGGCCGATTTGCGGAATGGATTGGCCGAGAGAAGGCTGATCGTGCACCAAGGTGTATTGAGATTCAGGTCAGGCCGAGCCGAAAATGCTGGCTTGCGAGAACCGGAGCGGAGCGTACTTTTGGGTACGTGAGCGCCGGAAGCGCAGCAAGTCAGCGTTTGCAGGCCGGCATCACCTGAATATCAATGCACCTTACTGGCGGGCGGCAATCGCTGCGGCGGCGCCGACCATGAAGCCGGCGGCGGTGCGGTTCAACGCCTTCAGCGCCCTTGGCGACTTGAGGAACCAGCGCGCCTTGGCGGCGAGCGCCAGATAGGGCACCAGCACCACCAGGAGCACGACGACGGTGAGCGCGACGAGAATACCGTAGTCGACCAGCGTGATGGTCTTCAGGTCGACGATGGTCGGCGTGATGGCGAGATAGAAGATCATCGTCTTCGGGTTGCCGATCGTGACGGTGAGGCCGGCGAGGAAGCTCGCCAGCAATCCGCCCTTGCCCCTCGTCGCCTCGACAGTCTCGGGCGTGATGCCGCTGGTCCAGAAACGCCAGCCAAGGAAGGCGAGATAGGCAACGCCCAGCCATTTGATCGCCAGGAAGACCATGCCGAAGGTCTGAGCGACGAAGGCAAGGCCGAGCACGACGGCGGTGAGATAAATGAGGTCGCCGAGCATCAGACCGAACGACATTGCCAGCGACGAGCGGAAACCGGAACCGAGCGCACGCGCCACAAGCGCGGTGACGCCAGGCCCGGGAATGGCAGCGGCGATGCCGAGGGCGGCGCTGTAGGCGATGAATCCGGTGAGGGTCATAAGTCCAGCCTTGAATGAAGGCGCCTTTTCGCACGAAAGCGCCCAGGCTGTGAACCGGATTCGATTGCGCCAGAGGGCGAACGCCTCAGGTCGGGCCGTCGTTGTAAGTGACGCGCCAGATGGTGCCGTTGCCGTCTTCGGTGACGATCAGCGAACCGTCTTTGGCCACCGCAATGCCGACCGGCCGACCCCAGACCGCGTCGTCGGCGATGACGAAGCCGGTCATGAAATCCTCATACTCGCCGGTCGGCTTGCCGTCCTTGAATTTCAGCCGCACCACCTTGTAACCCGTCCTGATGTCGCGGTTCCAGGAGCCGTGCAGGGCGACGAAGGCATCGCCCTGATACTCGGCGGGGAAGCTGTTGCCGGCATAGAAGGCGATGTTGAGCGGCGCCGAATGCGCCTGCATCAGCACGTCGGGCACGGTCACCTTGCCGGCGAGGTCGGGACGCTCGCCCTGGTGGCGCGGATCCTCGTTGTTGCCGATGTAGTACCAGGGCCAGCCATAGAAGCCGCCATCCTTGACCGTCGTCGCATATTCGAACGGGACATTGTCGCCGAGTTCGTCGCGCTCGTTGACGACGCACCAGAGCGCGCCTGTGGCTGGCTGAACGGTCATGCCGGAACAGTTGCGCAGCCCGGTGGCGAAGCTGCGTCGGTTCTTGCCGTCGGGATCGAAGGCAAGAACATCGGCGCGGCCTTGCTCGGAGCCCCAGACCGCGCCCAGCGGCTGCGATTTCACCCATGGCTCGAGCCCGCCCTCCGGTTCCTTGCCGATACCCTCGGCAACATTCGAGCCGGAGCCGACCGACAGATAGAGCGTCTTGCCGTCGGGCGAGAAGGCGATGTCGCGGGTCCAGTGGTGGCTGGAGGGGATGTCGGCGACAATGGACTCCGGCTCGCCGGCGGCCTTCAGGTCGCCGTCGCGATAGGCAAAGCGCACGACGCTGTTGCTGTTGGCGACATAGACCCATTGCGGCTTGTCGCCCGGCGGGTAGAAGGCGATGCCGTAGGGCCGGTTGAGGCCTTTGGCAAAGGTGGTTTCCTCGGCAGGCTTGGCGCTGCCCTCGGTGAGACGGTAGACGCGTATCTGGTTTGCCTTGCTGTCGGCGACGAAGAGGTCGCCGTTCGGGGCGACGCGTACGACACGCGGACTGTCGATGCCGGAGGCAATCAGCTCTACCGAAAAGCCCGGCGGCAGAATTGGCTTGGCGTCTTCGGGACGGTCGGCCAGGCCGGCTCCGTTGGACGCGGATTCGGTGAGGTAAGGGGCCAGCATATCATCAGGCCTGATCAATCGACGCACCCCCGGCCTGTCGGCCTTCCAGTCGCCGAAGGCGGCTTTCCCCGTCAGCACCGGCTGGTCCGCCTGCTGCGCGAAGCTGGTGGTGGCGACAAACAGAGCCGCGACAACGACCGCCGGACCGAACAATCGGATCATTGTAGTCTCCGGATCACCTTGACCAGCGAAACGGGCAGACCCGCCTGCTTGTTCCGAGCAGGGCCTCGGCACATAGGGATTTGAAGGATCGCCGGTTCAGGTCCCGGCAGCGTAGAAATCGTCGTCGAGACGCTTTTCCAGTTCAACGAGATCGGCCGGCAGCGGCAGGCCCATGGCGCGCAGCTCCCTCAGCTTTTCGCGCAGCTGCTCCTGTACTTCGTGCTGGTCCTCGGGCTGGTTGACCATTTCCTCGAGCAACAGGCTGATCTGGGCTTTTAGCGATTCCAACGCCATTCTTTTTCTCCTCGGCCGCCTGTTTCTTCCAAGGTGTGTTGAGATTCGGGTCAGCACCGGAGTCGAAGACGGGCGCGAAGCGACCAACATGGTGGTTTTCGACCCGCGTTTGCAGGCCGGCCTCACCTGAATACCAATTCACCTAGCGCAGCATGCGCGAAATAAGCTGCGCCGTATAGTCGACCATCGGCACTATGCGGGCGTAGTTCAGGCGCGTCGGGCCGATGACGCCGAGTGCACCGACGACGCGGGCGTCCTTGTCGCGGTAGGGCGCGACGACCAGCGACGAGCCGGACAGCGAAAACAGCTTGTTTTCCGAGCCGATGAAGATGCGCACGCCCGGTCCTTCCTCGGCAAGGTCGAGCAGCTGGACCAGCCCGTCCTGCGTCTCCAAGTCCTCGAACAGATGGCGCAGCAACTCGATGTCGGCCTGGGCGGTGACGTTTTCCAAGAGATTGGCGCGCCCGCGCACGATAAGACGCGCCGGCAGGCCACTGTCGGCGCCGGCCCACACCGCCAGACCCTTCTCGACCAGGTCCTGCGACAGCGTGTCGAGGGCTGCCCTGGTCTCTTCCTTGATGCGGGCGATCTCGATGCGCGCCTCGGCCAGCGTGCGGCCACGGATATGGGCGTTGAGGAAGTTCGAGGCCTCGTGCAATTGCGAGACGGTGATGCCGGCGGGCAGGTCGACGACGCGGTTCTCGACATCGCCGTTCTGCGACACCAGCACGGCCAGCGCCTTGGTCGGCTCGAGCTGGATGAATTCGATGTGCTTGAGCGCTACCTCGTTCTTGGCGGCGAGCACCAGGCCAGCGCCGCGCGACATGCCCGACAGCATCTGGCTGGCCTCGGTCAGCATTTGCTCCAGCGTCGCGCCCGAGCCGGAGGCGCGCACCTGCGCCTCGATGATGCGGCGCTCCTCGTCGGAAAGGTCGCCAAGCTCCATGAAGGCGTCGACGAAGAAGCGCAGGCCGGTCTGGGTCGGCAAGCGGCCAGCCGAGATATGCGGCGCATAGATCAGGCCGAGATGTTCGAGGTCGCTCATCACGTTGCGGATGGTGGCCGGCGACAGCGACGACGGCAGGATGCGCGACAGGCTGCGCGAACCGACCGGCTCGCCATCCCTCAGATAGGAATCGACGATGCGCCGAAAAATGTCGCGCGAACGCATATCCAGTGACTGGAGCACCGGCGACTGCGACGCGGGATCGACTGCCTTGGTCATTCGGGCCAAAAACCTCCGGTTCAAATATAGACTTAGGCCGTGCCGGCGCAACCCGGTCCATTTTCCTTTGCGCCATGGGCCGCATGCGTCTACAAGCCGCCCACGATTCCGGAAAACCAGAAGAAAGAGGCCTGAATGCGCCCCTCCAAACGCCAAGCCGACGAAATGCGCGCCATCTCCTTCGAGCGCGGCGTCTCCAAACATGCCGAAGGCTCGTGCCTGGTGAAGTTCGGCGATACGCACGTCCTGTGCACGGCGAGCCTGGAGGAAAAGGTGCCGGCCTGGATGCGCAATTCCGGCAAGGGCTGGGTGACGGCGGAATACGGCATGCTGCCGCGTTCCACCGGCGAGCGTATGCGCCGCGAGGCTTCCGCCGGCAAGCAAGGCGGCCGCACGCTGGAAATCCAGCGGCTGATCGGCCGTTCCTTGCGCGCCGTGGTCGACCTGCAGGCGCTGGGCGAGCAGCAGATCACCGTCGACTGCGACGTCATCCAGGCCGATGGCGGCACCCGCACCGCCTCGATCACCGGCGGCTGGGTGGCGCTTTACGATTGCCTGCGCTGGATGGAAGCGCGGCAGATGGCCAGCGTCGCCAAGGTGCTGAAGGACCATGTCGCGGCGATTTCCTGCGGCATCCATGACGGCCAGCCGGTCATCGACCTCGACTATATCGAGGATTCTTCCGCCGGCACCGACGCCAATTTCGTCATGACCGGCAAGGGCGGCATCGTCGAGATCCAGGGCACGGCCGAGGGCGAACCCTTCTCGGAAGACCAGTTCGCCGCGCTGATGGGCCTGGCCAAGAAGGGCATCCAGCGCCTGGTCAGCCTGCAGCAGATGGCGGTCGTATAGGTTTTCCATGAGACCTTCCGCCATCCTCGAATCGGCCCTCTACGTCACCGATCTGGCTGCCGCGGAAGCATTTTACGCCGACGTGCTCGGGCTCGAGGTGCTCGGCAAAGTCGAGGGCAGGCATGTGTTCTTCCGCTGCGGCGATGGCGTGCTGCTGCTCTTCAACGCCGAGGCGACCAAGGTGCCGCCCGCGCCCGATGCGAGACTAAAAGTGCCGCCGCATGGCACGGTCGGCGATGGCCATCTCTGCTTTGCCGCGAGCACGGACGAAATCGCCGACTGGCGACAACATCTCCAGTCGAAAAATATCGCCATCGAAAGCGAGTTCGAATGGCCGCAAGGCGGGCGTTCGATCTACATACGCGACCCCTCCGGCAATTCGATCGAATTCGCCGAGCCAAGGATCTGGGGCCTCTGATGCATCAACCAACTTTTCATTCCCTTGAGGGACAAAAGATCGTCGTCGCCAGCCACAATGAAGGCAAGCTGCGCGAATTCTCCGACCTGATGGCGCCGTTCGGCTTCGAGGCGAAGTCGGCCAAGGAGTATGGCCTGCCGGAACCGGACGAGACCGGCACCACCTTCGAGGAGAACGCCTACATCAAGGCCTTTGCCGCCGCCAAGTCGACCGGACTGCCGGCGCTGTCGGACGATTCGGGCCTCTGCGTCGATGCGCTCGACGGCGCGCCTGGTGTCTACACCGCCAACTGGGCCGAAACCCCGGACGGTTCGCGCGATTTCGGCATGGCTATGCAGCGCACGGAAGTGGCGCTGCAGGAAGTCGGCGCGGTCGATCCAGCACAGCGCAAAGGCCGATTCGTCGCCGTCATCTGCCTGGCCTTTCCCGACGGCGATGCCGAATATTTTCGCGGCGAGGCCGAAGGCACGCTGGTGTGGCCGCCGCGCGGCACGCTCGGCTTCGGCTACGACCCGGTGTTTTTGCCAAACGGTTTCGAAAAGACCTTTGGCGAGATGACGGCGCAAGAAAAACATGGCTGGAAGCCCGGCCAGCCGACGGCGCTGTCGCACCGCGCCCGCGCCTTCCAGAAGTTTGCGCGCGCCAGGCTTGGTTCGGAATGATGGGCGCGGCATGATTGGGCACGGCACGACCATGCAGCTCGACCGCAGCCCCGGCTTCGGTGTCTACATCCATTGGCCGTTCTGCGCGGCGAAGTGCCCCTATTGCGACTTCAACAGCCATGTCCGCCACCAGCCGGTCGACCAGGAGCGTTTTGCGCGCGCCTTCGAGACCGAGCTGGCGACGATGCGTGCCCGCACCGGGCCGCGCGAGGTGACCAGCATTTTTCTCGGCGGCGGCACACCGTCGCTGATGAAGCCGGAAACCGTGGCGACGGTGCTCAACGCGGTGGCAAAGAACTGGACGGTGCCTGAAGGCATCGAGGTGACGCTGGAAGCCAATCCATCATCGGTCGAGGCGGAGCGCTTTCGCGGCTATCGCGCGGCCGGTGTCAACCGGGTGTCGCTCGGCGTGCAGGCGCTGAACGACAAGGATTTGCGTTTCCTTGGCCGGTTGCACAATGTCGACGAGGCGCTGCACGCCATCGGGCTCGCGCGGGAAATATTTCCCCGCCTCTCGTTCGACCTGATCTATGCGCGGCCGGACCAAACGCCGGACGCGTGGCAGGCGGAGCTTGAACAGGCAATCGGCCATGCCGCCGACCATCTGTCGCTCTACCAGCTGACCATCGAGGAAGGCACGCCCTTCCATGCGCTGCATGCGGCGAAGAAATTCGCCATTCCGGACAACGACCACGCCGCCGACCTGTACGCGCTGACGCAGGAGGTGACATTGGCGCATGGCTTGCCGGCCTACGAGATTTCCAACCACGCCAGGCCAGGCGCCGAAAGCCGGCACAACCTGACCTACTGGCGCTATGGCGAATATGTCGGCGTCGGCCCCGGCGCGCATGGCCGCTTCGTCGAGCACGGCCACCGCGTGGTGACGATCACCGAGCGGATGCCGGAGACCTGGGCCAATCTGGTCGAAGCCAAGGGCCATGGCGTTACCGGCGGTGAGATCCTGACGCGCTCGGAAGAGGCCGACGAGTTCCTGCTGATGGGGCTGCGGCTGGCCGAGGGCATCGACCTTTTCCGCTACGAGGCATTCTCCGGGCGTGGCCTGTCGAGCGCGCGGCTGTCGGTGCTGCAGGGCGAAGGACTGGTGGCGCCGATCGGCAATGCCCGCCTGCGCGCCACGCCAGCTGGCATGATCGTGCTCGATGCGGTGGTGGCGGACCTGGCGCGGTAGAGCATGATCCTGAAAAGTGGGTGCCGGTTTTCGGATAAGATCATGCTCGAACAATGCACTTGAAGAACGTCCTCTTCGTCTGCAGCCAGAACCGCTTGCGCAGCCCGACGGCGGAGCAGGTGTTTTCCAGGCGCGGGGACATTGAGGTTGCCTCGGCCGGCACCAATCATGATGCCGACACGCCGCTGACGCATGAACTGGTGGCGTGGGCCGACATCATCTTCGTCATGGAAAAGGCGCACCGCACCAAACTGCAGAAGAAGTTCAAGGCGAGCCTGAAGAAGGCCCGGGTCATCTGCCTCGATATACCTGACAACTATGAATTCATGGATCTGGAGCTGACTGACCTTCTGAAGGCACGCGTTTCGCGCTATCTCGGTTGAGACCGCCGCTCGCGAGGCCACCCCAATGAACCTGACCGTATCTTCCTGGCAATTCTGGGCGCTGCTGTCGGCGGCGTTCGCGGCGCTGACGGCGATCTTCGCCAAGGTCGGCATCGAGAACATCAATTCCGACTTCGCGACCTTCATCCGGACGGTCATTATTCTGGTCGTGCTCGCGGCCATTCTCGCCGCCAGCGGCCAGTTCCAGCCGCTGGGCTCGATCTCCGGAAAGACCTGGCTTTTCCTCGGCCTATCCGGCCTGGCCACCGGCGCGTCGTGGCTGTGCTACTTCCGCGCCCTGAAACTCGGCAATGCGGCGCAGGTGGCGCCGATCGACAAGCTAAGCGTCGTGCTTGTGGCGGTGTTTGGCGCGGTCTTTCTCGGCGAGCGCCTCTCCGGAGCGAACTGGCTTGGCGTCGCTCTTATCGCGGCGGGCGCGGTGCTGGTCGCCTATCGGGTGTGATGGGACGCCTTCTCTGGCGCTTTTCGTTTCAAGACGGGTGATGAAGATATCGAAGCGATTGGGCATCGTCCGGTCAGTGCTCCGTCGTGCTGTCGGTTTCGGTCTCGATCTTGGTTCTAGGCTCGGCCAGCAGGCGGCGCAAAAGCCGCTGCCTGACCTCCGCGCTATCGGCATCGTTTTGAGCTTCGACCGGCTGGCTTTTGTCGCGCCGCGCGGCAAAGCGCTTGCGCCCGGCATAATAGGGCTCGAAAACGTCCTGTATCTTCAGGCTGTCCATCCTGTCCTCCTCCCGAGACTCAGGGTAATTCGCCGAGCTTGGTTTCGTTCCGCACTGTGGCAAAGGCATGGCGGCCGCATTACATCGTCGTCACGTTTTGCAACCGGGCGTGCGCCGTGCCAAACAGGACCAAATACACGCAAGAGGGCACCGGTGACCGGCGAAAAACGCAGCTATGTGATCGGGCAGACCGAGATACCGGCGCGGCCGCTCGAGCCGGCGCTCTATCTCGTGGCGACACCGATCGGCAATCTGGCCGACATCACGCTGCGCGCGCTGGAAACGCTGGCCGCCGCCGACATCGTCGCCTGCGAGGACACGCGGGTGTCGCGCGTGCTGCTCGACCGCTACGGCATCCGCCGCCGCACTACCGCCTATCACGAGCACAATGCCGGCGAAGCCGGACCGAAGCTGATCGCGGCGCTCGAAGCCGGGCAGAGCGTGGCGCTGATCTCGGACGCCGGCACGCCGCTGATCTCCGACCCTGGCTACCGGCTGGTCGGCGAGGCACTGGACCACGGCCTTCGCGTCGTGCCGATCCCCGGGCCGTCGGCCGCACTCGCCGCGCTGACGGCGTCCGGCCTGCCTTCCGACGCCTTCCTGTTCGCAGGCTTCTTGCCGGTGAAGACCGGGCAACGGCTGACGCGGCTGGAGGCGCTGAAAGCCGTTCCGGCGACGCTGATCTTCTTCGAATCGCCGCGCCGGCTGGCCGAGACGCTGGGCGCCATGGTCGAGGCCTTGGGCGGCGCCCGCAAGACGGCGATCGGCCGCGAACTGACCAAGACTTTCGAGGAGATGCGGACCGGCACGCTGCAGGTTCTCGCCGACCACTACGCGGCGGCCGACACGCCGAAGGGCGAAATCGTCATCTGCGTCGGCCCCGCTGAGGCCAGGGCCGACCAGCCTGAAGACATCGACCGGCTGCTGCTGTCCCTCGCCGCCGAAATGCCGGCCTCGAAGGCGGCCGCGGAAGCGGCAAAGATGACCGGCGGCCAGAAGCAGGCGCTTTACCGGCGGCTGCTCGAGCTCAGGGATGCCGGTGGAGGCGAGGGTGGCGACTAAGCGTCAGGCCCTTCACCGCCGACAGGCCTATCGACGCGGCCATCGCAGCGAATGGCTGGCGGCGCTGGCACTGATGCTGAAAGGCTACCGGATCCTCGCGCGGCGCCATCGCACCAAACTCGGCGAGATCGACCTGATCGCCAGGCGCGGCGACCTGGTGCTGTTCGTCGAGGTCAAGGCGCGCCGCACGCTGATGGAAGCGATGGAGGCGATCGCACGCGGTTCGGAACGCCGCATCGAGGGCGCCGCCGATCTCTGGCTGTCGCGGCAGCCCGACTATGGCAAACTGTCGGTGCGCTTCGACATGGTGGCGGTGCTGCCCTGGCGCTGGCCGGTGCATGTCGAGAACGCGTTTTACGGGCGGAATTGAGGGTAAGCCCGGCCCTTCGCATGGCTCCGGGCGTTCGTCGCTCGGAAAGCCAAGCAATTGGCTTCCCGTCCGCTTCGCGGACCGCTCCTCACCCCCAGATCATCAGCGCCACCAGCCCGACGCCGCCGATCACCAGCCGCCACCAGCCGAACAGCGAATAGCCGTTGCGCGAGACGTAACCGAGCAGGAAGCGGACGACGAGCAGCGCGGTGATGAAGGCGGCGATGAAGCCGAAGGCGATGATCGGCAGGTCGGCGCTGCTCAGCACATTGCGGTTCTTGAACAGGTCGAAGGCGAAGGCGCCGACCATGGTCGGGATGGCGAGGAAGAAGGAGAATTCCGCCGCCGCCCGCTTGTCGACGCCCAAAAGCAGGGCGCCGACGATGGTGGAGCCCGAGCGCGAGGTGCCGGGAATCAGCGACAGGCACTGGAACAGGCCGATCTGCAGATAGAGCCGGGTCGGAAAGCGCTCGACGTCACGGTAGACGGGCTTGAGGTTCATCCGGTCGACCGTCAGCAACACGACGCCGCCGATGATCAGCATGATGCAGATCAGCCGTGGCGATTCGAACAGGATGGTCTTGATGAAATCATGCGCCAGCGCGCCGAGGATCGCCGCCGGCAGGAAGGCGATGAGGATGCCGATGACGAAATGCCGCGTCAGCCGGTCATGCGGCAGGTCGAGCAGCATTTGCCACAGACGGCGGAAATAGACGCTGAGGATCGCCAGGATGGCACCGAGCTGGATCAGGATCTCGAAGGCCTTGCCGGTCGAGTGGAAGCCGAGAAAATGGCCGGCGAGCAGGATATGGCCGGTCGAGGAGACCGGTATGAACTCGGTCAGGCCCTCCAGAAGACCGAGCAGCAGGGCTTCGACGATGGTCTGGCTTTCCATGGCAACCTCGGGATTCACGTGCGGGCTTGGGAGAAGGGCTTGCTTGTCATGGCGCGGAAGTCCCCCTATAGGTCGCAGCACCCTGACGGTCCGCTTTGCGGGCGGCCAAGACTTACCGGCGCGGCCGGCGATTCGCCAGTGCGCCTTATCATCGCGGGACCATGCTGACGCTCTTCCACCATCCGATGTTCGCCGCCTGCCGGTTCGTGCGCCTCGCCTTCGGCGAATATGGCGAGGAGCTGGCGCTGATCGAGGAAAAGCCGTGGACGCGGCGCAAGGAGTTTCTGGCGCTGAACCCGGCCGGCACCTTGCCGATCCTGCTTGCCGAAGGCGACGTGCCGATCGTCGGCGCGATGGTGATTGCCGAATATCTCGACGAGACGCGCGGCGTCTTGAAACGCGACAAGAGGCTGTTCGCCGAAGACCCGATGGAGCGGGCCGAAATCCGCCGGCTGACCGACTGGTATCTCAGCAAGGCCGAGGGCGAGGTCACGCGGCACCTGGTGCGCGAGCGCGTGCTGAAGCCGATCATGCCGGAGACGGCGGGCGGCGGCTCGCCTGATTCGGGCGCGATCCGGGCGGCGCGCGCCAACATCCGCCAGCACATGAAATACACCAACTGGCTGGCCGGCACCCGCCACTGGCTGGCCGGCAACAAGGTGACCTATGCCGACCTCGCGGCGGCGGCTGCGCTGTCGGTGCTCGATTATCTCGGCGAGATCGACTGGCGCGAACACGCCGCGGCGCGCGAATGGTATACGCGGGTGAAATCGCGGCCGTCGTTCCGGCCGCTTCTGTCCGACCGGGTGCGCGGCCTGTCACCGGTGTCGCATTATGCGGACCTCGACTTCTGACGCCGCAAAACTGCGCGCGCTGATCGACCGCGAGGCGCAGCGCGCCGGTTTCGATGCCGTCGCGGTCACCACGCCCGACGCGATCCCTCTGGCGCCGGCCCGGCTCGCCGAATTCGTCGCCGACGGTTTTCACGGTTCGATGGGCTGGATCGCCGAGACGCTGGAGCGCCGGAGCGAACCGGCGGCGCTGTGGCCCGAGGTCCGCTCGATCGTCGTGCTGGCGATGAATTACGGCCCGGAGCACGATCCGCGCATGCTGCAGGCAAGGCGCGACCGTGGCGCCATTTCGGTCTATGCGCGGAACCGCGACTATCACGAGGTGATGAAGGGCCGGCTGAAGGAGATCGCCGGCAAGATCGTCGCGCGCGCGGGTGGCGACGTGAAAGTGTTCGTCGACACCGCGCCGGTGATGGAAAAGCCGCTGGCGGAGGCCGCCGGGCTCGGCTGGCAAGGCAAGCACACCAATCTGGTCAGCCGCGAACACGGCTCCTGGCTGTTTCTCGGCACCATCTTCACCACCGCCGCGCTTGTGCCCGACAAGGCGGAGGACGATCATTGCGGCTCCTGCCGCGCCTGTCTGGATGCCTGCCCGACCGATGCCTTCCCGGCACCCTACCGGCTCGATGCGCGGCGCTGCATTTCTTATCTCACCATCGAGAACAAGGGGCCGATCCCGCATGAATTCCGCGAAAAGATCGGCAACCGCATCTATGGCTGCGACGACTGCCTGGCCGCCTGCCCGTGGAACAAGTTCGCGCAAGCAGCGTCCGAGGCGAAGCTTGTCGCCCGCGCGGATCTGCGCGAGCCGTCGCTTGCGGAGCTCTTGCTGCTCGACGACACCGCTTTTCGCTCGTTCTTTACAGGTTCGCCCATAAAACGCATCGGCCGCGACCGCTTTGTCCGCAACGTGCTGATCGCCGCCGGCAATTCGGGTGATTTTTCGCTGGCCGGTCCGGTACGCGAACTGCTTGGCGATGCCTCGCCGCTGGTGCGGGGCGCGGCTATCTGGGCGCTGTCACGGCTTGTGCCCGAGATCGAGTTCGCCGAACGTGCCGCAGCCGCGGCGCAAACCGAACGCGACGAGTCTGTGCGCCACGAATGGCTTCTGGCGCAATCAAATCCAATCGAGATGCACGCATGACCGAAAAGCATATCCTCATCTTCGGCGCCGGCTATTCCGGCAAGGCTTTTGCCCGCGCCAGCAAGGATGCAGCCTCGACGATTTTTGGCACGACGCGCTCGCCGGAGAAGTTCGAAGCGCTGCGGCAGGCCGGCATCACGCCATTGCGCTTCGACGGCGCGCTGACCCCAGAGATCGGTGAGGCCTTGAGGACAACCACCCACCTGATCGTCTCGGTGGCGCCGGAAGAGGTCGGCGATCCGGTGCTGAATGCCGCGCGCGATGCGATCCTGACGGATATGCCGGCGCTCGAATGGATAGGTTATCTCTCCACCGTCGGTGTCTATGGCGACCATGGCGGCGGCTGGGTGGATGAGACCGCCGAATGCCGGCCCGTCTCCAAACGTTCGGTGATGCGGGTCTCCGCCGAGCAGGATTGGCTGGAACTGGGCCGGGAGATCGGCCGGCCGGTGGCGATCCTGCGGCTCTCCGGAATCTACGGGCCCGGCCGCAACGCGCTGGTCAACCTGGCCGACGGCACCGCGCGGCGGCTGGTCAAGCCGGGCCAGGTGTTCAACCGCATCCATTGCGACGACATTGCCGGCGCGCTCTGGCATCTGGCCGATGCCAATCGCGGCGGCATCTTCAACGTCACCGACGATCTGCCGGCGCCGCCGCAGGACGTCGTTGCCTACGCCGCCTCGCTGATGGGCGTCACCCCGCCGCCGGAAATTCCGTTCGAGACCGCCCAACTTTCGCCTATGGCGCGCTCCTTCTATGGCGAGAACAAGCGCGTCGCCAACGCGTCGATCAAGGCGGCGGGCTACAGCTTCCGGTTTCCCGATTACCGGGTGGCGCTCGACCATATGTGGGCCAACGGCAACTGGCGCGAGGGCGAGGCGCGCAGCCCGATGAAGCGGTCATGATCGAAGCGCAGCACTGGTCGTGGTATGATTCGCCACGGTTCGCGGCCTGTTGCGGAGGGGATCCGGTTTCATGACGATGTCGATGCGATCATTGCCCGGCAGAAGGCCGTTCCTGACGGCGATGATGTCCATCCTTGCACTCACCGGGCTTGTCGCGGGCGCGCTGACGGCCGAGCCGCGGGCAAAAGACCTGTTCGGCGCCAAGAAGCTGCCGGCGGTGGCAGCGGCGCAATCCTTCGGCTTCTATTCCAAGGGCTGCTTTGCCGGCGGCGTCGCCATCCCCATGGACGGGCCGACCTGGGAAGTGATGCGGCCGTCGCGCAACCGGCGCTGGGGCCATCCGGCGATGATCGCGCTGGTCGAGAAGCTCGCACGTGACGCTCACGCCGACGGCTGGCCGGGGCTTCTGATCGGCGATATTTCGCAGCCGCGCGGCGGACCGATGCTGACCGGCCATGCCTCGCACCAGATCGGCCTCGACGCCGACATCTGGCTGACGCCGATGCCCAGTCGCCCGCTTTCGACCCGCCAGCGCGAAGAAATGAGCGCCACCCTGATGGTCGATGAGAAGACCCACCTGGTGAAGGACGGGCTGTGGAAGCCGATGCATACGCGGCTTCTCAAGCGCGCGGCCAGCTACCCGGAGGTCGAGCGCATCCTGGTCAATCCCGGCATCAAGAAGAAGCTCTGCGACACCGTCACCGGCGACCGCTCCTGGCTGCGCAAGGTCCGGCCGTTCTGGGGCCATGACTATCATTTCCATATGCGCATCGGCTGCCAGCCGGGTTCGCCCAACTGCAAGGGGCAGGAAGCGACCCCGGCTGATGACGGCTGCGGCAAGCCGCTGGCCTGGTGGTTCACCGAGGAGCCGTGGCGGCCCAACAAGAACTCGGATGCGCCGAAGGCGCGCGACCTGATGACGATGGCGAACCTGCCCAGGCAATGCCAGACCGTACTCGACGCCCCGGCTCCGGCCTCGGCGGAAACCGCCACCTATCACGGCGGCGGCGTGCCGATCGCTGTCGCCGCCGAGCCGGCGGTGGCGCTGCCGACGGCACCGGAAGTGCCAAGTGGCGCGGCGGCGCTGCCGGCCTCGGCAAGCGCGTTCGCGCCGACACCCGAGATCGGCATCCCGCTGCCGCGACCGCGACCGGGAAACTGACGCGGAAGCGGCTTTCCCTTTCCGAAGTCATGCGCTAGTCACGAGAAACAGCGGCAGACTGCCGGAATAGGGACGACCAAGAGCCATGCAAGGTGACGACGAGACAGCGCTGCGGTTTCCGGTCCTGATCGGCGACATCGGCGGCACCAATGCGCGCTTTTCGATCGTGCTCGACGCGAATTCGGAAGCGACCGAGCCGCAGATCGTCCAGACGGCCAATTTCAACACGATCGACGAGGCGATCCAGGCGGCGGTGCTCGACCGCTCCTCGATCCGGCCCAATTCGGCGGTGCTGGCGGTGGCCGGTCCGGTCGACGGCGACGAGATCGAGCTGACCAACTGCCCGTGGGTGGTCAAGCCAAGGAAAATGTTCGCCAATCTTGGCCTCAGCGACATCGTCGTGCTCAACGATTTCGAGGCGCAGGCGCTGGCCGTGGTCGCGCTCGGCGAAGAGCATATGGAAAAGATCGGCGGCGGCACGCCGGAAGCCAATGCCGGCCGCGTCGTGCTCGGTCCCGGCACCGGGCTTGGCGTCGCCGGGCTGATCCATGCGCTTAACCACTGGATCCCGGTGCCGGGCGAAGGCGGCCACATGGACATTGGGCCGCGCTCAGCCCGCGATTTCCAGGTTTTCCCCCATATCGAGAGGCTGGAAGGCCGCATTTCAGGCGAGCAGATCCTGTGCGGGCGCGGCCTGGTCAACCTCTATCGCGCCGTGGCCAAGGCCGACGGCAAGCCGGTGCCCTTCACCACGCCGGCCGAAATCACCGCCGCGGCCCTGGCGAAGACGGATCCGGTGGCCGAAGAAGCGCTGTCGATGTTCGTCACCTGCCTCGGGCGCACCGCCGGCGATCTGGCGCTGGTGTTCATGAGCCGCGGCGGCGTGTTCCTCACCGGCGGCATCGCGCAAAAGATCGTGCCGGCGCTGAAAGCCGGCAATTTCCGCGCCGCCTTCGAGGACAAGGCGCCGCACAGCGAGCTGATGCGCGCCATGCCGGTCTATGTCATTACGCACCCGCTGGCGGCGCTTCTCGGCCTTGCCGCCTATGCCCGAAACCCCTCGCTGTTCGGCGTCCAGACGGCGGGACGGCGCTGGCGCGCATAAGGATCGCGCCGCCCCGCGACGAAGTTTCGCCATAGGCAAGCCGCAGACAGGGCGCTAAGAGGGGTGCCGAATTCCAGCCCTTGCGGCATGACCAGACGACGGACCCACGGAACGCCAGCGACTTGAACCAATCATCCCAACACCTTGCGAGAGCTCGTCCGGGCGAGGTCGTGGCGGTCATTCGCCGCATTCTCGAAGAGAACGGGCGCGACTATCGGTGGTCGTACGTTTTCACGATCCTGTGCCTGCTGACCGTGTCGGCGACGACGGCCCTCTCCGCCTGGATCATGAGTCCGGTCGTCAATCAGATCTTCTATGAACGGCGCGGCGATCTGATCCCATGGATCTGCGCCGCACTGCTCGGGGCTTTCATCCTGCGCGGGCTTGCCGGCTACGGCCAGGCGGTGACGATGGCCAGGATCGGCAACAATCTGGTGGCGCGCTACCAGCAGCGCATCTTCAACCATCTGATGAAGCTCGGCGTCAGCTTCTTCAACGACACCCGTTCCGGCCGGCTGGCGGCGCAGGTCAACGAGAACGTCAACGGCATTCGCGACCTGCTGTCGATGACGATCACGTCGACGGCGCGCGACGCTGTCTCGCTGGTCGCTCTGGTCGGCGTCATGATCTACCAGGATCCCGTGCTTTCGCTCAGCTCCCTGCTGATCGGGCCGCCGCTGATCTACACCGTGACCTATCTGATGCGACGGGTTCGGCGCATCACCCGTGAATCGGTGCAGATCAATTCGCGGCTGATCGGCGCCATGCAGGAAGCCACGCAAGGCATCGCCATCGTCAAGGCCTTCACCATGGAGGACGAGCTGTCGCGTCGCATCGGCAAGCTCGCCGACGATGCGCAACAGCGGTCAAACAAGATCGCGCGCGTCTCGGAACGGCTGACGCCGATCTCCGAACTGCTGGCAGGTTTGGCCTTTGCCAGCGTCATCGCCTATTCCGGCTACCGGGCTACCGTTCTCGGCCAGCCGCCGGGCGCGGTCTTTTCCTTCATCACGGCCCTGACGCTCGCCTATGATCCGGCGCGGCGGCTGGCGCGCATGCAGGTCGGCATGGAACGCGCTCTGGTCAATGCGCGCATGATCTATGAGCTTCTCGACCTCCAGCCGCAGCAGGGCGATACGTCGGGCGCGGCCGAAGCCAGGATCACCACCGGCGAGGTGCACTTCAACAACGTCACGTTCGGCTATGTGCCGGAAACGCCGGTGCTGCAGGAGCTGAGCTTCGTCGCCCAGGCCGGCAAGATGACGGCCATCGTCGGCGCTTCGGGCGCCGGCAAGTCGACGCTGGTGGCGCTCTTGCAGCGCTTTTACGATGTCGACCGCGGCAGCATCACGATCGACGGCCAGGACATCTCAAAGGTGACCAAGAAGTCGCTGCGCGGCTCGATCGCCTATGTCTCGCAGGCGCCCTATCTGTTCGAGGGCACCATCCGCGACAACATCCGCTATGGGCGGCTCTCCGCCAGCGATGCCGAGATCGAGCAGGCCGCGAAGCAGGCCGCGGCCGACGAATTCGTCCGCCAGCAGCCGGAGGGTTATGACACGCCCGTCGGCGAAAACGGCGTGACGCTGTCCGGCGGCCAGCGCCAGCGCGTTTCGATCGCCCGCGCCATCGTGCGCAATGCACCAATCCTGCTGCTCGACGAGGCGACCTCGGCGCTCGACAACGAGGCCGAGGCGCGCGTCCAGGAAGCGCTGACGCACGTGATGGAAGGACGCACGACGATCGTCATCGCCCACCGGCTGTCGACCGTGGTCAATGCCGACCACATCATCGTGCTGGAAGAGGGACGGCTGGTCGAGGAAGGCAACCATGCCTCGCTGATGGCCGATCCGGACAGCATCTATGCCCGCTTCCACCGGATCCAGGGCAAGAAGGGTCTGGGGCTTGTCGATGACGCCAAGCCGCTCCAAACTCCGGCGCCGCGCACGCGCGCGAAAAAGGCCGTTGGGAGAAACGCATGAGCGACGCGGGCGATATGGGCCTGGTGGTGGTGGGCGCGGCCGGCCGCATGGGCCAGACGCTGATCCGTGCCATCCATACGATGCCGGGCGCGCGCGTCGCCGGCGCGGTCGAGCGGCCGGGATCGCCGTATCTCGGCAGGGATGCCGGCGAGCTTGCCGGCATCGGCATCATCAACGTGCCGATCGTCGACGATCCGCTGCCGGCCTTCGCCAAGGCCGACGGCGTGCTCGATTTCACCGCACCGGCCGCAACCGTCGAATTCGCCGGCTATGCGGCGCAGGCGCGCATTGCCCATGTCATCGGCACCACCGGCTGCTCGGCCGACGACAATGCCGCGATCGCGGCGGCGGCGCGCCATGCGACGATCGTCAAATCCGGCAATATGAGCCTTGGCGTCAACCTGCTGGCGGTACTGGTGGAACAGGCCGCGAAGGCGCTCGAAGCAGATGATTTCGACATCGAGATCCTGGAAATGCACCACCGCCACAAGGTCGACGCGCCGTCGGGGACGGCACTGCTGCTCGGCGAAGCGGCGGCGCAAGGCCGCGGCATTCCGCTCGCCGGCAACGACGTGCGCGTGCGCGACGGCCATACCGGCGTGCGAAAAGCTAGCTCGATCGGCTTCGCCACGCTGCGCGGCGGTTCGGTGGTCGGCGACCATTCCGTGGTTCTGGCCGGCACCGGCGAGCGCATCACGCTTGCCCACCATGCCGAGGACCGGGCGATCTTTGCCCGCGGCGCGGTCAAGGCCGCACTTTGGGCACGCGGCCGGAAGCCCGGACTGTATTCGATGCGGGACGTGCTCGGCCTGAGCTGAGGCGGCCTGATCCCCAACCTTGAAGGAGCAAACATGTCGGGAACTCTCGTGCTCGTGCGCCATGGCCAGAGCGAATGGAACCTGAAGAACCTGTTCACCGGCTGGCGCGACGTCGACCTGACCGAGCAGGGCCACAAGGAGGCCAAGGAGGCAGGTGCGAAGCTCAGGGCGCGCGGCCTGAAGTTCGACATCGCTTTCACCTCGGCGCTGATCCGGGCCCAAAAAACCTGCCAGCACATTCTCGACGCGGTCGGCCAGAGCGGGCTGAAGACCATCCGCGACCAGGCGCTGAACGAGCGTGACTATGGCGACCTCTCCGGCCTCAACAAGGATGATGCGCGCAAGAAGTGGGGCGAGGAGCAGGTGCATGTCTGGCGCCGCTCCTACGACGTCTCGCCGCCCGGCGGCGAAAGCCTGAAGGACACCGGCGCCCGTGTCTGGCCTTACTATCTGCACGATCTGCAGCCGCATGTGCTGCGCGGCGAAACCGTGCTGGTCGCCGCGCACGGCAATTCGCTGCGTGCGCTGATCATGGCGCTGGATGGCAAGTCGGGCGAGGAGATCGTCAAGCTCGAGCTCGGCACCGGCGTGCCGGTGATCTACAAGCTCAACGCCGATTCCACCGTGGCGTCGAAGGAAGTGCTGGAAGGCTGAGGCGTTCGCTTCCGTCCCCTGCATTCGAGACCAATTTGTTGAAGTCGGCGCTGCCCCTCATCTGCCTGCCGGCATCTTCTCCCCGTAAACGGGGAGAAGGGGCTGGCTGTGATGGCAGCACCCTATTTGCAACGCTGGCGATTGGCGAAATCGGTGATGAGAGCGTCCCTCTCCCCGTCCTTATACGGGGAGAGGATGCCGGCAGGCAGGTGAGGGGCAGCACCAACGCCCGAAACTCAGCCGGCAAGCGGACAGCCCTCAAAAAAGCGCGTTGACACCCGTCGCTTGCCCGCTTACATGAGCCCGCACCAGCCCAGATGGCGGAATTGGTAGACGCGCACGGTTCAGGTCCGTGTTCCGCAAGGAGTGGAGGTTCGAGTCCTCTTCTGGGCACCAAATTCGCGTTTCGAGCCATTCGATATGGTTCAGAGACTTAAAGAAAAAGCCCGGTTCGTCCGGGCTTTTTTGTTGGCGCCAACCTGTCCTCCTGGTCAGGCGCTTAACAAACCGCTTCAAACCGGTCGACCGGTTCGCTACGCTCGAAGCCATGGCTCAATCCGCCCAGCCGATCACAATCGCCCGTCGCGACCAGATGTTCCCCATCCTGGCCGAGGCGGACATCGAGCGCATGCGGCGCTTCGGCGCGGCCAGTGCCTACGCCGCCGGCGAGCACATCGTCACCGCCGGCGAGGTGGCGCCCGGCCTGATCGTCGTCCTGTCGGGAACGGTCGATATCACCCAGGATGCCGGGCTCGGCCGGCGCGAGACGATCGTCACGCATGGCCCGGGCAATTTCATCGGCGAATTGGCGCAGCTTTCGAGCCGCCCGTCGCTGGTCAATGCCGAGGCCACCCAGCCGGTCGAGGCCTTCGTCATCCCCTCGCAGCGGCTGCGCGACCTGATGGTGCAGGAGGCCAATCTCGGCGAGCGTATCATGCGGGCGCTGATCCTGCGCCGTGTCGGGCTCTTGGAAAGCGGCACCAGCGGGCCGGTCATCATCGGCCCCGTCGGCAATGGCGACACATTGCGGCTGCAGGGTTTTCTGGCCCGCAGCGGCCAGCCGCACCGTGCGCTTGATTCCGACACCGATCCTTGCGCAAAAACCCTGATCGAGCGTTTTCATGTCGACCCGCATCACCTGCCGATCGTGCTCTGTCCGAACGGCAAGCTGCTGCTCAATCCAGGCGAGGGCGAACTCGCCCGCTGCATCGGCCTGCTGCGGCCGATCGACACCACCAAAGTCTACGACGTGGCCATTGTCGGCGCCGGACCGGCGGGGCTTGCGGCCGCGGTCTATGCCGCCTCCGAAGGGCTGTCGACGATCGTGCTCGATTGCCGCGCCTTCGGCGGACAGGCGGGCGCCTCATCGCGCATCGAGAACTATCTCGGTTTCCCGACCGGCATTACCGGAATGGCGCTGATGGCGCGCGCCTACAATCAGGCGCAGAAGTTCGGGGTCGAAATGGTCATCCCCGACGAAGCCAGGCTGCTCAGCGCTGCTGTCGACGGCTACACGCTCGATGTCGGCGACGGCGAAACCGTGCGGGCACGCACGGTGGTGATCGCCAGCGGCGCGCGCTACCGCCGCCTCGATATCGCCAACCTGGCGCAATTCGAGGGAACGTCCGTGCATTATTGGGCCTCGCCGATCGAGGCGCGGCTTTGCAGCGGCCAGGAGGTAGCGCTGGTTGGTGCCGGCAATTCGGCGGGACAGGCGGCTGTCTACCTGGCCAGCCAGGTGCGCAAGGTCGCGCTGCTGGCGCGCCGCGGCGGTCTCGATGCCACCATGTCGCGCTATCTGGTCGAGCGCATCAAGGCGCAGCCGAACATCGAGGTGCTGGCCGAGACCGAGGTCGTGGCGCTGGAAGGCCACGAGGGTAATCTCGAGGCCGTGCGCTGGCGCAATCGCGCAACCGGCACGGAAACGACGCGCCCCATCCGCCATCTCTTCCTGTTCATCGGCGCCGACCCGAACACGGACTGGCTGGCGCAATGTAACGTGGCGCTGGACGCCAGGGGCTTCGTGCGCACCGGACCGGACTTTGCACCGGCGCATGGCCTGATGGAAACGAGCCGCAGCGGCGTGTTCGCCATCGGCGACGTGCGCTCGGGCTCGGTCAAGCGCGTGGCTGCCGCCGTCGGCGAAGGCGCCCAGGTGGTGGCGGCATTGCACGCCTATCTCGCGCGCGGCGATGCCGTTGCACCTCAAGCGGCCAGGAGACAGTGATGGCGGACGAATGCAGACATGCGAGCGACATCCAGGACGTGACGCCGAGCGCTCTCGGCTGCGAGGAGTGCCTGAAGAGCGGATCGTGGTGGGTGCATTTGCGGCTCTGCCGCACCTGCGGCCATGTCGGCTGCTGCGACGACTCGCCCAACCGCCACGCCACCAAGCATTTTCACGCCACCAGCCATCCGGTCATCGAAGGCTACGACCCGCCGGAAGGCTGGGGCTGGTGCTATGTCGACGAGGTTTTTCTCGACCTCGGCGACCGCGTCACACCGCAGAACGGTCCGATCCCGCGCTTTTATTGAGCTGCAGCGGTTTGTGCCTACGGGCATTCGGAGCCCGCCGACTGCGCGGTTTATCGCACGGAGCCGGTGACGGTGCGGTCGATGGCATCGGGAACGGATTTGCGTTCGTTGCCGGCAAGTGCCGCTATGATCAGCAGGCTGGCGACGACCGGCACGAACAGGATGGCGACACGGGCCTGCACATAGAAAATGGCGCGCCATTCGTTGCGCTTGTCGGGGCTGTCGCTCATCGTGCTCACTCTGTCATGCCCCCCAGGGCGGGACATAGAGGCGAACCGTTAAGCAACCCCTTCCGATTTTGTTAACCTGCGGATCTAGAACCCCTCGCAAGCCGGCGCTCAGCTCGCCGGCAACCCGAACAGCCTGCCGCCGGCGGGCACGACATCGTCAATCCCCGCAAGCCGCAAACAATGCCAGGCCATGGCATGGTTGCTGGAGGTGACGGGGATGCCGATGCGCTGTTCGAGGCCGGCCACTGCTTCGGCGACGCGCAGGCTGGTGCAGGAGATGAAGATCGCCTCCACCCCCGGTGCCGCCGCCATTTTTTCCGCCGCGGCCTCGATCGAGGCGAGCGAGATACGGGCGGCTTCGCGGTCGTCCTGCCGGTCGAAGGTGGCGACGGCCGCTATATCGAGGCCACGGCCGGTGAAGTAGGCGACGAGACCTTCGTTGATCTTCGGCGAATAGGGCGTCAGCAGGCCGATGCCTTTGACGCCGAGCGCCTTGAAGGCGGCAAGTGCGCCGGTGACCGGCGTGGTGCAGGCGACACCGGGCCTGGCCTTGCGGATCTCGGCGAACACCGCCTCCTCGCCGAGCGTCATCGTCGCCGAGGTACAGCCGAAGCCGACGACGTCGAGCGGGAGGCTGGGCAGGATGAGGTCGACGCATGGCGCGATCCTCGGGCCGATGGCGCGCAGCGTGTCCGGCGTGATGTTGTGGTCGTTGAAGACACGGGCCTCGTAGAAGGCGACACCGGGAATGCGCACCAGGGCGCGGAATTCATGTTCCAGCGTCTGGTCGGTGGCGAGGATCGCAAGGCCGATCGCGGCGCGCGAGGCGAGGCCGCCGTCGAGCTCCGACGGCAGCACGCCGAGATCGATGGGTCCGGAAGAGGGAGAGCGGGCGGCGGCAAGGTTGGCGGACATGGCGTACCTTTTCATTCTTCTCTTCTGGATCATGCTCTCAGTTCAAAAGTCCGTCCATGGAAATGGCCGGCCGGCGGCCGGCGATCAGATCGGCGGTGATGCGGGCCGAGCCGTGCGACATGGTCCAGCCGATGTGGCCGTGGCCGGTGTTGAGGTAGAGGTTGCGCAGGCGCTGCCGCCCGAAGGCAGGCAGATTGTTCGGCGTCATGGGCCGTAGCCCCGCCCACATCTCGGCGCGGTCGTAATCGGCGCCTTCGGGGTAAAGCTCCTCGGTCACGCCTTTCATGAAGGCGAAGTCGGCGGGCTTGTGGCTGGTGTCGTAGCCGGCGAACTCCGCCGTGGCGGTGACGCGGATGCGGTCGCCGAAGCGCGAGATGGCGACCAGATTGTGCTCGTCGACCGAAGCGATGGTCGGCGGCAGCAAGCGGTTGCCGATGGGAATGGTCAGTGAATAGCCCTTGATCGGATAGATCGGCAGGCTGATGCCGATCGTCCTGGCAAGGATCGGACTGTAGGAGCCGAGCGCCAGCACATAGGCATCGCCCTTGAACGGCCCTTTGTCGGTCAGCACCTGGGCGACGCCGTCGCCCGATGTCTCGATGCCGGTGATGGTCGCGCCAGTGTGGATAACGCCGCCGCGCTCGACGACCTTGGCGGCCAGCGCCCTGGTGAACTTGGCCGGGTCGCCGGTCTCGTCGGTCGGGCAATAGATACCACCGGCGATCTTCTCCCTGGCGGAGGCAAGCGACGGATCGAGTGCGACGACGCCGTCGCGGTCGAGCACTTTTATCACCTGCCCATCGGACTCGAGCAGCTTCATATGCTCGACACCCATGTCGAGCGCCTGCTGGCTGCGATGGAAATAGAGGATGCCGCGATCATTGCGGTCGTAGTCGATCGCCTCGTCGGCGATGACTTCGTGCAGCACGGACTGCGAATAGGCGGCAAGGCGATGCTTGAGCAGCGTGTTGCGCCTGGCCTTGTCGGCCGTGCATTCCAGGAGGAACAGCCATGACCAGCTGTAGAGCCTGGGATCGGCCGAGAGTTTGAAGCGCAGCGCCTGATCCTTGAGCACCAGCGATTTCAAAAGGATCATCGGCGCCCTGGGCGACGACCAGACGAAGGAATGGCCCGGTGCGATCATGCCGGCATTGCCCCAGCTGGTCTCAGTGGCGACCTGTGCCTGGCGCTCGAGGAGCACCACCTCGTGGCCGTCCTTCTGCAGCTGATAGGCGGTGGTGACGCCGACAACGCCGCCACCCAGCACGATCACGCGCATCACGCCTCCGGAGATCGCAAAGTCGGCTCACTTTAGAATGGAATCCGGAATTGCAAAGTCCGGACTTGTGGGCCAGGGCGAGAGCTGCCGGGAGGCCGGATGCTCAGCCCTTCAGCGCCTGCTCCAGATCCGCGATCAGATCATCGCCGTCCTCGATGCCGGCCGACAGCCGCACCAGCGAATCGGAAATGCCGATGGCACCGCGCTTTTCGGCGGGGATCGAGCCGTGCGTCATCAGCGCCGGGTGCTCGATCAGGCTTTCGACGCCGCCGAGGCTTTCGGCGAGGGTGAACAGCTGGGTGCGTTCGAGGAAGCGCTTTGTCGCCGCCAGGTCGCGATCGAGCTCGACCGAGATCATGCCGCCGAAGGCATGCATCTGGCGCCTGGCGATGTCATGCTGCGGATGGCTGGGCAGCCCGGGATAGATGACGCGGCGCACATCTTTCCGGCTTTCCAGCCATTGCGCGATCTTCAGGCCGTTCGAGGAGTGCCGCTCCATCCGCAGCGCCAGTGTCTTGATGCCGCGCAGCGCCAGGAAACTGTCGAACGGGCCCGATATGGCGCCGATGGCGTTCTGCAGGAATTTCAGCTGGGCGGCCAGGTCCTTGTTGTCGCCGACGATCGCCACGCCACCGACCATGTCGGAATGGCCGTTGAGATACTTGGTCGTCGAGTGGACGACGATGTCGATGCCGAGTTCCAGCGGCCGCTGCAGATAGGGGCTGCAGAAGGTGTTGTCGGCGACCGAGATCAGGTTTTTGCGCTTTGCAAGTTCTGCCACACCTTCGAGATCGACGACGCGCAGCAGCGGGTTGGTCGGCGTCTCGACCCAGAGCAGTTTTGTCTCCGGGCGGATCGCGGCCTCGACCGCGGCAAGATCGGTGAAGTCGGCGAAGCTGACCTGCAGGCCAGCCGAGCGCTTGCGCACCCGCTCCAGCAAACGGAAAGTGCCGCCATAGATGTCGTCGGTGGCGACGATATGGGCGCCGGCATCGAGCAGTTCCAGCACGGTCGAGATCGAGGCCAGGCCCGAGGCGAAGGCGAAGGCGGCGGTGCCGCTTTCGAGATCGGCCACCGCGCGCTCAAAGGCGAAGCGGGTCGGGTTCTGGCTGCGGGCGTACTCAAAGCCCTTGTGCACGCCGGGCGACTGCTGGCCGTAGGTGGAGGTGGCATAGATCGGCACCATCACCGCGCCGGTCAGCGGATCGTGGCTCTGGCCGCCATGGATGGTGCGCGTCGAAAAGGCCAGTCGGTTCTTGCCCGATGGCGGTGTGCTGGTGGTCATCGTGCGCGCCTCAAATGGTTGATCAGGTCGATACGGGTTATCAGGCCGACGAACTCGTCGCCGTCGAAGATGATGGCGACCTCGTTGCGGTCGAAGACCGGCAATAGCGCGTCGAGCGTCTGGCTGGCCTGCAGTGTGTGCAGGCTGGAGGTCATGGCGGTGCGGACCGGGGCGTTGAAACGGTCCCAGCGGCCGTCATATGGGCCGTCGACCTTGGCCAGGATATCGCTCTCGTCGACGATGCCGACCAGCCTGCCGCCGTCGAGTACCGGCAGCTGCGAGACATCCGAGCGGCGCATGCGGCCATAGGCGTTGAGCAGGCTTTCGTCCGGGCCGATAGAGACCGTGTCGCCGGTGCGGTGCGAGCGCATCACCAGGTCGCGCAGGTCGCCATGCTGTTCGTGCTCGGCAAGGCCCTGCTCGGCCAGCCAGAAATCGTCGAACACCTTTGACAGATATTTGTTGCCGCTGTCGCAGACGAAGGTGACGACGCGCTTGGCAACGGTCTGCTCGCGGCAATAGCGAAGGGCTGCCGACAGCAGCGTGCCCGACGACGAGCCTGCCAGAATGCCTTCCCGGGACAAGAGATCGCGCACCGCCAGCATGCTTTGCTTGTCGGGGATGGAGTAGGCTTTTTTGACCAGCGACAGGTCGGCATTGGGCGGCACAAAGTCCTCGCCGATGCCTTCCACGGTCCAGCTGCCGGCCTCTTCCATCTTGCCTGTCTTGATCAGCGGCGCCAGCACCGAGCCGACCGGATCGGCCAGCACCATCTCGGTCTTCGGCGACACTTTCGCGAAATAGCGGCCAAGCCCGGTCAGCGTGCCGCCGGAGCCGACGCCGACCACCACCGCATCGATGTCGCCTTCGAGCTGGGCGAAAATCTCGGGGCCGGTGGTGGTCTCATGCGCCAGCGGGTTGGCCGGATTGGCGAACTGGTTGGCGTAGAAGGCGCCGGGCAGCTCTGCCGCGATCTTCTCGGCCATGTCCTGATAATATTCCGGATGGCCCTTGCCGACATCGGAGCGCGTCATGCGCACCTCGGCGCCGAGCGCGCGCAGATGCTGGATTTTTTCGCGCGACATCTTGTCGGGCACGACGAGGATGATGCGATAGCCCTTGGGAATGCCGACCTGGGCAAGGCCGAGTCCGGTATTGCCGGCGGTCGCCTCGACGATGGCGCCGCCGCGCTTGAGCTTGCCCTGCTTTTCGGCGGCGGCGATCATCGACAGCGCGATGCGGTCCTTGATCGAGCCGCCGGGGTTCTGGCTTTCGAGCTTGATGAACAGCCGGCATTTGCCGGTGTCGAACTTGGTCAATTCGACGACGGGCGTTTGCCCGATCAGGTCGAGCACCGAGGCATAGGGCGGGCGCAGCCGGGACATTGCGCTGTCCGAGGGGGCACTGCCGGGTGCAGCGGTTCTATGCGCGCTCATGTCGGATGCTCCATGGGTCAACCTAGCGTCTTTTCCAGCCGATTGCCGTTGGAAAGAAGATAGACCGTGCCAATCCGACGGCCAGACGAGGAATGAAATTCCACGACTCTCGCACCGGCTCCAGGGTGTGCTGAGATTCAGGTCAGGCCGAGCCGAGAAAGGTGGTTTCCGAGAACCGGAGCGGAGCGTACTTGAAGTACGTGAGCACCGGAAGCGCAGGAAACCACCATTCGCAGGCCGGCATCACCTGAATATCGGCGCACCCTATCCCAGCAGCTGCTTGCTGAGCCTCGCGCACTGGACGCGGATATCCGGGATGGCGTCGATCTCGAAGAAGGTGCCTCTGGTCAAAGGCCCGACGGCGAGGATCTTGGCCGATACACTCCCGTCGCTGCCGATGATCTCGCAACTGGCCGATACGTCGAGGCCAAGCCGCAGCGGGTCCGGCCGCGCCAGCCCGCGCTCGACCAGCGAGCGCACGACGCTGTTCGAGGTGGTCGAGATGTCCCTGGCGATGCCGGTGCAATCATAGAGGCGGGCGACTTCCAGCGTTTCGAGCGCCTGCGTGTGGCGGGACTGGACCTGTACCGTGAATTGATCGCCGGCCTCGATGCCGACGACGCGGCCGGCGACAGGACGGATGCGGCCCGACTGCACCGCCTCGGTGACGCGGGCATGCACCTGCGGCGCCAGGCGATGCCGGTGGATGTCCCACCAGGCCTTGGTGTGCTCGACGAAGCGGCGCTTGGCGGAGGACGGCCAGTTCTGCCAGATCTTCTGGTTGAAGGGCCGCAGACCGTCGACGACATCGCGCCAGTCTATGCCCGCTTTTTGGTTCTCGCGGATCAGGTCGCGGAACCAGCCGACGAAATAGGAAAGCTGGGTTCCGAGCGGGATGTCGGCGACGTCGAGCTTGATCGGATTGCCCTTGCGGTGCGGCGACGGCAGCAGGCCGCGCCGGGACACGGCGATGATCTCGCCCTTGTGACCGCGTTGCTCGAGCGAGAGAAAGGCATCGACCATGCTGAGGCCGGTTCCCAGCACAAGGACTCGGGCGTCCGCATAGAGCGCGGTGTCGGCTTCCGTCCCCATCCTGATCGCGTGGCCCTGGCCGGCGCCAGGCTGCTCGTCATGACCGGTGGCAAGCACGGCGAGATGGGCAACCACACTGGTGCCGTTGGCCAAAGCCACCTCGACGCCGGAGGCAGTGGGCGAGATCGACAGGCTCTCCTCGCGGATCAGGCGCAGGCGGCCCGTCTCGCGTTCACGGGCCTCGAGCTCGTCGAGCAACTCCTTCAGGTAGCGGGCATAGAGGCTGCGCGGCGCATAGTACGGCCCTTGGTCCGGATTGGCCAGGCCGCGCTCCAGCAGCCAGCGCGCGAAATTGCCTGGATCGTCGGCATAGGCGCTCATGCCGGCGGCGCTGACATTGAGCACATGCGCCGACAGCAGCGTCGAATAGGCCATGCCCTGGCCGAAATGCGGACGCTTCTCGATCAGCGTGACGCGCAGATCCGGATTGGACGATTTCAGCAGATGCGCGGCGAGCACGACCCCGCTGGCGCCGCCGCCGACGATGATGATCGAGTTGGCGCGCCCGATGGTCATGCGCGCACCGCCTGCCTTGGCGTGTTCAGGCCTGGATCTTCGCCGCAACCGGAAGGTCGTTGATGTCCCTCGCGACCGCAAGGTCGTCGAGGCCGATATCGCGCATCTCGGCGAGGCTGCGCTGATCCAGCACCTCGGCGATCGCCTGCCGCACCTCGAGCATCAGATGTCGGACTTGGCATGTCGCCTCGTTGCAGTCTTCGCAGCGATGGTACTGGGTGCGGCTGGCGCAAGGGATCGGCGCAAGCGGCCCGTCGAGCACGCGCACGACATGGCCGACCTTGATCTCTTCGGCCGGTCGCGCGAGGCGATAACCACCCTCCTTGCCCTTGCGGCTCTGCACGAAGCCGGCATTGCGCAATTCGCCGAGGATGGCGTCGAGAAATTTCTTCGGAATGTTGTTGCCGGTGGCGATATCGCCGACGAAGGCGAGCTGCCCAACCGGCAATTGCGCGAGATGAACGAGCGCCTTGAGACCGTACTTGCCCTTTTTGGTGAGCATGAGCCGAACGTTTCTCTATCCTGCGATGGCCTGAGGCCATCAATTGCGAAACGCCTGGCGTGCCTCCCCGCCGCGTCCAAGCTGCCATGATACATAAATTCTAGTGACATGATATACAAGCCGATCGCTGTTGATTTTGTTTGGTTTTCAAGCCGCAGGAGCGATATTAGGCCAGGCTTGTGACGCCGAGGACACAGAAACGCGGCTCGGACTCGATGCCACGAGCGATCGCCGGGATGCGGTGGGTATGGTCGCTCATCGGATCAACTCCCTAATGTCGATAAGAATACTATAGTTACTCCCGAAGACAGGGAATGGGGTTTCAATTCGGCGTAAGTTTGAAGCATGGATTTTTCGAATGAGGCTTTCTCCTGAAATCTCGGTTCTTGGCAGGCGATTGTCTCATCCGCTTCGTCATCCCAGGGCGGAGCAGGAGCTAAGCGACGTGGAGACCCTGGGATCCATGCCGTGACGGCGGCCGAATAATGCAGCGACGCAGAATGAAGGCTGCTCCTCCACCCTTCCGGGCATCAAAGAAAGTCCGGCACCGTGGCGACGCCTTGGTGTCACGGCATGGATCCCAGGGGTCTGCGCTCCGCTTCGCGTCGCTCCGCCCTAGGATGACGAACTCGGACGCTTCGGCCAGTCTTGACGGTCCAGTGCCATCTGCCGCGGTCGCGCCCGTGGCAGCCGCGCTTTGCGCTTCGCTAGCCTATCACCAGTGGCTTTTTTCCACTCAACCCGTCCTGGTTGGAAGGATTTAACTCTACAAGAACGATAGAATTAGCGGACTATGAAAAGGCAATCCAGTTTTTCGCCTTTTCATGGAGCCCATCATGTCGATCATTTCACGACGCATCATCCTGCTCTCGTCGGCGGCACTTGCCGGCGCCGCATTCCTCGGCCCGGCCTCTGCCGACGACCTCAAAATCACCATCGGCTACCAGACCGTGGTCGAACCCTCGAAAGTGCCGCAGACCGACGGCGCCTATGAGAAGGCCACCAAGGCCGCGATCGACTGGCGGAAATTTGATTCCGGCGCCGATGTCATCGCAGCGGTCGCCTCCGGCTCGGTCGATATCGGCTATGTCGGATCGAGCCCGCTGGCGGCCGCGGCCAGCCGCGAGCTGCCGATCCAGACCATCTTCGTCGTCGGCCTGATCGGCGAATCCGAAGCGCTGGTCGCCCGCAACGGCGCCGGCATTAAGAACATCGCCGACCTTGCCGGCAAGAAGGTGGCGGTGCCGTTCGTCTCGACAACGCATTACAGCCTGCTGGCCGCGCTGAAGCATGAAGGCGTCGATCCGAAGTCGGTCGAGGTCCTCAATCTCAGGCCGCCGGAGATCGCCGCCGCCTTTACGCGCGGCGACATCGACGCGGCCTATGTCTGGGATCCGGCGCTCGGCCAGATCAAGACCACCGGCAAAGTGGTGCTGGATTCCTCGCAGGTTGCAGCCTGGGGCGCGCCGACCTTCGATGCCTGGATCGTGCGCACCGACTTTGCCGAAAAGCACCCGGAAGCGGTGCGCGACTTCGTCAAGGTGACGGGCGCCGCCTATGCCGAGTTCCTGGCCAAGCCCGACGCCTGGTCGGTTTCGTCGCCGCAGGCAGCTAAGATCGCCAAGATCACCGGCGCCAAGCTGGAAGAGGTGCCGCAATTGCTCAAGGGTTACGTCTTCCCGACGCTTGAGGAGCAGGCCTCCGCCAAATTCCTCGGCGGCGGCACGGTCAAGGCGATCGAGGCGGCATCGGCCTTCCTCAAGGAGCAGGGCAAGATCGACGCCGTGCTGCCCGACTACTCGAAATACGTGTCGTCGAAATATGTCAGCGAGGCGCTGGCCTCGAACTGACGCGCGACGCGTGCTGCCTGCCCGGACCGCTGACGAGGAGTGGTCTCGGGCAGGTGGATTTGTAGAACCTACTGCGAGGGACCATGCCTCAACTCGTGCTTGATAAGGTCTCGGTGCACTACGAAGGCCAGGCAGCGCCAGCCGTCGAGCGTGTCTCGATCAACGTCGCCAAGGGCGATTTCGTCGTGCTGGTCGGCCGCTCCGGCTGCGGCAAGACCTCGCTGCTCAACGTCGCCGCCGGGCTGGTCGAGCCGGTGCGCGGCAGCGCCAGCATCGCGGGCCGACCGATCACGGCACCTGGCCCGGACCGCGCCGTGGTGTTCCAGAACGATGCGCTGTTCCCGTGGCTGACCGCGCGAGAGAACGTCGCTTTTGCTCTCAGGCTGCGCGGCGTGCCGTCAGGTGAGCGGGCACAGCGCGCGGACGAGCTGCTCAGACTGGTCAAGCTCGATGGTGCCGGCGACAAGCGCATCTGGGAGCTTTCCGGCGGCATGCGCCAGCGCGTCGGCCTGGCCCGCGCACTCGCCGCCGAACCCGAATTCCTGCTGCTCGACGAACCACTCGGTGCGCTGGACGCGCTGACGCGCGAACGCATGCAGACGACGCTGCTCGATCTGTGGGCGGCGGCCCAAGTCGGCGTGCTGATGGTCACGCACGGCATCGAGGAGGCGCTGGTCCTGGCCACCCGCATCGTCGTGCTGGCGCCCGTGCCGGGCCGCGTGGTGCAGATTTTCGAGATCGGCTTCAGCCGGCGCTACTCGGCCGGGGAGGCCATTCGCAGCATCAAGGCCGATCCCGCCTTCGCGGCGGCGCGTGGCGAACTGACCGACGCGATCTTCGAAGGAGAGGCGGCGTGAGCGTTACCTCTTACAGCGAACGGCCGACCACAAGGACCGACGAAAGCAGCGCGCTGTCGGTGCCGTGGTCGCGGCCACGCCCGAAACGGCGCGGGATTTCGGCACGCGCAGTCAGCGCCATCACCATCCTGGCGGTGCTCGCGGCATGGGCGCTGTCGGCCCGCCTGCAGCTGGTGTCGCCGGTCTTTCTTCCATCGCCTTTCGCCGTATGGAACAAGTTCGTCGTCGTCGCCCGTGACGGCTTCGTCGACGCGACGCTCGCCCAACACGTCGTCGCCAGCCTGGGCCGCGTGTTCGCAGCGCTGATCGCCGCGCTTCTCGTCGGCGTTCCCGTCGGGCTCGCCATCGGCATCAGCACCATCGGGCGCGGCATCTTCGATCCGCTGCTGGAATTCCTGCGGCCGATCCCGCCGCTCGCCTATCTGCCGCTGGTCATTATCTGGTTCGGCATCGGCGAACCGTCGAAGATCCTGGTGATCACCATTGCAATGCTGGCGCCGGTGGCGCTGTCGACGGCGTCAGGCGTGCGCGGCGTCTCGCAGGAGCGCATCAATGCGGCGCGCTCGCTCGGCGCCAGCCGCTTCCAGCTTGTCCGCCATGTGATCCTGCCCAGCGCGCTGCCCTCGATCCTGACCGGGCTGCGTATCGCGCTCGGCGCCGGCTGGTCGACGCTGGTCGCCGCGGAACTGGTGGCAGCGACGCGCGGCCTCGGCTTCATGATCCAGTCGGCCGCCCAGTTCCTGGTCACCGACGTCGTGGTGATGGGGATTTTGGTGATCGCTGCAATCGCCTTCGTGCTGGAATTCATCATCCGCCGGATCGAGCGCGGGCTCGTTCCCTGGGCGGGACGGGAATAACCGAAGCAGGAGAGAATGACGATGACCCATTCCACCGCCATGCTGTTTGCCCATTTCGGCAACTGGCTGCTCGCCTGGACGAGGGAGCCTGAACGCCAACCCAGAACGCCGGCACCCGTGCAGCTCGATGCCGAGCACGACCGCCTGCCGCCGCGCGACGAAGGCTTTTACTGGGCCTGGCAATGTTGGTCCCAGTGATCAACCTCAGTCGACCTGCCTTCCCCCAAACAGAAACGAGGAGATTCCCATGAGCAACCCGGCCCCTACCGACCAGATCATTCCTGCGACCGACGCTGTTCCGCTAACCGCCCGCGTGGGAGCGGAGATCAGAGGCATTCGCCTCGGTGGAAACCTGTCGGATGCCACCATAGCATCGATCAATCAGCTTCTTTTGCAGCACAAGGTCATCTTCTTCCGCGGCCAGCAGCATCTCGATGATTCCGAGCATGAACTGTTCGCGCGGCGCCTGGGGGATCTTGTGCCTCATCCGACGCAAGGGCCGATTGCGGGCACCGCTTCGATCCTCAATCTGGATTCGAGCCGCGGCGGCGGTCGCGCGGACCAATGGCACACGGACGTGACCTTCGTGGACGCCTATCCGAAATTCTCCGTGCTTCGCGGCGTCGTCATTCCTCCGGCCGGAGGCGATACGATCTGGTCGAACACCCATGCCGCATATGAAAGCCTGCCGGCGCCGCTCAAACTGCTGGCGGACAATCTCTGGGCCATTCACAGCAACGCCTACGACTACGCAGCCGTGCGTCCTCGCGCTTCCGCCGAGGAAAGGAAACATTTCGAGGAGGTCTTCACCTCGACCGTCTACGAGACCGAGCACCCCGTCGTGCGCGTGCATCCGGAAACCGGGGAACGCTCGCTGCTGCTCGGCAATTTCGTCCAGCGGTTTGTCGGCCTATCCAAGAGCGACTCCGCAAAACTCTACGAGTTGTTCCAGGCCTATGTGACCACCCCCGAAAATACCGTGCGGTGGCGGTGGCAGGCCGGCGACGTCGCGATCTGGGACAATCGCGCCACCCAGCATTATGCGGTGAATGACTATGGAAGCCAGCAACGGATCGTGCGCCGTGCCACCGTCGACGGCGATGTGCCGATCAGCGTCGACGGACGCCGTAGCGTGACCCACGTCAAGGCGGCCAAGCCGGCGGCAAAGGCTGCCTGACTCTATCGGGCGCCGTCCGTCCAGCCGGACGCACGGCGCCAGCCTTGCCGACGGTCATGGTCATCAGCGGCGGCAAAGGTCGCGTTTGATGTCGTGCCAGTGGGCGAAGCCGCAGGCGGCCCAGTCAGATGCGCGAGCGGTTTGCCCAGCCCAGACCGAGCAAGCCGACCAGCATGGTGAGGAGACCGATACAGAGCCATTGCGACTGGCCGGTCATGAAGCTTCCCGGCACAAGACCGATGCCTTGCAGCGACCACAGCAGGCCGATGGCGAGCACGATCAGCGCCAGCAAATTCCTCATCAACCGCATCGGCGGAATTCCCTTTCCAAGTCGATCGTCAACAGCGTCACTGCGGCAATGAAAGAGCCAAAAGGAAGCGATCCGATCGCGTCCATCTCTACTTGCTTATTAACGCTCGATCTTGCCAGAACTGGCTGGGAAGCGGCGTGATGTTCATCACAGATACGCGGCCCGATGCGGGAAGACTCATGACAAACTGTTTCCCGCCGACTCCAAACGTGTGCTTCCGCCACGGAACCGACAGATGATTGCCGCATTTGGTGCCTTAATCGTTCCTTAACGGCTGGGGTCTGTCTAAACGGAGCCATTCCCCCAACATGATGAAAACCAAGCAAACCGCGCTTGTTGCGGTAACGGTAGCGGCTGGCCTGATGGTCGGCGCCTCCACCTCCTCCGCAGCTGCCCAGTGCGGCCGTGCCTCCTGGTACGCGCTGCACTCCCGCACGGCCTCCGGCGAGCGCATGAACCCCTCGGCGATGACCGCCGCGCACCGCACCTTGCCCTTCGGCACCAAGCTGAAGGTGACCAACAAGAACAATGGCCGCAGCGTCGTCGTGCGCATCAACGATCGCGGTCCTTTCATCAAGGGCCGTGTGCTCGACCTGTCGAAGGGCGCCGCCAGCCAGCTTGGCTTCATCGGCTCGGGCCACACTTCCGTCTGCATGGCCCGCGTCTAAAATGTCCGATATGTCAGGCTAGAGGGCCGGACACATTTCCTACACACATCGCAACGCACAGTGAGCCGGCTCGGCCATTCAAGGCGGATTTTCAAGGCCTTGGACAAAAGAACCATTTGTCAGACCAATTGACGTATTGCATCGCAACAATATGTTGTTAACCTCGCCGCGAGAGATTCAAGGCTCGGCGCTGCTCGTCGTCCCTTCGGTCGCATGCAGCAGCGGGGTTCTTGATGTTCTACCAGCTCTATGAAATGAACCATGCGGCGCTGCAGCCCGCCCGCTTCTATGCCGATGCGGTGCGGATGTTCTACATCAATCCGCTCAACCCGATCTCGCACACGTCCTTTGGGCGCTCGGTCGCGGCGACCGCCGAATTGTTCGAGCGCACCACGCGCCGCTACGGCAAGCCAAAGTTCGAGCTGGCTAAGACCGTGGTCGACTGGAAAAGCGTCGAGGTCACCGAAAAGACCGTCTGGTCGAAGCCGTTCTGCAACCTGGTCCGTTTCGAGCGGGCTGTCCCCGCCGGACGCAAGCCCGATCCGAAGCTTTTGATCGTGGCGCCGATGTCGGGCCATTACGCGACGCTGCTGCGCGGCACGGTCGAAGCGATGCTGCCGCATGCCGACGTGCACATCACCGACTGGGTCGACGCCCGCATGGTGCCGCTGGCCGCCGGCAGCTTCGACCTCGACGACTATATCGACTACATCATCGACATGTTCCATGCGCTAGGCCCGGACACCCATGTCATGGCGGTCTGCCAGCCTTCGGTGCCGGTGCTGGCGGCGGTGGCGCTGATGGAAAAGCGCGGCGACCCCTTCGTGCCCTCGACCATGACGCTGATGGGCGGTCCGATCGACACCCGCCGCAATCCGACCGCGGTCAATCTGCTGGCCGAGGAAAAGGGCATCGGCTGGTTCCGCGACAACGTCATCATGCGGGCGCCCTGGCCGGTGCCGGGCTTCGGCCGCGAGGTCTATCCGGGCTTCCTGCAGCTGTCGGGCTTCATGAGCATGAACCTCGACCGCCACATCATCGCCCACAAGGACTTCTTCATGCATCTGGTCAAGCATGACGGCGACAATGCCGAGAAGCACCGCGATTTCTACGACGAGTACCTGGCGGTGATGGACCTGACGGCGGAATTCTACCTGCAGACCGTCGACACCGTGTTCGTGCGCCACGCTCTGCCCAAGGGCGAGATGATGCATCGCGGCGAGCTGGTCGACACCTCGGCGATCCGCAATGTCGCACTGTTCACCGTCGAGGGCGAGAATGACGACATCTCCGGCCTCGGCCAGACCCAGGCCGCGCACGATCTGTGCGTCAACATCCCGGCCGACAGGCACGCCCATTATATGCAGCCGGCGGTCGGCCATTACGGCGTCTTCAACGGTTCGCGCTTCCGCTCCGAGATCGTGCCGCGCATCGCCGACTTCATCACCAGCTATGGCCGCCAGAACCGCGTTGCCGCAAAGCCGAGGCTGGTGCGCTCCGCCAAGAGCTGACGCAACCAGAAGTGAGACGCGCAACCGAACCGCGCAACAGGACCGTCCGGCGTGCCCGGATGGTCCTGTTGCACAATGGCCGCTGTCAGGATGGTGAAAGTAACCATGCCATCAATCGGACCACAGTCATAATTGACACGGACTGTAAATCGCTCTTAACGTTTCGTTAACAACAAGGGGCGAACGGGGACAATGATTTCCTCACCGATGGCACGGACGCTGCGCTTGTGCGCAGTCGCAGGGCTGGCGATTTCGGGATGCTGGGCGGGACCGGCGTCGGCTGCGGGGGCGATGGCGACCGGCGGGATGACGTCTCAACCGATCGGACATTACGATTTCTGCAAGTCCAATCCCGGCGAATGCTCGATCCGGCCGCGCAGCCTCGCGCCAGCCAGGATGACCGATGCGCTCTGGCGCAAGCTGACCAGCGTCACCGCCAAGGTGAATGCCGCCGTCAAGCCTCTGAGCGACTACGACATCTACGGCAAGGATGAAGTCTGGGCCTATCCGGATAACGGCCTCGGCGACTGCGAGGATTATGTCCTGGAGAAGCGCCGCGACCTCTATCGCATGGGTATATCGCTCGCCGATCTCCTGATGACCGTCGTGCGCAAGCCGGACGGCGAGGGCCATGCGGTGCTGACGGTGCGCACCGACAAGGGCGATTACGTCCTCGACAATCTCACCGACAAGGTCCGCTCGTGGGATGAGACCGGCTACCGCTTCCTCAAGCGCCAGGCGATCGACAACACCGGCCGCTGGGTCTCGATCCGCGATGGCCAGCAGGTTTTGGTCGGCGCGGTCCAGTAAAGGCAGGCGGGACGCGTTCGAAGCACGCCGCGTCAAGCGCCTCACAGCTATCGTAGGTCGGCGCCGCCCCTCATTGCCCTGCCGGGCATTTCTCCCGTATAGTAACGGGGAGAAAGACGCCGTCATCGATATTTTCGCCAATCATCGACGCTGCAGAATGGGCGCTAACGCGGCGGCCATCTCTCTTCTCCCCGTCACTATACGGGGAGAAGGTGCCGGCAGGCGGATGAGGGGCAGCGCCGCCCCTCAATGTGACTACGGCTGGCCACGCACCGCCTCCGACATATTCCGCAGTCTCCGTGAACCATTTCCTCCCGGCCGGCGACACACGGCCGTAAACCAACCGTGGAGATTTCAAATGACTGCCTTTCTGCGTACGACCTTTCTCGCCGCCGTCGCGATGTCGGCGCTGGCCGGGCCTGCTCTGGCCGATCAGACCGTCACCAGCTGCGCCAGTACGTCGACCAACGATCTGTGGAGCGGCCGCTGTTGCGGTGCCGGCGACTCGAACTGCCTGGGCGGCGGAAACAATGGCCACGACCATGACCGTGGCGATAATGGCCGTGGAGACAATGGCGGCCAGGCCGGCAAGAAATGATCTCACCACAGCTGCCCGCTGGCTGTCCGCCGGCGGGCATCTGTTCAGGTGAAGCGAACGTCGGCGCCAGCGCGGGTGAACGCGCGTCCCCTTGGCGTAAATTGCGTACTACACCCGCCGACCAAGTGCTGCGCGGATCGATGCGGTGATGCGGCGAAGCTCGGCTTCGTCCAGCTTCTCGATGTTTTCGGCCAGAAGATTGGCCAGCTCGGTGGCGGCTGGCGAAAGACCCGACGTGTCGATCCTGACGCGCGGATGCGAGGCCTCGGCAAGGCGGGCAAGCTCCTCGGCATCGTCCCAGATGACGTTGAAATAACCGATGATCTTCTGGATCAGCGTCCAGGTCGGCGCGCCGCGGCGGCCATGCTCCAGGGCCGACAGATAGGCGGCGCTGACGCCGATGGCCTCGGCCATCGCCTTCTGGCTGAGGCCGCGCTCGTTGCGCAGTGCGCGCAGCTTTTCGCCAAACGGCGTCATGGCACCATCTTCATGGCCGCGCCCTCACGCGCGCACCCGCCGCAAGCGCACATAGAGCGCGCCCGAACCGCCATGGTTGCGGGCGGCGTGATCGTGGCTGGAAACCAGCGGCCGGAAGGCGGGCGTCGACAGCCAGGCGGGCACGGAGCGTCGCAGCACGCCGTCGCCGCCCGACGAGGAGCCCTTGCCGGTGATGACCAGCACATAGCGGATGCCGCCGGCATGCGCCCGGTGCAGGAACGCAAACAACAGCGAATAGGCCTCGTCCTGGGTCATGCCGTGCAAATCGACGCGGCCTTCGATCGGCAGCCGGCCCTTCTTCAGCTTGTCCAGCGTCGGTTCGTCGAGCGCATGCGAAACATGCTGCGTCTTCGGTTTCGCGGCGACGACCGGACTGCCGACAGCAGGTACGGGCGTTGGCTTTGGGTCGACAACGATGTCCGGAATGACAATGGCGGCCTTACCCTTCAGCGGCTTGGCCGTGCGCGCCACCAGGTTCCACAGGACGCGATCGTCCTCGCTCAGCCTGTCGATGCGGCGGGTCATGGCACCGCACCCGAAACGAGCGCTCTCGGGAGCAGCGCATAAAACTCGGCGGCATTGCGCACGACGCCGGCGATCTCGCCGGCGGCGTCACCCGAGCCGGCGAACAGGTCGCCGCGGGCCGGACCGGTGATGGCCGAGCCGGTGTCCTGCGCGATCATCAGCCGCCGGAACGGTTTTGCGTCGAAGGCGGTCAGCGACGGCGCGTCGATATAGAAGGGCGTGCCGAATGTGTGGAGCAGCCGGTCGACGGCGATCGAGCGGCCCGCCGTCAGCGGCACCTTGGCGGCGGCGATCGGGCCGAGCCCGGCATCGTCGACCGCCGCCTCGCGGAAGAAAATGTAGGAGCGGTTCTGCCAGAGGATCTCGTCGACGCGATCCGGATGCGCCTTGAACCAGGCGCGGATCGACTGCATGGTCACTTTTTCCAGCGGGATTTCGCCGTTTTCGCTCAGCACCTTGCCGGGCCCGGTGAAGCGCTGGCCGGATTTGGCGGCATAGGTGACGCGGCAGAGCCTTCCGCCGGTCATCTTCAGCCGCGCCGCGCCCTGGACGTGGACGAAGAAGGCGTCGACCTTGTCGGCGACCCACGCGATCTCCAGGCCCTTGCCATCAAGCGCGCCGCGCTCGATCGCGCCGCGATCGAAATACTCGACCGGCCCGTTCGGCGTATCGCGGGCGAAAGCGAGATAGGGGTCCATGCCCGCCGGCCGGTTGGCGTCATCGATATCGACGAGATCGGCGGGGCGCGACAGAAGCGGCACCGAAAACCGCTCGGTCCATACCGGCGAGGCCTCGACCTCCGGCTCGTAGAAACCGGTGACGAGGCCGGCTCCGCCATTTTCAGCGCCGATGCGCGCCGGGACGAAGTGACGTTCGAAGAAGCTTCGGGATTCGGATCGATTCGGCTGCGAAACAGCGCGCGCTTCCTCATAGGCCGCGGCGAAGGCGGTGAAATCGACACCGAGCGCGCCGGTGCGATAGGGCTTTGTCAGCACATGGAAGGCCGAACGGCGAAAGGCGGCAAAGGCAGCCGGATGATCGTCATCGGCCCAGCCGGGCAGCCGGTCAAAGGATGTTTCGTCGAAGGCCGGAGATAGCGACACGACAAGGCCCGCCGCTGGTTAAAGCGCGTCGCGTTTGAAGAGAGTCATGCGACGCGCTTCCAGTCTTTGTTTTCATGCATGTCGTTGTCCCAAAACCGCTTCGCACTTTTGGGCGACTTGCATCCGGTTCAGTCTTCTTCTTCGGTGGCGACGAGCTTCCAGTTCGGATCGCGCGAGCGCGTGTCGCGGGCAAAGGTCCAGACGTCCTTGACCTCGGCGACGGTTTCGGGATCGCCGTCGATGACGGTGCCGGCCTTGTCGCGCGTTGCCGAGATCAGCTCGCTGACGATGCGCAGCGTGATGTGCGCCTCGCCGCCCTTCATCTCGGCGGCGACGATATCGGCCTTGTCGATGCCGACGAACGAGGACTGGATCTTTTCCGATTTCGCCTCGCGGTCGCCGATCGCGGCGACGAAGCCGTCATAGACCTCGCGCGACAACAGGTTCTTCAGCGTTTTGCGGTCGCCGTCGGCATAGGCCATGACGATCATCTCATAGGCCATCTTGGCGCCGTCGACGAAGGTCTTCGGATCGAAGGACGGATCGTTATCCTTGATCGTCCGCAGGCCCTTGTTGAGATCGCTGTCGGGCTTGGCGAAGGCGTCGATCGCCACATAAGTGTCGGCGGCCGGTTCTCCGGGCATGCGCTTGCGCGGCAGCGAAACCACGTTTTCGGATTTCTGCGCCGCGTCGTCGCGGGTGCGGCTTGCGGAATAGGGGTCGAAGGGCGGGCGTTCGCTACCCGTGCGGCGGCCGAGCACGTTGCGCAGCTGGAAAAAGATCACAACCGCCGCAATCAGAAAGAAAATCGTGCCGAAGTCGAAGAATCCCATATCTTCCGCCAATTCGATCCCTGTCCAGGCCGGACCGCCGGCCAACAGAAGGCCACAGTCGCATAGCGTTCAACATTCAAAGCATATAGAACGCAAGGCGCAATCATTCAAATTAAAGGCAGGCATACCTATCTAACAGCTCCGGTGCCAGCGGCGATTGCGTGCTGGCCGGCAAAACATCGACATGATCGGCCAAGATTTGCGTATTTCGTTGCTTCCCCCGTTCCTGCTCGCGCTTCCCCTGCTGGAAATCGCCGGTTTCGTCATTGTCGGCAGCCAGATCGGCGCGCTGGCGACGGTCGGCCTGGTGCTGGCCTCGACCATTGCCGGCAGCCTGCTGCTACGCCACCAGGGTTTCGGCGTCATGAGACGCGTGCGCGCTGAAATGGATGCCGGGCGCGATCCGAGCCGCCAGCTGGCGCATGGCGCCATGATCGTGCTGGCGGCGATCCTTCTGATCATTCCCGGGTTCATCACCGACATCTTCGCTGTCCTGTTGCTGCTGCCGCCGGTGCGCGACCTGGCCTGGCGGATGCTGAAAGGCCGGATCGTGCTGGCGACCAGCTTCGGCAGCAGCGGTTTCCGGACGAAGCCACGCGACAAGGTCATCGATCTCGACGACGGCGATTATTCGCGCGCCGACGATTACAGCCGCGGCCCGGACCACAATTCGCCCTGGCGCCGCCTCAAGGACGATTAGAGCTGGCACGATCCAGATCCGGGGACGAGCCGAAGGCGGCAAACCTTGTCTTGTCATGCCGACCATGGTAGCGAACCCCCGGTTTCAATCCGGTAGCACTGCTGCCCAGGCAAAAGGACAAGGCTCATGGCCAGCAATGAAGACGCGCCGGTCGGCGCCGCCAACGGCAACAGCAATGCAGCGCAGCCGGCACTCAACGTGCTCGCCCAATATGTGAAGGACCTGTCCTTCGAAAGCCCCGGCGCGCCGAATTCGCTGCGCGGCCGCGACAAGGCGCCCGGCATCGCCATCAATGTCAACGTCAACGCCAATCCGCTCTCGGACAAGCAGTTCGATGTCAACCTGACATTGAACGCCAAGGCGTCCTTCGACCAGGAAGTGCTGTTCAACGTCGAGCTGGTCTATGGCGGCGTGTTCGCCATCAGCGGCTTCCCGCAGGAGCATATGCTGCCGATCCTGTTCATCGAGTGCCCGCGGCTGCTGTTCCCGTTCGCCCGGCAGATCATCGCCGAAGCGACCCGCAATGGCGGCTTCCCGCCGCTGATGCTCGACCCGATCGACTTCGCGCAGATGTTCCAGCAGAAGCTGGCCGAGGACCAGGCGGCGTCCAAGGTGAAGGCTAGCTGAGCTAATCTGCTCTGCGATTTATGAAGACCCGGCCTCGTGCCGGGTTTTTTTGTTGGAGAGGATGGCGGGACAGCACCCCCCTCTGCCTTGCCAGGCATCTCCCCCTCAAGGGGGGAGATTGGACGTCACCGAAGCCTTCGCCAATCTTCGACGTTGCAGGAATGGCTGGAGCGACGAAGCTGCTAATCTCCCCCCTTGAGGGGGAGATGGCCGGCAGGCCAGAGGGGGGTGTGACGGAACGCTACCTACGCAGTCCGTTCACCCCGCCGCCACTCGCAACCACAACGCCTTTTCGCCGAGCGTCGCGACCAGGCCGGCATGGGCCGTCCGATCAGCCTCGGTCAGGCGCGGCGGCAGGGCGATTGGTCGCGCGGCGATGGTGATGTCGATGTCGGCTACATCGCCCGAGCCGTTCACCTGCACCGCCACCGCGTCAAGAATAAGCGCCGCCTGCTTGCCGCCGATGAGCTCGATATAGACTTCGGCCAGCAGTTCCGAATCGAGCAGCGCGCCGTGCTTGGTGCGGTGGCCGTTGTCGATGCCGTAACGCCGGCACAGCGCATCAAGCGAATTGGGCCCCATCGGATGCTTGCGGCGCGCCAGTGCCAGCGTGTCGACGACACGGCCGGGATCGATAACGGGATGGTCGAGCCGGCCGAATTCGAGATTGAGGAAACCGATATCGAAATTGGCGTTGTGGGCGACGAGCTTGGCGCCGTCGGTGAAGGCCAGCCACTCGTCGACGATTTCGGAAAAAGTCGGCTTGCCGACCAGGTCGGCGGCGCTGATGCCGTGAACGGCCTGCGCTTCGTGATGGATCGCCCTGCCTTGCGGGTTGATGAATTTGTGGAAGGTGCGGCCGGTCGGAAAGCGGTTGACCAGCTCGACGCCGCCAAGCTCGATGACGCGGTCCTCGCGCGAGTCGAGGCCGGTGGTTTCCGTATCGAAGATGATCTCGCGCATCGAATCAGTCCGCTCTAAAGGAGCAGAATCCTACACCAGAACAAAATGGCAATGGGCAATGCTGACGGCCTACGCATGATCCCCGAAAATCGGAACCGATTTTCGGAAAGGATCATGCGCAAAATCAAAGTGCTACAGCGTCCTTTGCGCGTCCGAATGGACGCGCGGCGCTGTAGTGTCAGGAGCCGGCCGTGCCGGACTTATGCCCCGTCAGTTCGGCGATGATGGCCCCGACCGCGGCGCGCGCGGCGTCGAAACCCTCATCGGTGTCGATGACGAAGTCGGCCTGCCGGCGTTTTTCGGCATCCGGAACCTGCTTGGCCAGGATCGCCGCCAGCTTTTCTTCACTCATGCCGGGCCGCGCCAGCACGCGGGCGCGCTGGATTTCTGGCGGCGCGGTGACGACCACGACCTTGTCGACGCGGTTTCGCCCGCCGGTTTCGAACAAGAGCGGAATGTCGAGAACCGCAATCGGCGCGCGGCCGGCGCGGTGCCTGGCCAGAAAGGCGTCGGCGTCGGCGCGAACGAGCGGATGGACGATCGCTTCCAGCGTCTTCAGCGCGGCGGCGTCGCCAAGCACGCGTCCGGCGAGCTTGGTACGGTCGACCACCCCGGACACGGTGGCCCCGGGAAAGGCCGCCTCGACCAGCGGGGCGGCCTTGCCGGCATAGAGACGATGCACCGTCTCGTCGGAATCATGCACCGGCACGCCGGCGTCGGCGAACATTTTTGCGGTCGTCGACTTGCCCATGCCGATCGATCCGGTGAGGCCGAGCACGATCATTGTTTGGCGCCAATGTCAGTGACGATCATTTGCCGGAGTTCTGCCGTTACCTCCGGCCTGATGCCGAACCAGCGCTCGAAACCGGGCACAGCCTGATGCAAGAGCATGCCCAGCCCGTCGACCGTCCTGAGACTTCTCGCGCGCGCCGCGGCAAGCAGCGGCGTCTCCAGCGGCACGTAAACAATGTCGGTGACGATGGCGTGGTCCGGCAACTCGACCGGGTCGGCGGCGAGGGCCTCGTTGCCATGCATGCCGAGTGCCGTGGTGTTGATAAGCAGGCCGGCATCCATGAGCAATTCGCGGGTCGCTTCCACGCCGTAGGCGGAGACGCCGGCGCCGAAGCGGCGAGCCAACTCCTGCGCTCTCGAAAGCGTTCGGTTGACGATGCGGATGTCGCTCACGCCGCGCTCGACCAGCGCGCGGATGACCGCGCGGGAAGCGCCGCCGGCGCCGAGCACCACGGCCGGACCATTTCTTGCCCAACCCGGTGCGTGTTCATCGAGATTGGCGGCGAAGCCATGAGCGTCGGTATTGCCGCCCCACAAGGCGCCATCCTCGAACCACAGCGTGTTGACGGCACCGATCGCTTCGGCCGCCTCGTCACGTCGGTCGACCAGCGCGAAGGCCGCCTCTTTGTGCGGAATGGTGACGTTGCCGCCGCTGTAGCCGTTGTCGCGCAGCGTGCTCAGAAAGTCGGCGAAATCCTCCGGTTCGACGTCGATCGCCTGGTAGCTGCCGTCGATGCCGTATTTTTCCAGCCAGTGGCCATGGATCTTCGGCGACCGCGAATGGGCGATCGGATGTCCGGTGACGAAAGCTTTTTTCGACGTCTCAGCCATCGATGGCTCCAAGCTCGCGCAATTTCGCCAGAACGGGCAGCAGCGGCAGGCCGACAATGGTAAAATAGTCGCCCTCGATTTTCTCGAACAGCTGAATGCCTTCGCCCTCGATCTGGTAGGCGCCGACGCTCGAGAGCGCCTTGGCGCCGACGCGCGCCAGATGGCGGCCGATGAAGGCCGGATCGAGCTTGCGCATGGTCAGGCTGGCGACGCCGACATGGCGCCACAGAACCTCGCCATCGCGGCAGAGCACGGCGGCGCTGTTGAGTTGATGGGTCTTGCCCGACAGCGCCAGCAGATGGCGGCGCGCGCCTTCCATGCCGGCGGGCTTGTGGAAGACCTCGTCGCCGAGCGACAGCGTCTGGTCGCAGCCGAGCACCAGCGCGCCGGGCTTGCGTTCGCTGACTTCGGTCGCCTTGGCTTCGGCGAGGATCGAAGCGACATCTTCCGGCGAGACGCCTTTCAGCGGAGCCTCGAGCGCCCGCTCGTCGACTTGAGCCGGCACCGCCTCGATATCGAGGCCGGCATTGACGAGCATCGCCTTGCGGTACGGACTGCCCGAAGCGAGGATGATTTTCTCGGCCATGATTTTCGCGCACCCGCGTCCCGGTCTAACGGGGCAATGGGTTATCTGTTCTTCCCCCGCAGGGCAACGATGGCCGCGGCCGTTTCCTCGATGGAGCGGCGGCTGACGTCGATCATCGGCCAGCCATGCCTGGTGCAGATCTGGCGGGCATAGGCGAGTTCCTCGGTGATGGCGGCGCGGTCGACATAGTCGGTCGCCTCATAAGAACTGCTGTTGCCGAGGATGCGGTTCTGGCGGACATGCGAGATGCGCTCCGCGGTGGCGATCAGGCCGACGATCAAGGGCGTCTTGGCGTTGACCAGGCTTTCCGGCACCGGCACGCCGAGCACGATCGGGATGTTGGCGGTCTTGATGCCCCGATTGGCGAGATAGATGCTGGTCGGCGTCTTCGAGGTGCGCGAGATGCCGATCAGCACGATGTCTGCGTCGTCCATGTTGGCCGGCAGCTGGCCGTCATCATGCTCCATGGTGAAGTTGAGCGCGTCGATGCGGCGGAAATATTCGGCATCGAGCACGTGCTGCGCGCCGACGCGGCGGCCGGCCGGCGTGCCGAGATAGGATTGGAAGACGCTGAGCACCGGCTCCAGCACCGAGACGCAAGGCAGGCCCATGGTCGCGCAGCGTTCGTCGATGCCGCGCGCCAGCTTCTGGTCGACGACGGTGTAGAGGATGATGCCCGGCTCCTCCTCGATGTCCTCGAACACCTTGGCCACCTGCTTTTCGGTGCGGATCAGCGGATATATGTGCTCGATGGCGCGCGCATCCTTGTATTGCGCGGAAGCCGCGCGCCCGGCGGCCAGCAGCGTCTCGCCGGTGGCATCCGAAATCAGGTGAAGGTGAAAGAAGCTCTGGGGTTTGTTCACAGGGTTTGGTTCCAGGCTGTGGGCGGATGTGGATAAACGGGGGTCGAGAAAACGGCCGGCGGAGAGGGACTGTATCAGATGGCAGTTTGTCCACAATTCGATGTGCTGTAGGCTTCGTCGGGCGGCTGGGGACAAGTCTGGGGACTGGCTTTTTCACCCTTCCTTCATCCACAGAGCCATTTTCCTGGCGCTTGCGTCAAGCCATTGACTCCAGTCGTGGATTCCGGGTCTTCCACAAAGTCCTGCAACCCCGCGGGAGAAGCGCGCGACAATATGCTGACTGGCCTTTTTGGCGGTCAGGCTGGACAGGTGCCAACCACCACAACCAACAGACTCTTAGAATCAGAAGATTCTTAGAAATAAGATATTTGATTTAGAAAGAGGCCCGAGAGAGGCGAACGCTGCATGCGGCACAAGCGGATCATGCTGGACGTATTGAAGGGCGAGTCGGTGTCTCCGCCACCGCTCTGGATGATGCGTCAGGCCGGGCGCTATCTGCCGGAATATCGCGAGACCAGAAAGCGGGCCGGATCGTTCCTCGATCTTTGCTACAATCCGGATCTCGCCGTCGAAGTGACGCTGCAGCCGATCGAGCGCTTCGGCTTCGATGCTTCGATCCTGTTCTCCGATATATTGGTGGTGCCCAATGCGCTCGGGCGTGACGTGCGGTTCGAAGAGGGCCGCGGGCCTTTGCTGACGCCGATCACGGCGGCGGAGATTTTGGCTTTGGAGAGCGAAACGTTTCACGTGAATCTCGAACCGGTCTACGAGACGGTTCGCCGGTTGCGGGCGAAACTGCCCGGTGAGACGACGCTGATCGGCTTCTGCGGCGCGCCGTGGACGGTGGCGACTTACATGATCGCCGGCCATGGCACGCCCGACCAGGCGCCGGCGCGGCTGTTTGCCTATCGCAAGCCGGAAGCCTTTGCCCGGCTGTTGAAAGTGCTGGCCGATCATTCGGCCGCCTATCTCATCCGCCAGATCGAGGCCGGCGCCGATGTGGTGCAGATATTCGACTCGTGGTCCGGCGTGCTCGATGATGTTTCTTTCGAAGCCTTTTGCGTCGAGCCGGTTGCGCAGATCGTTCGGCAGGTGAAGGCGGTCTATCCCGATGTTCCGGTCATCGGTTTTCCCAAAGGTGCGGGAGAGCGCTATCGCGATTATCGGCAGAAGACCGGGATTACCGGCCTCGGCCTCGACTGGACCGTGCCGCTCGGGATGGCGAAGGAGTTGCAAGCCGGTGGTGCCGTGCAGGGCAATCTCGATCCGTTGCGGCTGGTGGCCGGCGGCAAGGCTCTGGCCGACGGCGTTGATTCTATCCTGAAGGCGTTGGGCGATGGCCCGCTGATCTTCAATCTCGGCCATGGCATCACGCCGGAGACGCCGGTGGCGCATGTCGAGGCGATGGTGAAACTGGTGAGGACCCGCTGATGACCGACACGAGCAACAGCACCGGCCAGGCGATGAAGCGCATGGCCATCGGCATTGTTGCTCTGGTGGTGCTGACCGCGCTGCTCTATTTCGTGGCGCCCGATAGCTTCTATCCCTGGGCCAAGGCGATCCATGTTATCGCCGTCATCTCCTGGATGGCCGGAATGCTCTATCTGCCGCGCCTCTTCGTCTATCACGTCGATGCCGAGAAGGGTTCCGCCCAGTCCGAGACCTTCAAGGTGATGGAGCGCCGGCTGCTGCGGGCGATCATCAATCCGGCAATGATCGTCACCTGGGTGTTCGGCCTCTGGCTCGCCTGGAAAGGGTTTGGTTTTCAGGGCGGCTGGCTGCACGCCAAGATCGCCGCGGTGCTTTTGTTGTCGGGCCTGCACGGCTATCTCGCCGGCGCGGTGCGCAAATTCGCGGAGGACAAGAACGAAAAACCGGCGAGGCACTGGCGGATCGTCAACGAGATCCCCACATTGCTGATGATCGTCATCGTCGTCCTGGTCGTAGTGAAGCCTTTCTGACATCACGCCGACCCGCAAAAGGCGGCTTGCTCTTTCAACCGACCGACGATACAAGACGGGTCTTCCTTCCCGTCATGCGCCGCCCCATTTTCGCTTTCGGCCGCGCCCGGCATTTGTCGCATCCCGCCGATTTTTTCTCCCCAAAGCCTACCCAGAGTCCATCTAATGCAAGAAATGAAACTCACTGAGTTCAAGAACAAAAAACCGCCAGAGCTGATCGCTTATGCCGAATCGCTCGAGGTCGAGAACGCCAGCGTCATGCGCAAGCAGGAGCTGATGTTCGCGATCCTGAAGAAGCTGGCCGCCCAGGATATCGAGATCATCGGCGATGGCGTGGTCGAAGTGCTGCAGGACGGTTTCGGCTTCCTGCGCTCGGCCAATGCCAACTATTTGCCCGGTCCCGACGACATCTATATTTCGCCGTCGCAGATCCGGCGCTTTTCGCTGAAGACCGGCGATACGGTCGAAGGGCCGATCCGCAGCCCGAAAGAAGGCGAGCGCTATTTCGCGCTGCTCAAGGTCAACACCATTAATTTCGACGATCCGGAAAAGATCCGTCACAAGATCCACTTCGACAATCTGACGCCGCTCTATCCGACCAAGCGGCTGAAGATGGAGATCGACAATCCGACCAGCAAGGACATCTCGCCACGCGTGATCGACCTGGTGGCGCCGATCGGCAAGGGACAGCGCGCGTTGATCAACGCGCAGCCGCGTACCGGCAAGACGGTTCTGATGCAGAACATCGCCCACTCGATCACTGCCAACCATCCGGAATGCTATTTGATCGTGCTTCTGATCGACGAGCGGCCGGAGGAAGTGACCGACATGCAGCGCTCGGTGAAGGGCGAGGTAATCTCCTCGACCTTCGATGAGCCGGCGGTGCGCCATGTTCAGGTCGCCGAAATGGTGATCGAGAAGGCCAAGCGGCTGGTCGAGCACGGCCGCGACGTGGTCATCCTGCTCGATTCCATCACCCGCCTCGGCCGCGCGTATAACACCGTGGTGCCGTCATCCGGCAAGGTGCTGACTGGTGGTGTCGACGCCAATGCGCTGCAGCGGCCGAAGCGCTTCTTTGGCGCGGCCCGCAACATCGAGGAAGGCGGCTCGCTGACCATCATCGCGACAGCACTGATCGATACCGGCAGCCGCATGGACGAGGTCATCTTCGAAGAGTTCAAGGGCACCGGCAACTGCGAAATCCAGCTCGACCGGAAGGTGGCCGACAAGCGCATCTATCCGGCTATGGACATCCTGAAGTCCGGCACCCGCAAGGAAGACCTGCTGATCCCGCGCGCCGACCTGCAGAAGATCTTCGTGCTGCGCCGCATCCTGGCGCCGATGGGAACCACCGACGCGATCGAATTCCTCATCGACAAGCTCAAGCAGACCAAGACCAATGCCGACTTCTTCGATTCGATGAATACGTAGGCGACTGGCGAGGGAGCACCTCTCGCCTTCGTCATCCTCGGGAGAGGATCCTGTGTGTTCGTTCAGTGCTATGTTTGAGGTGGGAAGGAGGCCGAGAGGATCCTGGTCGTCCCTGTTGGGACAGGCCGCGGCATGGCTCGGCCCCTTCCCACCAATGAACCATCAACCTGAACAGTTGCACGGGGCTGTTACCAGCAGACCCCGCACCACAGGAAGAGGCATGGACATGATAGTGCAGAACTATGTCGGCTGCGACATCTCCAAGCAGAGGCTCGATTTTTTTGATGAGGCAAGTGGCCGTTACCAGCGCATCGACAACCAGGACGACGCGATAACAGCCTATGTGGCAGGCCTTCGCGCCGGCCGTGACTTTGTCGTCATGGAGGCGACAGGCGTCCATGACCGGTTGCTGCGCCATGCGCTGGCCAAGGCGGGTGTTGCGTTCTCGCGGCACAATCCAGCACACACCCACCACTATGCGAAGTCGGCGACGCAGCGCGCCAAGACCGATCGTCTCGACGCCAGGATGTTGAGCGGCTACGGTCGTCGCTATCAGCCTGCTTGCGAGCCGGTACCTTCCGAGAAAGGCGAGCGTCTTCAATCGCTTGCCCGCCACCGCGATCATCTGGTCGAGATTCGGGCAGGGTTGAAGAAGCATCTTGGCGAAGCCTTCGACAAGGATGTCAGCGCCGACATCGAAGGGCTGATCGCTGATCTCAACACACGTATCGATGCGCTCGAAGGCCGCATCGCCAAAGCCATTCGCGAAACCGAGGACACCGCCCGCGATCACGCGCTGATGGTCTCCGTGCCCGGTGTCTCCAAGATCACCGCCCTCTCTCTGCTGGCGCACTTACCCGAGCTCGGTCAGCGTTCACCCAAGTCGATCGCAGCCCTTGCCGGTCTTGCGCCCTTCGACAATGAGAGTGGCAAGTCCAA
>NZ_JBJACT010000026.1:0-109726 GCF_044778005.1 Mesorhizobium sp. IMUNJ 23033
CGCCATTGTCGCCGATATGGGAGCTGAGGCCGTCATCCCCTGCAACCCGACCCGAAAGATCCTGATACCCTACGACTTCGAAGCCTATAAGGCGCGCAACCTGATCGAACGCTGCTTCAACAAGCTCGAGCACTTCAGACGCATAGCCACTCGATACGACCGGCGTGCCCTATGCTTCCTCAGTTTCGTCCAACTCGCTTGCGCAATGCTATGGATGCGGTGAATGTCGATTCAGCCTAGAGCAATTCCAGGAAAAGTGCGTATCGGTTTTCCGTCCGGAATTGCGTAAAAACAAATACTTAGAGCGGGGCAGCGATTCTATCAAAAGCTGAACCGCTCTAGGCGAGCAGGAATCCCAAGGTGATGACTAGCTGGGCGACGTAGTAAAGCGCCCAGACCGCGTAGCGCATCCAGATGCGATGCGGCGAGATGGCGGCAAGCAGGAACTGTTCGGTGGCGAGCAGCCCGTCCGACGCCATGAACAGAATGGCGCCGCCGATCACCAGGCTATTGCTGGTGGTGAGCGCCGATATCCCCATGGCGAGGATCGCGGCGACATAGACGCCGATCGGGAGACGCAAAGTAGGGCCGACACGGCGCCAGAGTGCAGCCAGCATGACGAGCGCGAATGCCGCCATCGCCAGCGCGATCGCCCCGCGCCATGACTCTGCGCCGAGCAGCCCCATCCCGCCGCCGCTGCGCAGGAACAGCGGGACATAAAGGATGTGCGCTGCGAAAAAACTACCCAACCCGCCGAGAAAGGCCTTTTCGCCGCCGCGCGACAGGAAGGCGTCGCCGACTGCACTCAGCGCCAGCGCCGCGACGAGCAGCCACGGCCCGCCTTGCATGAAGGCAAGCACCGCCAGCATCGCCACGGCAAGCGTCTTAGCCGCCGAGCGCGCGAGCCGCGGCGGCATGCCGAGCGTGAAGGCATAGATCACCGCCGCCACCAGCGAGAACACCAGTGTCGCATTGGCGTTGGCGTCGATGCCGCCGGGGAACGGCATCGTCATACGCTGGCCTCGCCTGCCGCCGGCTTGCGCATGAACAGCGATTTTGCCGCCAGTGCCGCGCCGCCGGTGATGAGCACGCAGGCGGCGAGGATACGCAGCGACGGCTCGGCGACGCCGGCCGCGATCAGCACCAGCGTCGACAAAAGCGGCGCGGCATAGCTTGCCGCCCCCAGCACCTGGATATTGCCGCGCTTGACGCCGATGTCCCAGGCATAGAAGGCCGCACCCACCGGCATCAGCCCGAGACCGATCACGGCCAGCCACTGGCCGGCGCCGTCAGGCAGCACTGTCTTTTCCAGCAAGAGGTGGCAGACCAGCGAAAGCGCCGAAGTCGCCGCGCAGAACCAGGTGACGATGCTGGTCGGTACCGACGGGAACCGCCGCGACAGCAGCGAATAGGCCGACCACAAAAGCGCGCAGACGCCGGCCATCGCATAGCCGAAAGCATAGCGCGCGTCGAAGGCGAGCCCGCCGCCCTTGGTGACGATGAGGACGGTGCCGGCAAGCCCCAGCAGCGCGCCGACGACATGGTTCCAGGCCAGCCGCTCGCCCGGCATCAGCGCCGAGCCGAGCACGATCAGCAGCGGCCACAGATAGGCGATCAGGCTCGCCTCCACCGCCGGCGCGTTGCGCAGCGCGGTGAAGTAGAAGAAGTGGTATCCGAACAGGCCCACAATGCCGATCACCCACACTTGCGGCGGGATTTTCTCGACCTTTCCGGAGGCCGGCATCACCATCCGCGCGCCCAGCCCGACGCAGGTGCCGATCGCGAAGGTGATGGCCGACAACAGGAAGGGCGGCACCTGCCCGGACGCGTCGGTGAGCAGCGCCAGCAGCGCCCACATGGCGACTGCCGAGAACCCGATCAGTGTTGCGCGCCCCATACCCCGTCTCCGGCGGCGCGCGACGGCGCCTAGTTGATTGCCTCGAACCGCCCGGCGCTGATGGTCAGTGTGCCGATCTGTGTGCCGACCGTGGCGCGGATCGGCGCATATACCCCGCTTTGGCCGACTGGCGCAAACGTCACCATCATCTTGCTGCGGTTCTTCAGGTAATTCAAAGCCTTGCGGCCTTTGCGATAACCCGCCACTGGCTCGAAGCCCATGCGGCAGGTCACCGTGTCACCTTTGTAGCCTTGCACCGAGATCGATCCCTTGGAGGCGTAGGTCAACGTCAGGTTAGCGCGCATCTCGCCGTCGTAGAATTTCACCGTGCGCCCGCAGACATTGTCGAGACTGTCGGCATGGATGACGGTGGCGGCCATCGGATCGAGCACCGATGTCAGGTCGCCGCTGCCCAGCGGCACCCAGCTTTTGGGATCGCGCTTGCCTGGCGCGGGGACGACTTTGGTGGCGGTGACGGCGCCATTGGCGAAGCGGATGTCGACCACCGATGCCTTCTTGCCCGACGTGTAATCGGCGCGGAAGGCCTGCGGCTGCATCTTCTTGCCGGAAATCGTGCCTTTCGACGAGATGGTGCCCTTCGTGTCGTCGAACAGCTTGGCAAGGCCCGCGGCGGAGACCGTGCCGTTGATCGAATAGGTATCGCCCTGATAGCTGCTTGAGAACGTCGCCCTGGCCACCGAAAGACCGAGGAACGACACCGTATATTCGCCCTTGAAGGACTGCGGCGCGGCTGCGGCGGCTGCATCAGGCAGGGCAATGGCAAGCAAGGCTGATAGGGCATATGACGAACGAAGCATGACGGCGGATCGATCCTCGATTTCAGCCGGAAGGCGGGCAACTTCAGGCTGGCATGTCCCTTTGCGACCGCTTATAGGCCAGAATCCGGCCTTTATATGAAACAGGCGCTGGGCATGCCGGAGCTTGACGCGCCAGCGAAATGCAACTATGGAACGCCAACTTTTTCCATAAGGCCGCCTGACCGAGACCGCGCGCCACCCGGCGCGGGTTGAATGGTTTGGTCAGACCGAGAACTGAAGGTTAGAACCATGTCCCGCACCTGCGAACTCACTGCCAAGGCCGTCATGACCGGCAACAATGTGAGCCACGCCAACAACAAGACCAAGCGCCGCTTCCTGCCGAACCTGGTCAATGTGACGCTGATTTCCGAAGTGCTGAACCAGAACGTGCGCCTGCGCGTTTCGGCCAACGCACTGCGTTCGGTCGAGCATCGCGGCGGCCTTGATGCGTTCCTGGCCAAGGCCGACGCCAAGGAATTGTCGCAGCGCGCCCGCCTGCTGAAGAAGCAGATCGCCAAGAAGCTCGCCGAGCAGCCGGCAGCCTGAGACGGTTTTCGGACGGAATACCGTCCGAGCCGTTGAGCCGAAAGGCGCGAAGCGGTTTTCGGCTAGACATCTGAGCAATGCAGCGCCGTCCGGATTGGGTGGCGCTTTGCTGGTTCCATTACCCAGGATAAAAAAATGAATTCCTTCTCGCGATACCTGCCCTTCGTGGCCGCCATGGCGCTTGTCGTCGTGGCGTCGAACATCCTCGTGCAGTTCCCGATGCAGGGCCAGATCGGCGGCCTGTCGCTGGCCGACATCCTGACCTGGGGAGCCTTCACCTATCCCTTCTCCTTCCTGGTCACCGACCTCGCCAATCGCCGCTACGGCCCGGTCGTGGCGCGCCGGATCGTCTTTGTCGGCTTCATGACGGCAGTGATCTGCTCGATCCTGATCCCGCCCTTCCTGTTCCGTCACGGCCTGATCGAGTTCGAGACCGCCGCCGACCGGCTGGTGCGCATCGCGGCGGCTTCCGGCGCGGCCTTCCTGACGGCGCAACTGCTCGACGTCACCGTGTTCAACCGGCTGCGCCGGCAGAGCTGGTGGCGCGCGCCGATCGTCGGCACGCTGGTCGGCTCGGTGTTCGACACCGTCGTGTTCTTCAGCGTCGCCTTCTCGGCTGCCTTCGCTTTTGCCGGCCCGAACGACAGTTTCGCGCTCGAAGCGGCGCCGCTGCTGGGCGTGCTGCCGGTCGAAACCATGCGCTGGGTATCCTGGGCAATGGGCGACCTCTCGGTGAAGCTGATCATCGCCGTGGTAGCGCTGATCCCCTACCGGCTGCTCGCCGCCCACTGGAGTCAACCGGCGCTGGCGACATAGCCATGATTCCAGAAAGTGGAAACAGGCCGTGATCCCCTGGGTCCAACTGGACTCGGCAAAGACGCCGGACGGCGGGCAAGAACTTCGCCTGAAGCGGCGCGGCACTGAATTCTCGATCATGCTCGGCACCAACGAGCTGATGAACAGCCGTCTCAGCGGCTCCGAGGAAGCACTGGCCAGTCTCTCCTGTGAAAAGATTGCCGGCCGCAAGCAGCCCAAAATTCTGATCGGCGGCCTTGGCATGGGCTTTACGCTGCGCGCCGCCCTTGCCGAACTCGGCGGCGATGCCAGCATCACCGTCGCCGAACTCGTTCCCGCAGTCGTCGCCTGGGCGCGCGGCCCGATGGCCGAAATCTTCAAGAACTGCCTCGACGATCCCCGCGTCACCATTTTGGAGGCCGAAGTCGGTCACATCATCAGCTCCGACCAGTCGGCCTGGGACGCCATCCTGCTCGATGTCGACAACGGCCCGGAAGGCATCGTCCATAAGGGCAACGACGCGCTCTATGGCGCGGCCGGCCTCGGTGCCGCCCGTGCCGCGCTCAAGCCCGGCGGCGTGCTGGCGGTGTGGTCGCAAGGGCCGGACAGCGGTTTTGCGCGCAGGCTCAAGCAGGCGGGCTTCGCGGTCGAGGAGGTCAACACCCGCGCCAACGGCAAGCGCGGCGCGCGCCACGTCATCTGGATCGCGACCAACGGGAAATAGGCCTGCTGGCTCGAAATCGCGGGCTCGTTTTGACCGGCGGCCTCAATCCTCGTGCAGAACAAATTCCAGATAGAGGTTGCGCTGCAGGATCGAATGGTTATCGTCTGACATCAGCGACACCATCAGCGCGCCGTCGTCACGGGTCCAGACATCCAGACCTTCCATATTGTCGATCTGGTAGCCCATGTCGGCTTCCAGCAGCACCGGCCCGTCGGCGACGGCGCCCTTCTCGACGCTCTCGCCATAGATGCGCCGCAGCCGCATCTTCACCCCGCCGGCCATCGAGAAGCTGCGCTCGAGCAGCAAAAGATCGCCGTCCGGCAGGAAGGCGCCGTCGGTGATGTCGAAATCGCCATTGCGCTTGACGGTGAAGACGCCCTTGTGTGGCCCTTCGATGATTGCCGCATAGATGTTGCCGGCCTTGTCGAGGCTCTTTTCCGACACCACCACCAGCCCACCCTCATGCTGACCATAAGGATGGGCGTGGGTGACCGTCTCGAAGCCGCGGTTCTGCCGCAACTCCTTGGCCGGAACCTGAAAATCCAATTGCTTGAACGGCGCCTTCATGCCGTCCGGATCGATCTTGAACTGGGCGACACGCTGGTTGCGTTCGAAGCCGACCGTGGCGATGCCGTCCTTGACCGCCAGGCCTTCGGCATCGACCTGCCACTTCTTGTCGATCGGCTGGCCTGCCTCATCGACCATCTGCTGCATGCGGAAATTCTGGATGCCCGAAGGACGCTTGTCGGCATCGTGGGTCACGCTGCCGAAGAACCAGAAGCCGGTGTCGGCGACGCCGATGAAGTCGCTGCCGGGTTTCAGGAAGCGAAAGGCCGACAGCGCGCCGAAATCGCGCGATGCCGAGGTCATTTCCAGTCCGCCGACGAATTCGAGCGGCCCGAACTGCTTGTCGTCATGGCCGATGCGGAATTGGCCTATCGGTCGCGCCGTGATTTCGACCGGCTCGACGGAGTCCGGGCCGGCGGCAACCGCTGGCGACAGCATGCCGGCCAGCATGCAAGCAGCAAAAATCGTGTGCCTGAGGCCCCCGCCCGAAAAGCTCATCCGGCGCGCCGCAGGCCGCCGCGGCGCGTCTCGCGTGCGCTTTCCTCGCCAAACAGAGAGGCAAGCTGCTCGGTCATGGCGCCGGCCAGTTCCTCGGCATCGACGATGGTGACGGCGCGCCTGTAGTAGCGGATGACGTCGTGGCCGATGCCGATGGCCAAGAGTTCCACCGGCGAGCGCGTTTCGATCAGTTCGATGATGGCACGCAGATGCCGCTCAAGATAATTGCCTGGGTTGACCGACAGCGTCGAATCGTCGACCGGCGCGCCGTCCGAGATCATCATCAGGATTTTTCTCTGCTCCGGCCGGGCGATCAGACGGTTGTGCGCCCAAAGCAGCGCCTCGCCGTCGATGTTTTCCTTCAGCAGCCCCTCGCGCATCATCAGGCCGAGGTTGCGGCGCGCCCGCCGCCACGGATGGTCGGCGGATTTGTAGATGATGTGGCGCAGATCGTTGAGCCGGCCGGGATTCGGCGGCTTGCCGTCCTTCAGCCACTTCTCGCGCGCCTGCCCACCCTTCCAGGCGCGGGTGGTGAAGCCGAGAATCTCGACCGAGACGCCGCAGCGCTCCAGCGTGCGCGCAAGGATATCGGCGCAGGTGGCGGCGACGGTGATCGGCCGGCCACGCATCGAGCCCGAATTGTCGAGCACCAGCGTCACCACCGTGTCCCGGAATTTGGTGTCGCGCTCCTGCTTGAAAGACAGCGGCTGCATCGGGTCGATGACGACGCGCACCAGCCGGGCCGGATCGAGATAGCCCTCTTCGAGGTCGAAATCCCAGGAGCGGTTCTGCTGCGCCATCAGGCGGCGCTGCAGCCGGTTGGCCAGCCGGCCGACGACACCTGAAAGGTTCGCCAGTTGCTTGTCGAGGAAGGCGCGCAGCCGATCGAGTTCTTCCTCTTCGCAAAGCTCCTCGGCGCCAACAGTCTCGTCGAAGGCTGTCGTGAAAACCTTGTAGTCGATCTCTTTCGGCAGATTGGTAAAGGGATTGTCGTTGCGTCGAGCCTCGCCGGGCGTCTCCGCGTCGGAATCGTCCTCGTCGGAGAGATCGTCGGCGGTTGCGTCGGACGCCTCCGTCTCGGCCGACTGCTCATCGTCGGCCGACGCTTCGGCATCATCGGACTGCGACTGCTCGGAGCCGGAATCGTCCTCGCCGCCCTCCTCGCTTTGCTCTTCGCCTTGCGGCTGGTTATCGTCATTGTCCTCGGAGTCTTCGGTCTCCTGGTCGTCGCCGAGCTCCTCGGCCATTTCCATGGAAACCAGCATGTCGCGCACGACGCGGGCGAAGGCCTGCTGGTCGTCGAGCTTGGCCGACAGCCCGTCGAGGTCTGCGCTTGCTTTCTCCTCGACCCAGGGGCGCCAGAGGTCGACCAGCCGCTCGCCGCTCTTCGGCACGGCGCGGCCGGTCAGCTTCTCGCGAACCATCAGCGCCAGCGCCTCCTCGATCGGCGCGTCGGCCTTGTCTTTGACGTCGATGAGGTTGGCCCTGGCGTATTTGTCCTCAAGCATCGAGCCGATGTTGTCGGCGACGCCCTGCATGGCGCGGCTGCCGATCGCCTCGACGCGGGCCTGCTCGACCGCATCGTAGATCGAGCGCGCCAGCTTGCCTTCCGGCGCCAGCTTGCTGTGGATGCGTGCATCATGGCAGGCGCGCTTCAGCGCCATGGAATCGCCGAGACCGCGGGTGATCGCGATATCGGTCCTGGAGGCTTTCTTTGGCAGTTCGGGTAGGCGGGCGCGGCTGCCGGCAAGTGCGGGCCTGTCCTTGGCGAAGCCGACTTCGAGATCCTTGTCGCCGGCGATCGCGCGCATGCAGACGGTCACCGAGCGCTTGAAGCTGTCAGCTTCAGACCCCGTCTTCGACTTGTTGCGCGTGTTGTCGCCCGGACCCGCCATGGAGACTCTGTTTAGCCCAGCACCACATTGGCGGCCGATTCGGGCAAATCTTCGCCGAAGGCGCGCTGGTAGAACTCCGCGACCACCGAGCGCTCGAGTTCGTCGCATTTGTTGAGGAAGGTCAGCCGGAACGCCATGCCGATATCGCCGAAGATCTCGGCATTCTCGGCCCAGGTGATCACCGTGCGCGGGCTCATGACGGTCGACAGGTCGCCATTGATGAAGGCAGAGCGCGTCATGTCGGCGACGCGCACCATCTTGTTGACGATGTCCTTGCCCTTGCTGTCGCGATAGTGCTTGGCCTTGGCCAGCACGATGTTCACCTCATTGTCGTGCGGCAGATAATTCAGCGTGGTGACGATCGACCAGCGGTCCATCTGTGCCTGGTTGATCTGCTGGGTGCCGTGATAGAGGCCGGTGGTGTCGCCGAGCCCAACCGTGTTGGCGGTCGAGAACAGCCGAAAGGCCGGATGCGGGCGGATGACCCGGCTCTGGTCGAGCAGCGTCAGCCGGCCCGACGATTCCAGCACGCGCTGGATGACGAACATCACATCCGGACGGCCGGCATCATATTCGTCGAAGCACAACGCGACATTGTGCTGGTAGGCCCAGGGCAGGATGCCGTCGCGGAATTCGGTGATCTGCAGCCCGTCCTTGACGACGATGGCATCCTTGCCGACGAGGTCGATACGGCTGACATGGCTGTCGAGGTTGACGCGCACGCAGGGCCAGTTGAGGCGAGCGGCGACCTGTTCGATATGCGTCGACTTGCCGGTGCCGTGATAGCCCGACACCATGACGCGGCGGTTGTAGGCAAAGCCGGCCAGGATCGCCATCGTCGTGTTCTTGTCGAACAGATAGTCGGGATCAACGTCGGGCACATGCTCGCTGGTCACCGAATAGGCCGGTACCACCATCTTGGAGTCGAAGCCGAATTTGTCCTTCACCGACACCGTCGTGTCGGGCAGGTTGGCGATGTCGCGATCGACCTTGTTCATCTCTATCAACGTCTCCACGGGCGAAACGCCTGATTTCGCCGGCAATCGATTTTGTCCGGGGGCGGTCTTAGAGCCTTTTCCAACCTTATGAAAGTTGGAAAACGACACGAACCGTATGGTCGCTCAGCACAATCCCGCCTGCTTGAGCACGCGATAGGCCTGCAGCACATCGCGGAACCGGTCTTCCGAACCTCTGTCGCCGCCATTCGCATCCGGATGGTGGCGCTTCACCAGTTCCTTATAGCGTGCCTTGATATCCTTGCCAGTCGCCTTTGTATCAAGGCCAAGCGTTTCCAGTGCCTTGGCCTCAAGCGGCTTGGCCTTGCGCTCGCGCGCCTCGCGCGGATCCTTCGGACCTTTGAACAGGTCGAACGGATCGCGCATGCGGTTGTAGTAGCCGGCGCGGCCGGAACGCTGCTGGGCGAAGTCAGGCGAGGATCGCGTCGAAGCGCCATTGATGCCCATCTTCCACGTCGGCCGGTGGCCGGTCATCGCTTCCTTCTGGAAACGGGCTATCTCGCTGTCCGGCACGCCGGAGAAATAGTTGAAGCCCTTGTTGTACTCGCGCACATGATCGAAGCAGAACTGGAAATACTCGCCTTCCTTCATGCGTCCGACCGGCGCGCGATGGGTGCCGGCCTCCTTGCAACCGTCCCACTGGCAGATCGGCGAGCGCGACTTCAGCTCCGCGTCCTTCTCCGGCCGGATGCGGATCTTCTCAAAATATTTGGGATACGGTTTCATCTCACCCATTTATGGGCTGTTCGCTATTGCGAAACAAGAATTGACATTTCGGCGATCATCGCCCTAACCGCTGAATCGCGGCTTAAAGCGGGCAAATGACGAATTTTGCGGCGATGCCAGAGCATGATCCGAAAGTGGAATCCGGTTTTCGGAAAAGATCATGCTCGAACAAAATGATAGAGCCCCATCCCGTTTCCATCGGGATGGAACACGCTCTAGATGTGGTGAAGGGAAGTTCCGATGTCCATACAGGCGACGATGGAAGGCAAGCTGAACAAGGCGTTTTCGCCGGAACGGCTGGTCATTATCAACGAAAGCCATCTCCACGCCGGCCACCACCATCACGGCTCGGACCATCATGGCGCCTATTACGGTACCGGCGAGACGCATTTTCGCGTTCGCATCGTTTCGCCCGTCTTTGCCGGCATGAGCCGCATCGAGCGCCACCGCGCCGTCAACGAATTGCTGGCCGACGAACTGAAAGCCGGCGTCCACGCGTTGGCGATCGAACCGGCGGCACCCGGCGAACAGACGCGCTGGTAGGCACTGCCCGTCGACCGATGCCGCTCAACCCGGCTCCCTGGAAACGCCGCGGGGAAAAACGGTTAGATTACCGCTTCGATGAGAAACGGCCCGTGGCGCGATAGGGTGCTGTCCAGCAGGGCATCGAACCGCTCGCACGTGTCGGCGCGGGCCGCCTCCACGCCCATGCCCTTCGCCAGCGATACCCAGTCCAGCGCGGGCTGGTCGAGATCGAGCATACGCCTGGCATTCTCGCCGATCGCGCCCACCCCGACATTCTTCATCTCGCCATGCAGGATTGCGTAGGTCCGGTTGGAAAAGACGATCGTGACCACGTCGAGATTTTCCCGCGCCTGGGTCCACAAACCCTGCACGGTGTACATGCCGCTGCCGTCGGCTTGGAGATTGATCACCTTGCGATCGGGACACGCGATCGCTGCCCCTGTTGCCAACGGGATGCCTTCGCCGATCGATCCGCCTGTCGTCATCATGTAGTCGTGCGGCGCGGCAAAGGCCGACAGGGCGAAATAGCGCCGGGCCGACGTGACCGCCTCGTCGCAGACGATGGCATTGGCAGGAAGTTTCCGCGCCACTGAAAGGGCGATCGCATCGTCGGTCAGCTTGCCGCGCGGCACCGGCTCGTCGGGAAAGCCCGTTGCTGCGGAGAATTGCTGCGTCGACCTGATGCCGAGTTCGTCGCGAAGCGCCTCCAGTGCCGCCTTCAAATCCTCGCCGTGCGCTGCCAGCGAACGCACCTCGCAACCGTCTCGAACCAGCCGTCCCGGCTTTCCCGGATAGGCGAAGAAGGCAACAGGCTCCTTCGCCCCGACCAGGATCAGCACGTCGATATCGCTCAGCAGCGCCGTTGCGGCATCGATCGGATAGGGGATGCGCGTGGGCGCGACCCGCCCGCGACCGCGCTCCATCCGCGCCACCAGAACCTCGCTGAACAAGCGGACATCCTGCGCTGCCGAGATTTGACCGGCGATCGCCAGCGCGTCGGCTCGCGCCGCGCGTCCGCGAACGATGATACCGGCACGGCCTGGGGCGCCACGGATCGCCTCGGCTGCATTTTGCACAGCGCCCATATCGACGGTGGGCTGCGCGAGTTCCACCTTGCGGGCCGAAACCATAGGAGCCTCGCCCCATGCCGCGTCCGCCGGCAGGATCAGGGTAGCGATGCCCGGCGGTGAAAGGGAAGCGCGGAAGGCCGCCTCGGTGGCCGCCGCGACATCGGCGGGACCTTCGATACGGCGAACCCAGTTCGACATCGGCGAAGCGAGGCTCTCGATATCGCTGGTAAGCGGTGCATCGAGCGCCAGATGATAGGAGGCGTGGTCGCCGACAATGTTGATCATCGGGCTCAAGGCGCGCTTGGCGTTGTGGATGTTGGCCAATCCGTTGGCCAGTCCGGGCCCGGTGTGCAGCAGCGTCGCGGCCGGTCGATCGGTCATCCGCGCGTAACCGTCGGCTGCACCTGTCACCACGCCTTCGAAGAGGCCCAGCACGCAACGCATCTGCGGCTTACGGTCGAGTGCGGCAACGAAATGCATCTCCGATGTGCCGGGATTTGCGAAGCAGACCGTCACGCCATTTGCCAGAAGCACATCACACAGGACGTCGGCTCCGTTCATGAATCCCTCCCCGGTTGGCGCAGGACAATTGATCCTGCCAGCGCCCGCACGGCAATATCCCGCCATCAATTTTGGCGTGATCCACCATCTTCGCCGTCCGACATGGTCGCGCATCGCCGGATCGAAGGAACCGTCGGCGAGGCATCCCAGCCATTCAGATATGTTCCCCATCGCCTCAATGCCTGATTGCAGCCGTTCTCCTTTAGGAGAAGGGAACCACAACGCTCCTCCAACAGTTGAATACGCAGATGGTCCGTCCAGCAGCCAGTCGGGCGGCTCTGAGGGCGAAATATCATGCGCGAGAACCAGTCTGACGTTTTCGACCTGTTTTCTGAGATTTACACGAACGCAGCGCAGGAAGAGATCAGCATCCAGCAGTACCTTCTTGCCTGCCGGGAAGACAGGTCGATGTATGCCTCGGCACCCGAACGGATGGTCGAGGCGATCGGCGAGCCAAATCTTGTCGACACCAGCAAGGACGAGCGGCTTGGCCGCATTTTCTCAAACCGAACGGTCAAGGTTTATCCCTCCTTCTCCGACTTTTACGGCATGGAGGACACGATCGAGCGCATTGCGGGCTATTTCCGCTATGCCTCCCAAGGGCTGGAGGAGCGCAAGCAGATCCTCTACCTCCTCGGTCCGGTCGGCGGCGGCAAGTCGTCCCTTGCCGAACGGCTGAAGAAACTGATGGAGCAGCGCCCGATCTACACGCTGAAGGTCGGCAACCAGATCAGCCCGGTTTTCGAATCGCCGCTTGGCCTGTTTCATCCCGATCGCATGGGCGATCTGCTGGAGGACAAATATGGCATAGCGCGGCGGCGCCTCAACGGGCTCATCTCGCCCTGGGCATCCAAGCGCCTCGATGAATTGTCCGGCGATATCTCCAAGTTCAGCGTGGTCAAACTGGTGCCGTCGCGACTGCGCCAGATCGGCATTGCCAAGACCGAGCCAGGCGATGAGAACAATCAGGATGTCTCGGCCCTGGTCGGCAAGGTCGACATCAGGCAATTGGAAAATTTCAGTCAGTCCGACCCGGACGCCTATTCCTTTAGCGGCGGACTGAACCGGACCACGCAAGGCCTGCTCGAATTCGTCGAGATGTTCAAGGCGCCGATCAAGGTCCTGCATCCGCTGCTGACCGCGACCCAGGAAGGCAGCTACAACGGCACCGAAAATTTCGGCGCCTTTCCCTACCAGGGGATCATCGTCGCCCATTCCAACGAGTCGGAATGGCAGCAGTTCAAGAACAACAAGAACAACGAGGCCTTTCTCGACCGCATCCTCGTGGTCAAGGTGCCGTACTGCCTGCGCATCACCGAAGAGAGGCAGATCTATGAAAAGCTGCTGCGCGAGAGCGAGCTGGCAGCAAGCCCCTGTGCCCCTGAAGTGCTGGACATTCTAAGCCGCTTCACTGTTTCGACCCGCCTGGCGGAGCACTCCAACTCGCCGCTCTACACCAAAATGCGCGCCTATGACGGCGAGAACCTGAAGGAGGTCGACCCCAGGGCGAAGTCGGTACAGGAGTATCGCGACGCCGCCGGCGTCGATGAAGGCATGACGGGGGTCAGCACGCGCTTTGCTTTCAAGATCCTGTCGCAGACATTCAACTACGACACCAAGGAAGTGGCCGCCGATCCCGTGCATCTGATGTACATTCTGGAGGAGGCGATCAAGCGGGAGCAGTTCCCGAAGGAAACGGAAGCGGCCTATCTCGAATTCATCAAATCGGAGCTCGCCGCGCGTTACGCTGAGTTCATCGGCCACGAAATCCAGAAAGCCTATCTCGAATCCTACAGCGAGTATGGCCAGAACCTTTTCGACCGCTACATCGCCTATGCCGACGCCTGGATCGAGGACCAGGACTACAAGGACCCCGACACCGGCCAGATCCTCAACCGGGAGGTCCTGGACAACGAACTGTCCCAGGTCGAAAAGCCGGCAGGCATCGCCAATCCCAAGGACTTCCGCAACGAGGTGGTGAAGTTCACGCTGCGCGCCAGGGCAAAAAATCACGGCCGCAACCCGTCATGGACGAGTTACGAAAAACTGCGCGAGGTCATCGAGAAGCGGATGTTCGGGCAGGTCGAGGATCTCCTGCCGGTGATCAGCTTCGGCTCCAAGCAGGACAGCGTTACGGAAAAACGCCACAACGAATTTGTGCAGCGAATGGTCGAGCGCGGCTATACCGAACGGCAGGTGCGCCGGCTGGTGGACTGGTACATGCGGGTGAACAAGGCGGGTTGATAGGGCCCGGATGGTTCCATGCCGATCTTCATCGACCGTCGCCTGAACCCGAAGGACAAGAGCCTCGGCAATCGACAGCGCTTCCTAAGGCGTGCTCGCGAGGAATTGAAACGAAGCATCCGCGATCAGATCCGCAGCGGCAGGATCGCCGACGTGGATGCCGAGCACACCGTGCCCATGCCCGAAAGAGGAACGGCCGAGCCGAGCTTCAACGATGACAAGACCAGCGGCCGGCGCCAGCACATCCTTCCTGGCAACAGGCATTTTTCCCCTGGAGACCTGATCCCCAAGCCCGGTCAGGGCAGCGGCGCAGGGGCCCCGGGGAACAAGGTGTCGGAAGACGATTTTCGTTTCGTGCTGTCGCGCGAGGAGGTGCTCGAGCTCTTTTTCGAGGATCTCGAACTGCCCGACCTGGTCAAGCTCAATCTCAAGGAGATCCTTGCCTTCAAGCCGCGCAGGGCCGGCTTCGCCGCGACCGGTTCGCCGACCAACGTCAATGTCGGTCGCACCATGCGCAACAGCCACGGCCGGCGCATTGCGCTGAGGCGCCCGAAGCAGGCGGAACTGGATGCGATCCTCCAGGAAATCGCCACGCTTGAGTCGGCACCAGCCGGCGCGGCGACGCGCCAGCGCATTGCAGGATTGCGTGAGGAGCTTGACCGGCTGGAACGTCGGCGCAGGCGAATTGCCTTTGTTGATCCGGTCGATATCCGGTTCAACCGCTTCGACGCCCGGCCCATACCGAATGCCAAAGCCGTCATGTTCTGCCTGATGGACGTTTCCGGATCGATGGGCGAACGCGAGAAGGACCTGGCCAAACGTTTCTTCGTGCTGCTGCACCTGTTCTTGAAGCGGCGCTACGAACGCACGGAGATCGTCTTCATCCGCCACACGCACGAGGCGCACGAAGTGGATGAGGACACGTTCTTCTACAACACGCAGAGCGGCGGTACGATCGTCTCCACCGCGCTTGACGAAATGCACCGCATCATCGAACAGCGCTATCCGGCCAACGAGTGGAACATCTATGCCGCGCAGGCCTCGGACGGCGACAATTTCGCCACCGATTCCGAGCGATGCATAGAGTTTCTGGACCGCAGGCTTATGCGCCTTTGCCAGTACTTCGCCTATGTAGAGATCATCGACGAACGAGAAACCCATATATTCGGCGCCACCGAAAACGGGACGTCGCTTTGGCGCGCCTACAGCAGGGTCGACCTGAAATGGCCCAACTTCCAGATGAGCCGTATTGCCACTCCGGCAGATATATACCCGGTCTTTCGCCGGCTCTTCGCTAGGCAACCGGCTCCTGCCCGCAAGAGCGCCTGAGGAGGGCCGATGGCCAGACAAGCCACCAAACCGGGTCTGCTGTTTTCAGGATCCGACTGGGATTTTGGGAAATTGTCGCGGGCCCACGAGGCGATCGAGGCCCTCGCGATCGAAGAGCTGCATCTCGATACCTATCCGGTGCAGATGGAGATCATATCCTCTCAACAGATGCTCGACGCCTATTCATCGGTCGGCATGCCGCTGATGTATCGTCACTGGTCGTTCGGCAAGCATTTCCTCTACGAGGAACTGCTCTATCGCAAGGGCGGGCGCGGCTTGGCCTATGAACTCGTCATCAACTCAAACCCCTGCATCGTCTACCTGATGGAGGAAAACACCATGGCCTTGCAGGCTCTGGTGACGGCGCATGCGGCACTCGGACATAACCATTTCTTCAAGAACAATCATTTGTTCAGGCAATGGACGGATGCCGGGGCGATCCTGAGCTATCTGGACTTCGCCAAGGGCTACATAACCCGCTGCGAGGAGCGGCATGGCCTTGCCGCGGTGGAGGCGGTTCTCGACGCGGCGCATGCGCTGATGGAACAGGGCGTATTTCGCTATCGTCGTCCGCCGAAATTGTCCTCGGAACGGCAGCGCGAGGGACTGCGTGAGCGCCTGGAATACGAAGAGCGCTCCTACAACGATTTGTGGCGCACACTGCCGCCCACGCAGGGAAACAAGAAGATCGACGACAGGGACCGGGGCATGGCCGATCCGAAGAAATCGCTCAACCTGCCGGAGGAAAACCTGCTGTACTTCCTGGAAAAGAACAGTCTCGTCCTTGAGCCCTGGCAGCGCGAACTCATCAGGATCGTGCGTATCATTGCGCAGTATTTCTATCCGCAGCGCCAAACGCAGGTGATGAACGAGGGCTGTGCCACCTTCGTGCATTATACGCTCATGAACATGCTGTTCGACCGGGGCCAGATCAACGAAGGCGCCATGCTCGAAATCCTGCGCAACCATTCGAACGTGATCTTCCAGCCGGCCTTCGACGATCCGCGCTATTCCGGCGTCAATCCCTACGCGCTTGGCCTCGATATGATGCAGGACATACAGCGCATCGCGACCGAGCCGACGGCGGAGGATCGCGACTGGTTTCCCGACATCGCGGGCCACGGCGACTGGCGCGAGATCCTGCTCGACGCCTGGGCGAACCATCGCGACGAGTCCTTCATCCGCCAGTACCTCAGCCCAACCTTGATCCGGAAATGGCGGTTCTTTGTCCTTGGCGACGCAGCCGACGAACCGCATTATCAAGTCGCCTCGATCCACAACGAGCGTGGCTACAGGAAGATCCGCGCCGCGCTGGCTCACAGCTACGATGTCGGAGTAAACCGGCCCGACATCCAGGCCGTGGATGTCGACCTGCTTGGCGACCGGCATTTGCGGCTGCAGCACAAGGTCAAAGACGGCGTCGTCCTCGATGAGGCCAGCCGCGACGCGACGCTGCACCACATCCGAAAGCTCTGGGGCTACGAGGTCAGCCTGGCGGCGGTCGATGCCCAGACCGGTGCGACACTCAACGAGCGCTCGACCCGCCAGATCGCGGAGTGAGGCTTAGCATTGCGTCTGCTTCTGAGGCCTTCAATGGCATGGCTGGAGGCGACTTGCGGGCCAATCAGGCTTCGCCGGCAGGCTTGATCCTCAGCCTGGCGATCCGGTTCTTGTCGCGCTTCATGACGACGAAGCGCATGCCGTGGAAGGTGAAGGCCTGCTTCTCGTCGGGGATCGACTGCGTCTCGTGGATGACAAGGCCGGCAATGGTGGTGGCCTCTTCGTCCGGCAGGTTCCAGTCGAGTGCGCGGTTGAGGTCGCGGATCGGCACGGTGCCGTCGACGACGACGGAACCGTCGGCCTCCTGCTTGACGCCTTGGATCTCGATATCATGCTCGTCGGCGATCTCACCGACGATCTCCTCGATGATGTCCTCCAGCGTCACCAGCCCTTCGACCTCGCCATACTCATCGACGACGATGGCGAAATGCGCCTTGCGGCGCAAAAACGCGTTGAGCTGTTCCTGCAGCGTCGTGGTGTCGGGCACGAACCATGGTTTCGACGCGATCTTCATCACGTCGATCCTGGAAAAGTCGTTGCCGACCTCGTTGAGCGCCCTGAGCAGGTCCTTGGCATGCAGCACGCCAACAATGTTGTCGAGCGAGCCCTTCCACAAGGGCATGCGCGTGTGCGGGCTCTGAAGGATCTCGCGCACCACGGCTTCCGGCTGATTGTCGGCATTGACGGAGCGCATATTGGTGCGGTGGACCATGATGTCGGACACTTCGAGCTCCTCGAGGTCGAACAGGCCGCCGACACGGTCGCGATCCTCGCGCACAATCTGGCCGTCACGGCGGAAATCGTCGACCGCGCCACGCAATTCGTCATGGCTCGAACGCTGCGGCTCGATCGGCTGCAACTCGTAGCCAAAGAGGGCAAGCAAGCGCGTGCGCAAGAGAAGGACCAGCAGGCCAAGGCCGGCAAGGACGGCGGCGGCGATCCACCCGGGCTCGTTCATCATCCAGGTCGGCTTTCCTGACCCGGGTGGCTCTCTTTCAGGAACGACAAGACTTCCGAGGCCGGCACATCCCTGGCGATGAAGGACTGGCCGATGCCGCGCGTCAGGATGAAGGTCAGCGCGCCGCGCGACACTTTCTTGTCCTGAGTGATGAACGAAAACAGCGCTTCGGCGTCGGGCAGTTCGCCGGGAATGTCGGCCATGCGCCAGGGCAGGCCGACGGCGCTGAGATGCGCCTCGACGCGTGCCGCATCGTCCGGGCTCGCCAAATTGAGCCTCGAGGAAAAGCGATGCGCCAGCGCCATGCCGATGGCGACGCCCTCGCCATGGACGAGGCGGGCGCCGTCATAGCGGGTGGCAGCTTCGAGCGCGTGGCCGAACGTGTGGCCGAGATTGAGCAACGCGCGGTCGCCGGTCTCGAACTCGTCGCGCGCGACGACATCGGCCTTGGCGCGGCAGGCCTCGGCTATTGCCTTCGCCCGCGCCGGGCCACCGTCAAAGACCTCGCGCCAGTTTTCTTCCAGCCAGGCAAAGAAGGCCGGACGGTCGATCAATCCGTATTTGGCGAGCTCGGCATAGCCGGCGCGGAATTCCCGGATCGGCAGCGTGTCGAGCACCCCGGTGTCGGCGAGCACCAGCTTCGGCTGATGGAAAACGCCGACCAGGTTCTTGCCTCGTGCGCTGTTGATGCCGGTCTTGCCGCCGACCGAGGAATCGACCTGCGCCAGCAGTGACGTCGGGATCTGCACGAAATTCATGCCGCGCCGCACGATCCCGGCGGCAAAGCCGGCAAGGTCGCCGATGACGCCGCCGCCGAGCGCGATGACGACGTCGCCGCGCTCCAGCTTCGCGGCAAGCACGCCGTCCACCACCTCTTCGAGATGGGCAAAGCTCTTGATCTTTTCGCCGGCCGGAAGAGTGATGACGGCAGGCTGGATGCCGTCCTGCTTCAGGCCGGCCTTCAGAGTCTCGAGATGGGCAGCGGCGACATTGTCGTCGGTGACGACGGCCGCGCGCGTGCCGGGCAAGCGGCGCGAAATCTCGGCGCCCGCGCGCGACAAAAGGCCGGAGCCGATCAATATGTCGTAGGCACGCTCGCCGAGCCCGACCTCGACGGTGACTGTCTCCCCGATTGGCATATCGCCGCTCATGAACGCACCTCGCCACCCGCGACAATTTCAGCAACGCCGAAATGTCGGCAAAGCGCATTCACCACCTCGGCCGCGATGACCTCCTTGCGGTCGTCGCGGGTCGGCACGGTGACGTCGGATGTGGCGTAGACCGGATAGCGCTCGGTCATCAGCCGCTCGAGCACGGCGCGCGGATCGGGGTTCTTGAGCAGCGGCCGGTTCTGCTTCTTGGACACGCGCTCCATTAGAAGGTCGAGTTCGGCCTTCAGCCATACCGAGACGCCGTGGCCGGCGATCGCCTCGCGCGTCTGCGCATTCATGAAGGCGCCGCCGCCGGTCGACAGCACCTGCGGGCCGTTTTCCAGCAGGCGCAGGATGACACGCTGCTCCAGCGCGCGGAATTCCGTCTCGCCATAGCGCTCGAACAGCTCCGGCACGGTCATGCGCGAGACGCTTTCGATCTCCTGGTCGCTGTCGATGAAGGGCAGTGCCAGCATCGCCGCCACCTTGCGGCCGATCGCCGTCTTGCCGGCACCCATCAGGCCGACAAAGACGATCGAGCGCTTGCCCAGCCGCTCGAGCAGCTCGGCATGGCCTTCGCCTGGAGGATTTGCTGGCAACGCGTTCATGAGACCATGATGTTTCTAGGCCCTCTTTGCCGGCGTATCGACATCAAAAGCCTGTTTGCGTCAAGCAGGGGGCACGCGAGCTTCGTCCTTGAATTGGCCGGATTGGCGTCCCATAAGGGCACAGGGTTTGGAAATGCAGAACAAGAAGACGGGCGAAGATTGATGCCGACTCTGTTTCGCTTTGTCGTGACGGTGATGATTCTTGCCGGCATTGCCTATGGTACGATGTTTGCCCTGGCGATGTTCGTCGAACCGAAAAAGGCCGAGATGAGCGTGCGCATCCCGCCGGAAAAGCTGAATCCCAAGAAGAACTGATCAAAAAAGAAAAACTGATCCAGAAGAATGAACAGCGCGGCTCGCATCGAAGCCTTTCTCGAAATGATGAGCGCCGAGCGGGGTGCCGCCGAAAACACGCTCTCCTCCTATCGCCGCGACCTCGAGGACGCTTCGCAGGAGATAGACGGCGGGCTTGCCGGTGCCGGCGCCTCCGAAATCCGCTCCTATCTTGATGACATCGCCGAACGCGGCTTTGCGCCGACATCGCAGGCGCGAAAACTGTCGGCGATCCGCCAGTTCTTCAAGTTCCTCTACGCCGAAGGCCTGCGCGGCGACGACCCGACGGGCACGCTGGACAGTCCGAAGAAGGGCCGTCCGCTGCCGAAGACGATGAGCGAGGCCGAGACCGGCCGGCTGATCGACCGTGCGGCCCTGGAAGCAGGTGATACCTCGCAGAACGATGGCGACAGCCTGGCGGCTCTGCGCCTGCATGCCCTGGTCGAAGTGCTCTACGCCACCGGCCTGCGCGTATCCGAACTGGTCGGCTTGCCGGTGACGGTAGCCTTGCGCGACGACCGCTTCTTCATGGTGCGCGGCAAGGGCGACAAGGAGCGCATGGTGCCGCTGTCGGCCAAGGCGCGCACCGCGATGCGGGCCTGGCTCACCGCCAGAGCCACCGTGCCTGCTTTTGGCGACAGCATGTTCCTGTTTCCGGCCGCGTCCGACACCGGTCATCTCTCCCGGCAGGTGTTTGGCCGCGACCTGAAGGGGCTCGCCGCCAGGGCCGGCATCACCGCGGCGAAGATCTCGCCGCATGTGCTTCGCCATGCTTTCGCCAGCCATCTCTTGCAGAACGGCGCCGACCTCCGGGCGGTGCAGCAGTTGCTCGGCCATTCCGACATCTCGACCACGCAGATTTACACCCATGTGCTGGAGGAGCGGCTGGTGCGGCTGGTCAATGATCATCATCCGCTTGCCGACTAGGCCTCATATCGCTATGTGAGGGCGACGTTCCACCGCCCGGAGCCTCCGTTTTCGAGGGTTTCGCCAGCCATTGCCTTCCGAATTGCCGGTCCGCTCAAGAATGTACAATTACCTCGATTTCGAAAAGCCGGTGCAGGATCTCGAAGGCAAGATCCTTGAGCTGAAGAAGCTTGCCGAGAACGGCGAGGCCGTCGATGTCGGCGACGAGATCAGCCGGCTGGAGAAACGCTCGCGCGATGCACTGCGCGATGCCTACAAGGCACTGACGCCGTGGCAGAAGGTGCAGGTAGCGCGCCATCCCGACCGGCCGCATTGTGTCGACTACATCAAGGGCCTGCTCAGCGATTTCACGCCGCTGGCCGGCGACCGCAATTACGGTGAGGACCAGGCGATCGTCGGCGGCTTCGCCCGCTTTCGCGGCGAGCCGGTGGCGGTGCTCGGCCAGGAGAAGGGCTCGGACACGGCGAGCCGTCTCAAGCATAATTTCGGCTCGGTGCGCCCCGAAGGCTACCGCAAGGCGGTGCGGTTGATGGAGCTCGCCGACCGCTTCAAGATCCCGCTGTTGACCCTGGTCGACACCGCCGGTGCCTATCCCGGCGTCGGCGCCGAGGAACGCGGCCAGGCCGAAGCCATCGCCCGCTCGACCTCGGCCTGCCTTGGCCTCAAGGTGCCGTCGATCTCGGTCGTCATTGGCGAAGGCGGCTCTGGTGGCGCCATTGCCATCGCCACGGCCAACCGGGTCTACATGCTGGAGCACGCCATCTATTCGGTGATCTCGCCGGAAGGTGCGGCCTCGATCCTGTGGCGCGACACCACCCGCTCGAAGGATGCGGCGACCAACATGAAGATCACAGCCCAGGATCTTTACGAAATGAAGATCATCGACGCCATTGTCCCCGAACCGCTCGGCGGCGCCCATCGCGCCCCGGAAACGGTGATCGCCGCCACCGGCGACCTCATCGCCAGGACGATGAAGGACTTTGCCGGCGCCAACACCGATTTCCGCGAGCAGCGCCGCGAGAAATACCTGGCCATGGGCCGTAGCCTCTAGGCTGGGCCGGCAACACGCCGCAAAGTGGCGGAATTGCGCAATTTCGCCACAAAAATGCCGCCGCATTCGGGTCAATGAAATTGCCGTGAGGGGTGATCCGAAGCTTGCGGTAAGGATTTTTCAAGGTTAACGGGCTTACGGTCCGCTAATGTTTAGCGTGTGGGCCGGCGGGGCCGAAATCTGTCGCCCGAGAGAAAAGACGTAGCCGTACCCATGTTTGCCAAGCTTTCCCGCACTGGAGTCCTGATCGCCGCGATAGGCGTGGCCGGCTGCAACGATTCCTCGATGAAGGATTTCGCCCCGGAGGCCAACAAGCCGCTGCCGGACAAGATCCTGGCCGACATGAAGGCCAAGGGCATGGTCCGCACCTCCTCGGTGATGGCTCGTATCTTCAAGGAAGAGGGCAAACTGGAGATCTGGAAGGCCAAGACCAACGGCCGCTACGATCTGGTCGCCAGCTACGACATCTGCAAATGGTCGGGCAAGCTCGGGCCCAAATTCACCGAGGGCGATCGCCAGGCACCGGAAGGGTTCTACACGGTTCGTCCCCAGCAGATGAACCCGCGCTCGAATTACCATCTGTCCTTCAACGTCGGCTATCCCAACGCCTATGATCGCGCCAACGGCCGCACCGGCTCCAATTTGATGGTGCACGGCGCCTGCTCGTCCTCGGGCTGCTATTCGATGACGGACGCGCAGATCGAGCAGATCTATGCCTTCGGCCGCGACGCCTTCCAGGGCGGCCAGACCGAGTTCCAGATCGAGGCCTTTCCGTTCCGCATGACCCCCGCCAACATGGCGCGCTACCGCAACGACCCGAACTACGACTTCTGGAAGATGCTGAAGGTCGGCTACGACAATTTCGAGATCACCAAGGTGCCGCCGAAGGTCGACGTCTGCGAGAAGCGCTACGTCTTCAACCAGGTGGCTCCGGAAGGCACGACCTTCGATCCGACCGGGCCCTGCCCCGCCAGCACGCAGCCGGATTCGCTGAAGAGCGCCTACAACGCCTACCAGAGCACTTACGAAGCGGCGTTCAGCGGCGCGGTCAAGTCCAGCGTGCCGGCGCCCAAGCCGACGATTGCCGGCATCAAGGAAGCCAGCATCGTTTCCGACTGGTCGAAGCGCCGCGCCCGCGGCGAGCGCGTGCCGATCGATCCGCCGTCGCTCAACTCCGACGGTACGGTGACCGAGACGGCGCGCATGGGCCGCATCGATTCGCCAGCCGGCCGCAAGATGGCCGCGCTCGACGCGGAGAAGGCGGCCAAGAAGAAGGCCGAGGAGCAGCGGCTGGCAGCCATAGAGGCAGCGAAGGCTGCGAAAGAGGCCGCAAAGGCGCAGGCACTGGCCGAGAAAGAGGCCGAGAAGGCCGCGGCACAGCAGCCGGTCGCCACCGCGACCATCGCGCAGCCCGCCGAGGCCGCACCGGCAGAGACGCAGGCGGCTGACGCCGGCGACGGCACGGTGACGAAGCTGAAGAAGAAGCTGCTCGGCATGTTCGGCGGCTGAGGTTCCGCAGCATGATCCCGAAAAGTGGAAGCCGGTTTTCGGAAAAAGATCATGCTTGAACAACAAGATAGGCCCTTGGTCGATCCTGACGCTGTCTATGACCTCAAGGGGCTGAACTGCCCGCTTCCCGTGCTGAAGGCGAAGAAGCGGCTGGCCGCGATGCGGCCGGGCAGCCGGCTGTGGCTTGAGACCACCGACCCGCTGGCGGTCATCGACATTCCCGCCTTCTGCTCCGACGCCGGCCACCAGCTGATCGAAACGGCGGCGGTATCCGGCGGCCATCGTTTTCTGGTTGAGCGTGGCGGCACCGTGGAAATCTTGCGGTAATCTGCCACCTTCGCGAGCTAACGCCGCCCGGCGATGGCCAGCGGATTGTCTTCCAGCGCCGCGCGGTCGGGCGTGTCGATCGACGGCCGGTTGGTGAAGGCGGCAAACAGCCGGCGCACATAATCCTCCGGCATGTCGAGCGTGATCAGCACCAGCCTTGTGCCACGCTGGCCGTCGGGCCAGGACGACAGCCGCGCCGGCGGATGCAGGATCTTCTGCACGCCGTGCACGATCAGCGGCCGCGACGGGTCCTCCTGCAACTCGATGACGCCCTTCATGCGCAGCAGGCGCTCGCCATGCGTGGAACGCAACAGGTCGAGGAACATCTCGATCGCCGAAAACGGCACCGGACCGTCATGTACGAGCGAATAGGACCGCACACGTGAATCGTGGCGATGGCCGTGGTGATGGTCGTGATCGCCCTGATGGTGATCGCCATGATGGTGATCGCCATGATCATGGCCGGCTTCTTCGCCGAGCCAGCGCTGCACGTCGGCGGATTTCGTCGCCGGATTGTAGAGACCGCAGTCGAACAGCGCCGCCGCGCCCGTGCTCCTGTCGCCCGCCTCGAGCAGCGCCGCACCCGGATTGATCTGCCGCAGCCGGGTCCGCAAGGCATCGAGATCGCCTGATTCAGTCACCAGGTCGGTCTTGGTCAGCACGATGCGGTCGGCGACGGCCGCCTGTTTTACCGCCTCGACATGGGCATCGAGCGTCGCATTGCCGTTGACCGCGTCGACCAAAGTGATGACGCCGTCGAGCCGGAAAGCCTGGACCAGTGCCGGATGCGCCATGATCGATTGCAGCACCGGCGACGGGTCGGCGAGACCCGTTGTCTCGACGACGACGCGGGCCAGTTTGGCGATGCGGCCGGTCTGCAGCCGGTCGACGAGATCGGCCAGCGTGTCGACCAGTTCGCCGCGCACCGTGCAGCAGAGGCAGCCGTCGGAGAGCTGGATGATGCCGTCGGAGGCCTGCTCGACCAGCAGATGGTCGATCGCCACCTCGCCGAACTCGTTGATGATGACGGCGGTGTCGGCGAGCGTGGGATCCTTGAGCAGCCGGTTGAGCAGCGTCGTCTTGCCGGCGCCGAGGAAACCGGTGAGCACCGACACGGGGATAGGGAAGCCTGCCATTGCCTAGTTCTTCGCGGCCTTGACCGGCTGGTCGCCCTGTACGGCGGCCGACCCAACCACGGTGGCGCCGGCCGGTGCTGGCCGGTCGGGTCGCCAGGTCGGCAACGGTACATCGGCAAATTCCTGGCCGGTCTCGTCGAGCATCGCCTTCGGCGTCGGTCCGGTGGCGCCGCCGAGGCCGACGGCAACCAGGGTCGGCACGTGGTCGAGCTTTTCCTGATAGGGCGATTTCGGCGCATCCTTGGCGGCAACGGCGGGCGGTGCTTCCGATTGCTCCACCTTCGTCTTTTTCTTGCAGATTTCGTCATTCATGTCGTTGGCCGAGAGCGTGTCGCCATAGGACGGCAAGGCGGCGATGGTGGTCGAGCCGGTCGCCGGCGCGTCAAAACCCTGGTCGAGGAGGCGTGCCGCCGTCTCGGCCCGGCTTACCGCGGATTTTTCGCCAAGCACCACCGCCACCAGCGTACGGCCGTTGCGCGTTGCCGAACCGATCATGTTGAAGCCCGAAGGACAGACGAAACCGGTCTTCATGCCGTCGGCGCCGGGATAGCGGCCGATCAGGAGATTGTAGTTCGAGATCGCCTTCTTGCCGACCGCCAGCCCCTCGATCGAGAACCAGGGCGCGTATTGCGGGAATTCGCTGCGGATCGCCATCACCAGCAAGGCGAGGTCGCGCGCCGTCGTGTACTGGTCGGGCGAATAAAGCCCGTTCGGATTGACGAAATGCGTTCCGATCATGCCGAGTCGGCGTGCCTCGGCATTCATGCGTTCGGCGAACGCGGCCTGCGAGCCGCCGACATTCTCGCCCACGGCCATGGCAATGTCGTTGGCCGATTTGACCAGCATCATCTTCAGCGCATTGTCGAGCCGCATCACCGAGCCAGGCTTGAAGCCCATCTTGCTCGGCGGCTCGCCGGCGGAATGCTTCGTCACCTTGATCGGCGAATCGAGCTGGACCTCGCCCGCCGCAATCGCCCGGAACGCCACATAGGCGGTCATCAGCTTGGTCAGCGAGGCCGGATACCAGCGCTTGAAGGCGTCCTGATGCTCGAGGATCTTGCCCGTCTGCAGGTCGAACAGGACCAGCGGATTGGCGAGAACCGATGTCGCGAAGGCGGGCAGCGCAACTGCGCCCGCCAGCAACAATTTGAGAAAATGCCTGTACCGCATCATGGAATCCGAAATCGCCTCTTGCCGTAGTCGCCTCTGGCTCCGTAAGATTTCATTACACGGTCGCCAGCATATTGGTCCGACCCTCATCCCCGGACCGCTTTGCTGCGGTGCTATTTACCCTATGTGACGCCAACATGGCAAAGTGCCGGACAATCACGATTGCAATTGAGCAGACGCAACCCGGCTGCCCCAACAGCGAAATGGACCGATCATGCCAATCCTGAATCGCGCCGCCGAGATGCAAGAAGAGGTTGCCGGCTGGCGACGACACCTGCATCAGACGCCGGAACTGAACTTCGACGTCTTCCAGACCGCCGCTTTCGTCACCGAGAAGCTGAAGGCATTCGGCTGCGACGAGGTGGTGACAGGCCTCGGCAAGACCGGCGTGGTCGGCATCATCCACGGCCGCAAGGGCGACGGCACGACCATTGGGCTGCGCGCCGACATGGACGCGCTGCCGATCAACGAGATCACCGGCAAGCCCTATGCGTCCACCATTCCCGGCAAAATGCATGCCTGCGGCCATGACGGCCACACGGCGATGCTGCTGGGCGCGGCCAAATACCTGAGCGAGACCCGCAATTTCAGCGGTTCCGTGGCTGTGATCTTCCAGCCGGCCGAGGAAGGCGGAGGCGGCGGCAATGAGATGGTCAAGGACGGCATGATGGACCGCTTCGCCATCTCCAAAGTGTTCGGCATGCACAATATGCCGGGCCTGCCGGTCGGCCAGTTTGCCATCCGGCCGGGCCCGATCATGGCGGCGACCGCCGAATTCACCATCACCGTCAAGGGCCGCGGCGGCCATGCGGCGATGCCACACGGCACCATCGATCCGATCGTCATCACCAGCCAGCTGGTCGGCGCATTGCAGACGGTCGCCTCGCGCAGCACCGACCCGGTCGAGGCGGTGGTGGTGTCGGTGACGAAGTTCCACGCCGGCGACGCCTATAACGTCATTCCCGAAAGCGCCGAGATCGCCGGCACCGTGCGCTCACTGAAGAAGGAAGTCGCAAAAAAGGCGGAGGAGCGCATCCGCACCATTTGCCAGGGGCTGGCCACCGCCTTCGGCGCGACGATCGAGGTCGACTACAACGCCAACTATCCCGTCACCTTCAATCACGCCGAAGAGACGGTCTTTGCCGGCGATATCGCGGCCGATGTCGCGAGCAACGCCCAGGTGCACCGCGCCATCCAGCCGGTGATGGGCGGCGAGGATTTCTCCTACATGCTGGAAGCCCGCCCCGGCGCCTTCATCTTCATCGGCAATGGCGACACCGCCGGCCTCCACCACCCGGCCTACGACTTCAACGACGAGGTTATCCCGCACGGCATGAGCTATTGGGTGAAGCTGGCCGAAACCGCGCTGGCCGCCTGACGGACTTTGGCTCCGGGTCCGCATGCGGCGCCGGCGTTCGGGCACGGGCACGGGCACGACGAGATTGCGGGCTTGTCAGGGCAGGCCTTGGAATTCAAGGCCGCGCCACGCCTTGGCGTATCCACTCGGCGCTTTGAACCTTCCTCTTGGCGAAACGATCCGAAGCGGCTATGTGTCGGGCCGCGTGGTCCCGTAGCTCAGTAGGATAGAGCGGCAGATTCCTAATCTGTAGGTCACAGGTTCGATTCCTGTCGGGATCACCAATAAAATCAATTGCTTAAATGCCACCGATGTTCTTTTCATGTCGCATCATGTTGCAAATGGCTACCGTTTATTTTTAATGACTTACAGAAGCTGTCGGCAGGTCCATGCGACATGGACGCGACATGAAACATCTGCAAAAGTCCGATTGCCCTCTCACGGCGGGAACAGGGGTTCGATTCCCCTTGGGCGTACCAGACTTTTCAATGGCTTGACGCTAGTCCGAGACCTTCGGTCCCGATAAGAGACCCGAAAAGCACCCTCAAAACTCATTACTGAATGTGACCCAAAGGACGGTCTACGGACCGGTTTCCTCTCGCCTGGCGCCACCCAGCAGTTCAACGACACGGGCCGCCGTCCTTTACGACTGCTTTGCCACGCCTTCCCGTTTTGATCGTGCCGGCTGTTTTGCCAGCGGCGAAGTCATTTGCCATGCGCTGCACGTCTCCCGCACCGATGTCTCGCGCCGAGCAAGCGACCCAAGAGGGGCTTGATATGTCGTTCTATCCGACCAACGTCGATCGCGAGCGTGGATAGTATCTTTGGCCGCCCAAACCGAGTCAGGACCTGCCCAGCACGGGCCGCCTCAAGATAGAGGTCACGCAGTTCGGAGACGGCGTCACGCCCACCATCCAAGCCGTCAGGTCATGACTTTGTTGCCCTCTCTTGACGGCATTGTTCGCATCAGCCGATCCCTTGGCGGGACAAGCCCCTGACGGCGACCGCCATCCTCCGCCAGACCGATCGTTCCTGACGCCTTGTAAGTGGTCAGACCATTTGACACTATCCGGGCGTCCGACTAGCGTTCGGGCTCTTTGGGAGGAGAAGACATGACGGTGATCAGGAAGACGCTGGCGCTTGCCGGCGCAGTGAGCATTGCATTCGGGCTTTTGCTTCCGGCGCATGCCGAGGACAAGCCTCTAACGATCATGGAATCGGTACCGGGACTGACCTTCCCGTTCTTCGTCCACATGATGAACCAGATGAAGGCCGAGGCCGAGAAGCTCGGCGGGATCACTGTGATCGAGAGCGACGGCCAGGTCTCCTCGCCCAAGCAGACCGCCGACATCGAGGCCGCCATCACCCAGGGCGTCGACGGCATCGTCATCAGCCCGAACGAGGTCGACGCCATGGCGCCGGCGCTGCAGGAAGCCGTCGATGCCAAGATACCGGTCGTCACCATCGACCGCCGCGTCGACAAGGTTCCGGGCATCCTCGCCCATGTCGGCGCCGACAACGTCAAGGGCGGCGAGGCCCAGGGCGAGCTGGTGATGAAGCTCTTCCCGAACGGCGCTACGGTCATGAACCTGCAGGGCCAGTCCGGAGCCAGCCCCGCCATCGACCGCAACAAGGGGCTCCATAACGTCCTCGACAAGGCTGCCGACAAGTACAAGATCGTGTTCGAGCAGACCGCCGGCTTCGACCGGGCCAAGGGCCTGTCGGTCACCGAATCCGCGCTCGCCGGCATGCCGACGCCGCCCGACGTGATCGTCGCCGCGAACGACGACATGATCCTCGGCGCGCTCGAGGCTCTGAAGGCGCGCAACCTCGGCAAGGTCGCGACCATCGGTTTCGACGCGCTGCCAGAAGCGCTGGCGCAGATCCGCGACGGCACGCTCACCGCGACGATCGAACAGATGCCGGGCGGCCAGAGCCGTCTGGCCGTGGACACGCTGGTCAGCTTCCTGCGTGAGGGAAAGCAGCCGGCCAAGAAGGTCACGCTGCTGACGCCGATCGCCATCACCAAGGACAACCTCAAGGATGCCGAGCGCATGGGCGAGGTGAAGTAGCAGTCTGATCGCCTGAGGACGCCACGCGACTGCCGTGGCGTCCCGTACGACCAAATCACCGGGCGGGTCTCTCGCGCCCTTCCTCTTGCGCACTCATCCTGACTGCACCCGACATGACAGAACCACTCCTGCGGGTGACCAAGATCAGCAAGGGCTTCCCCGGGGTCCAGGCGCTCGAAGACGTCGATCTGGAGGTCGCTTCCGGAGAAATCCACGCCCTGCTCGGCGAGAACGGCGCGGGCAAGTCGACCCTGCTCAAGATCCTTTCGGGAGCCCAAGGTCCGGACGCCGGCGCCATCTCCTTCGCCGGAAAGCCGCTGGCGCTTTCTCACCCTCACGACGCGCAACTGCTCGGCATCGTCACGATTTATCAGGAGTTCACGCTCGCTCCGAACATGACGATCGCCGAGAACGTCTTTATCGGCCGCGAGCCGGGGTCCGGTTTCTTCGTCAACTGGAAGGAGATGGCGGCCGAGACCCGATTGATAACGCAGCGCATCGGGCTCGATCTGAACCCAATGTCGCGGGTCAGCGATCTCTCCGTCGCCGAGCAACAGATGGTGGAGATTGCGCGGGCGCTGTCGATGCGCTCGCGCTTGATCATCATGGATGAGCCCACATCGGCATTGAGCTCGACCGAGGTCGACAAGTTGTTCCGCATCGTCCGGGACCTGAAGGCGCAGGGCCTCAGCATCATCTTCGTCACGCACCGGCTGGAAGAAGTGTTCGAGATTTGCGACCGCTACACGGTGCTGCGCGATGGCCGCCAGGTGGGCAGCGGCGCCGTCGCCGAAACGAATGTCGACGGCATCATCCGCATGATGGTCGGCCGCGTCGCCAGCGCCCTTTTCGAGCGTCGCGAGGCAGGCGAGCCGGGCGAGATCGCGCTGGCCGTCGAAGGCCTTACCCGCCGCGGCAACGCTCGCGACCCGCACGCAACCGTGCTCGAAGATGTGTCGCTCTCGGTGCGCCACGGCGAGATTCTGGGGATTGCGGGGCTGGTCGGGGCCGGTCGCACGGAAATGGCCAGGGCGATATTCGGCGCCGACCCGTTCGACGACGGACGCATTCTCGTCGACGGCAAGGCTGTCGACATCCGCTCGCCGCGGGAAGCCATCCGCCACGGCATTGGGCTTGTCCCCGAGGACCGCAAGCAGCAGGCGCTCTTCCTGTCGCTCGCCATTAGGATGAATGTCAGCGTGGCCTCTCTCGACCAGCTTAAGCGCTGGCTGTTCTTCGTTGACGAGCCGGCCGAGAAGAAGCTGGTCGGCGACTTCCGCCGCGCGCTCAACATCCGCATGGCGAGCCCGGAGCAGCTCGTGGTCGACCTGTCCGGCGGCAACCAGCAGAAAGTCGTTCTGGCGCGCTGGCTGGCGCTGCGGCCCAAGGTGCTGATCGTCGACGAGCCGACGCGCGGCATCGACGTCGGGGCAAAGGTCGAGGTGCACAACCTGTTGTTCGAGCTGGCGCGATCGGGGATTGCCGTCATCGCCATCTCCTCCGAACTGCCGGAGATCCTGGTGATCAGCGACCGCATCGTCACCATGCGCGAGGGGCGGGTGACGGGCGAGATTTCCCGCAGCGAGGCCAGCGAGGAAGTCCTGATGTCGATGATGACGCGTAGCGCCGCCCTGACGAGTTAGGAGAGGACCCCTTGGTTGACGTGAAGCCATCTGCACCGGCCACGCCGGCCAAGATCGACCCGTTCGGTTTCCTTGCCCGCTTTGCGCCGCTGATCTTCCTGCTGGTGCTGATGGCTGCGTTCGCGATCATGGAACCCCGCTTCCTGTCGTCGATCAATCTTTTCAACGTCATGCGCCAGGTGTCGATCGTCGGGCTGCTGGCGATCGGCATGACCTTCGTCATCCTGACGGCCGGCATCGACCTTTCGATCGGCTCGCTGCTGGCGTTTGCCGGTCTGGTCGCCGCCGCCGTCTCCAAGGGCGGCCTCTCCAACCGGTTCACCGTCGGAGAGGGACAGGACGCAATCGGCAATGCATGGTACCTGGCGGCACTCGCGGCGATCGCGCTCGGCATGGTGGGCGGCTACCTGCAGGGCTTTGCCATTACCCGTTTGAAGGTGCCGCCCTTCGTGGTGACGCTTGGCGGAATGTCGGCGTTTCGCGGCGCCGCGCTGTTGTTCGCGGCAGGTGGCCCGATCAGCGGATTCGAGCCCGACCTGGTGTGGTGGGGACAGGGCAAGATCGGCCCCTTGCCTATCCTCGGATGGCAAATCCCAATCCCTGTCATCATCTTCCTGGTCTTTGCCATTCTCGCCCATATCGTGCTTCGCTATACACGCTATGGCCGGCAGGTCTATGCGGTCGGCGGCAATCCCGAGGCCGCGCGGCTCTCCGGGCTAAATGTCCGCGCCGTGGTCAGCAGCGTGTATGTGATCATGGGGTTCTTCGCCGGCCTCGGCGCTTTTGTCCTTGCCGCCCGACTCAACTCGGCGGAGGCCGTTGCCGGCACCGGCTACGAGCTGACCGTCATTGCATCGGTGGTGATCGGCGGCACCAGCCTCTTCGGCGGCGTCGGGACGATCTTCGGTACCGTCATCGGTACGATTCTCATCGGCGTGCTGCTCAATGGCCTCGTGCTGATGAATGTGTCATCCTACATCCAGCAGATCATCATCGGCGTAATCATCGTTCTTGCCGTCTCCTTCGACACGTTCGCGAAGTCGCGACGACGGACGCGATGAGCGCCGCCGAGGCTGCCGGTCCATGGCGGAAAGACCCAAGGCAAAATCGCTGACAGCGGCTCCCGGTATTTCCCTAGTGTTGAAGGGATCGAGCCAGCAAGTGGTCAGCAATATCATTGAAGGCCTTCAGAGCACGATATCGGGCTGGGTAAGCCGCTGCCGGGTCCGATGCAGGGCCGCGCCTCAGTCATAGATGGCGACACCGTTGAAATCGAAGGCCAGCGCATCCGCTTCAATGGCATCGATGCACCCGTGAGCAGACAATATTGCGATGACGCCAAGGGCTTCGAATATCCATGCGGGCGCCGGGCTGCCCAAGCCCTTGATGAGTTCCTGGCGGCTTCGAGACCCTTGTACTGCAGCTTCATCGACAGAGATCGGTATATTGTCGGGAATTGTGCGCGGGCCGATGGCCGCAGCGCCCAACAGTGGCTAGTCGAGAAGGGTCGGGCCCTTGATTGGCCACGCTATTCAGGTGGAGCTTTCGCCGCCGCGCAGGAGTCTGCTCGATCAGCACATCGGGGCGTCTGGCAGGGCCGATTTGATCAGCCATGGGACTGGCGGGCGGCCAATGCTGAAAAGGCGGAAGTCGTCAGCGAACCGTCAGCCGGCTTCGGTCTGCTTGGCTCTGGCTGCAACATCAAGGGGAACATCTCAGCTGAAGGTGAGCGCATCTATCACCTGCCTGGACAGAAGTTTTATTCGGCAACGAAGATCTCTGCCGCTAAGGGCGAAAGGTGGTTTTGCTCCGAAGCCGAGGCGCGAGCCGCAGGTTGGCGGCGATCAAAACGATAGGCAATGGACCCGCTATGGATGGACGTCCTCTTCGGTCGCTCGACGCATGCGGAGCTCGCGCTGATCGACGAGGAGTTGCGCCGAGAACGCGTCAAGTTCACCGGGCGGGACCTAAAGGATGGCAACGCTTCTCGTCCCAAAGGGGCTTGGGGCTGACTATGCCATCGCCCATAAGGAATCCTTCCCCTGATGATCTGTCCTACGGAGCGCTCTCGGCCCACATCTTTGCCCGGTTCGACGATCGCTATGGCAAGAAATTGAACATCGTCTATGCGCCTGCGACGGGCATCATTGACATCGACGGCGATCTCTTTTTGCTGTCGGTGTCGATAATCTATGGCCAGGTTAACGTCGAAATAAATCCGGAGCGCCTGGGTTTCAAATATAGCCGATTGGTCAAAGGCAGGTTCCCAAAGATGAACCTGCTACAAAGCTTGGAAAACCTGACTCAGGCTTATGCCGACAGCATCCCAACACGGCTATATGTCGATCTGAGTGATCAGTTCGGGCGGATCGTCATGGTCTACAACGAAATGATGGCACACCATGACGTGCCGTTGGTTGCCGAAGCATCTGTCGACATTGATGCCGGCGTCTCCGCGCTGATGAATGGGATCTCTCTTGGCCATGCGCGGTGGTGTTTTCATCAGGCTGCGGAAAAGTCCGTCAAGGCCCTGCTGAAGTTCGAGGGAGTGGAATACCCGAAAACTGGCCACAAGCTGGATGACCTCGTCAATCTATCGGGTCGCCTGAAAGGAACGATAAGCAGCACCGTTATTGCGAATGTCGTTTGTTCGAGCAAGGCTCGCTATGGCGAGATCGCCACCTCGGTCGATGAGGTTCTTCTCTCGTATCGAAGTGCGCTTCTGGTAATAGACGCTGCACTAAAGAAAATTCCAGCCAAGCGGCTGTTCAGCGGTATTGTGATCTATCCAGGGCCGTTCCCAGATGGCGCCTTCGACCCTAAGTTAGATGGCGCCGAGCAGTAGTCTCGGCCTCACACGGCCGCTATGTCGGCTCTGCCGCGTATCTCGACAGGCTGTCTGTTCAGTGATTTGCTGACCGGCTCAGATTGGGGGATCGAATGAGCCAGTTGATTCACAACGAGTGCGTCAAAATGTCAGCAAACTATTTCAACAGCATGGGCATCGTGGCGCTCGCGACCGGCGTGATCGTTCCCGTACTGTCCATTGGCATCGTCGGAACACCGATTTCGCTATGGACGTTCCTGCCTCCCGTTCTGGGTCTCGTTGTCAGCCTGTTGTTAATCATTGGGGTCATTCGCTTTTGGGCCGCCTCAGGAGTAGCAGTGCCCGCCATTCCTGCCAGGCGCGCTCTGCGGCCGCCCTGTAGTCCGCTGGCAGCGGCTGCCAATCCGCCGGCGCCCTCCTCATGCACCATTTGCACTGGCCTGCCGGACATGCCCGCGTGCGGATCGCCAATCGATCACTGCTTGTAGCAAATCTGATAAGCGGTCAGGCGCCTTCACCTCGGAACCTTGCGCACTGATGGCTGCCGTAAAACGCTGTTTAGGGACCGAGATTGAGCCGCTGGGCGATCGACTTGAACCGGGCCATAAGCGGACGACCGCCCAACATGTCCAAAGTGGATGCACGGGGGATAAAATCTCAAACCTATGGCACGCCATGGGCAACGATTGATACGATGTGCCGGTGCAAGGCTTGTATATTCCCAGAACCCTGATAGTCGGCCAACATACCTTAACTGAAGAGCAACTGCTTCAGCAGGGTTCCACTATCATTGTGCTTGCCGAACCAGGAGCAGGGAAAACAGAGCTTCTGGTCCAATTGGGCAGGCTACTTTCCGTCACTCCGGTGCGGGCTAGCGTCTTCCGGAACCGCTTGCCGGGAACTCCGGTGGAGGCCCTGGTCATCGATGCGATGGACGAGGTCGCTCGCATCGACAAGCTGGCCATGGACACTATCGTTGTCCGGGCGAGCGAGGCCAACTGCGGGACGGTGATCTTTGCCGGGCGATCCAGCGAGTGGGACCTCGCGCGAACAACCTATGTCAAGGAGTGTTTCGGCGTAGATCCGATCATCGTGAAGCTAGAGCCTTTCAGCGAAGCTGAACAGCGGCAGCTTTTCGAGGCGAGCTTCCCCGCTGAAGACTTTGCGGCATTCTCGAACGAGGTCAGCCGGTTCGAGCTGCTGCCCCTTCTTGGCAATCCCCAGTTTTTGCAGCTTCTCGGCGAAGCGTTTTTCGAAAGCGGTCGAGTCTTCACGTCGAAGCCGAAGATCTTCTCGGATGCCGTGCGCCGGCTGGCGCACGAAGCCAATGAAAACCTCGGCCGTCAGGCCAGACCCTCGATCGCGGAGATCATCGACCTTGCGGGCCAGGTGTTCGCCAAGCTGATGCTTTCCGGCGCGACGGGCGTGAGCACGACCGAAGCGCTCAGTGATCGCGACTATCCGTACCTCCCAGGGCTTGCACCCACCCTTCCTCACAAAGTGCAATTCCTTCCCGATACCAGGTTGCTGAAGCCTTCGAACGATCCGAACCAGCATGAGCCGGTTCACAGGATTGCCGCCGAATATTGCTCCGCCCAATATCTCGTGAAGCGCATTGAGGATCCCTCAGACCGTCTGTCATTGGGCCGTGTCCTATCCGTCGTAGCCCCCGGTGGTGTCGTTCGCGATGAGCTTCGCGGGATGCTTGGCTGGATGGCTGCGCTCGGCAAGGAGCCGATGCAGGAGGCGGCCATAGCCGTTGATCCTTATGCGGTACTCGCCAACGGCGACGCTTCGCAGCTGACTACCCGCTCCAAGATCGCGCTGCTGGCCAGGCTGAGCGCCGTGGCACAGGATGATCCCTATTTCCGCCGAAGCGACGTTTGGCGTAGATTTAATGTCGGCCAGTTCTTCTCGGCGGATACCCATGACACAGTTCGCGCCCTTCTCGCTCCTGCCGCGAAGGCAGGCGCGCTGCGAGACCTAATCCTGGAGTTGATTAACGGATCACAGGCGGCGCCGTCATTTATTCCGGAGCTCACGGGGCTGGCCCTTAACGCGAACTACGATTCCTCTACCCGTATGCTTGCGTTTGGTGCCCTGCTGGATGCGCCGGTCTACAACGCGTTTGCGGATTTCGACACGCTTGTCTCTGAGGGATCGCGTACCTCGCTCGAGCTTGCCTCAAAGGCTGTTATCAAAGCCGGCATCGGCCAGTTTGGATCGGAGAGCGTCATAGGGTTGCTAAGGCTTTTGGCCACCCTCTATCCGAAGCGCACCGATGACCGGGACCGCGAGATAGGCTCAAGATACTTCATCAAACAGCTTGTTCGCACATTCGATATGGAGAGTACGCTCATTTTCCTGGACGCCCTCGCCGACGGTCTCGCCTGCACCTGCTCTCCCAAGCATGAATATCTTTGTAGCTGCCGTACCGGCATCAGCAAGATCATTGGCGAATTGCTCGACCGCTATTTCACTCTGGCGGTCGGACCGCACCACCCCGAACGCATCTGGCAGTGGGCCAGGGGACTGTATTTCGGGCGCATCCTCGCAGACAGCGGCCCGACCGTGAAAACACTGGCAGCCGATGCGGGATTGCGCCAAGCGGTGCAAAGACTCGCCTTCGGGGGTATCAGCGACCCCGGCCAGATACAGGAGGCCGCCAGTCGTCTCTTCTCCAGTACAACCCATTCCGGCTTGCGGTTGCGCCATGAAGACTCGCGCGCGATGACGGTGCACTCATTTGAGACCGCAAACGTCGAACTCTGGTCAGCATTCTGGTCGCCTCACAATCCGGATGAAGAGGCAAAGGGCAGGAATGAGCTTCGTGCCCTTCAGCGCCAGCAGGCTGGATCGGACAGTCGGTTTCTCGCCAACTGGTCTAAGCGCCAGCATGCGTGGCAGAAGATGCTGCGTGATCGGAGGAATCGCGTTCGCTACCGGAAAGGGCGATACGAGCGCCGCGATGCTCTGATCAAGGATGAGAACCGCGCCCACCTCTTAGAGAACCGCGAGCTGATTGAGGCGGGAAGGCACGGGGGCTGGTTGGCCGAATTCGGGCAAAACTACCTTTTCGAGCCGGAAAAACTAACCAAGAACCCGGATTACGGTGAGACGCCCATTCGCGCCCTCCGCAACAGTCTCACCGAGTTAAAGGACAAAGTTCCGGCGCTGGAAGCACTCGGTAGGCGCCAAGGAGTCGTCGTCGCGGACATTCTGCTGGCCGCCTGTCTGGCGCGCTTTAGGGACGGCGAGTCGCTGGACACCATCGACAGTTCCATCCTGGCCGCGGTCAAGGCGGAAATGAGTTCGTATCCCACACTCGAAGAAGGCGAAGAGAGGGCATTCGAGGATGAGCTGGATCATATTCTGTTCGCCGAGTCGGGCGCAGCGGAGGACTTTGCGAGGCGGTTTCTGGAGGTGCAGCTCGCTTCGAGCGAAGAGACTCCAACCCGCGTCGACTGGCTCGAACGCAAAACTGCGTTTCAGCACCTGCGGGCAACGTTGCCACTCGAGTGGCTGGGCCGGTTCCCCTTCATGCCTCTCGAAGCGGTGAGGCAACTTTTTGAACTGGCGGCTGTACATGCCGATCGCACGCAACTCGCCCAGCTGATCGACGCGCGGCTGGCCGACCCTGTGGCCGACAGCGGCAGCCACACAGACGCGGACAAACGCGGCCGGGCGCGACGCAAATTCTGGCTGCTCAACTCCTTCTTTTTCAGCACGGGGAAGGCAAACGAGTCATGGGCTGAGCTTCGCGCCGATTCCGACACGATATTTGCAATCGAGGATAGAACCGGGCGTTTCGGAAGAAGTGAGGGAGCGTTCTGGCCGCCTCTCACTGCAGAGGCCATCTACAAGATATTCGATGCCTTCGTGACGGTCTGGCCAAAGGTTCACCTTCCAAGCTCTTTCGGTTCGGGAGACCCGCCAAATGAAAAAGCCTATCGTTTTCTTCATGACTGCGGCTGGAGAATCGCCAATGACTTGCCGGATCGCAGGCTTCCGGTGTTGGAGCGAATGCTTGCCGATCCTCGCTTTGAAACCTTCCGGGATATCCTGCTGACAGTCCGCGCCGAAGCCAAACGGCAGCTCGCGCTTCAGGATTTCCGCGCGCCCGCACCTTCCGACATATCCGCACTTCTCGAGAAGAACGATATTGCAACGGTCGAAGACCTGCGAGCGCTCCTCGTAGAAGAACTGGTGGAAGTCCAGAAGTGGCTGAAGGGTTCGGAGACTGACCCACTCGACACTTTCTACGAGAGCGGTAAACACGTCGACGAGAATACAGCGCGCAATCGCATCGTCGACAGGCTCAATGGGCGGATGACCGCGCTCGGGCTCTCGGTGGTGATCGAACACCACATGGCGGCCGGAAACCGTTGCGACTTCACCGCGGCTGCAACGGTCTCTGGCGCCCGGTTCTTGCTCGTGGTCGAAGTGAAAGGCCAATGGAACGCGCATCTATTCACGGCGGCGGCAGCGCAGCTTGATGAGAGATACGCAATCCATCCCGACGCGGCCCGGCAGGGGGTCTATCTGGTGCTATGGTTTGGCAATGGCGAGACTGTCGCGGGCAAGTGGGAACCGTCGATTACATCGCCAGAACAGCTTAGGAACCAGATTGTCGGCAAAATGGCAAAGGAGCTTGATGGGCTCATCGATGTGGTGGTCCTTGATCTCTCCAGGCCCGCAGCCGTTGCCAAGAAGGCAGATGTTGCCAAGAAGAAGGTCAGAAGTAGGCGCTCCGCTTCAAAGAAACCAGCCAAAGCGCCTGCCACAAAGGTTAAGTCGCGCAGGCGGAAGGCAGGCCTCCTGTAGTGGCCGAGGAAGTACAGTCTCGTGTGACCATCGTTGATTTGACCAAGGGGTCTATCAACATGACGGGCGTCCATGCCTCGCTGATCGGGGCATGCGCCGCTATCATCCGTTCCCGTTTGACTTTGACTCGACATGCTTGAGCTTGCGAGAGCCAGACGAAGGTTGGGAAGCACAGGTTAAACATTTGGAAAATCGGGCGCGTGTCATCGAGAGACTTAGAGCCGAGCACGGTACCCTTCAAATCGATCGCGTTATCAAGAACACGCTCGATCTAGGACCGTAGACGCTAGCGCAGCGACGACACTACCTATGCCAAACGTGCGGTGGATTCACGACCAAGGTCCGAACAAGGAATGGTGAAAACGCAGAATGACTGCTTGTGGCGCTTTTTTGCGCGTTCAATCCCGCGACATACGCCGGGCACATCCGTGCTCTCGTCTTGTGCCTCAGCGCCGCAACAAACGGCGCGAGCCAGCGCTCCAAATCAGCTTGCCAGTCCCCATCCATGGCCGGCCCCTCCAAAAAGCCGACCTCCTATGAATCACCGAAGACGCCTCTCGGGAATCCTCAAAATGCTCGCCTTGCTAAAAATCTGCCAAAGTAGTGCTAGGGTCAAAACTCTATCAGCTGGCTGCCGCCAACAGCCGAGATAGATGGTTTCCTGCCGTACGTTTCGTCGACCGGAACGAGCACGTTGCGCCATTTGCGGACCTTCACGGACACGAGCATAAATATCACATCGCGACCGATCTTGTTCTCTAATGGGTCAAGGGCGTCAGCTCGGTTGTGAGCGTTGTCGACGCTGTGGGGTGCCTGCGTTCTCTGCGTGCTCAGTGCTAGCATTCACCCCAGACCACCCGAAGGGCTGGCCAATCGAGCAGGCGAACAAGAAGTGTAACGCCCGGCCTTTGCCCTCTATCCAGCGGTTCAAAGCCTGCCCGTCAAACCCGTCAATCGCGATCCTGAAGGATCGTCCCCAGCGCCGCTCTTTCCTCTGCGGTAAGGACTGCGACCTCGTCACGCCTGCGGTTTCGGGCATTGAAGACGATAGATGCGCCGCCGCCAAGAAGCAGGATCACCGGTGTCGCCCATAACAGTGCATTGCGCGCGCTAAACCGCGGCTTCAGGAGTACGAATTCGCATAGCGCGACACCACGAAATCAATGACCTCGCCGTCGGTATCGCCGGCCACGAGCCGTTCGCGGACAAGCACACGCAGATCGCCGGCGAGTTCGGCATTCGAATCGTCGATCGACTGGTTCTGGCAGACCATGCATCTGAGTTTCACCGACAGGGCGCGCGCACGTTTTTCGAGCCCCGGATCGGCAAGCACTTCTTGCGGCTGAACCGCATGGGCGGGCGCGGTCGCTGCGGCCATCGCCAAGGCCATTGTCAGAGCGATCACGCCGATTGCGATGTGGTTGGCGATCATGGCGCACTCGGATTTGCAACATCCGAGATGGGGAGTTTCCGGCGCGACGGCGCACCGACCCTAAGTCGCCGGTCGAAGAGCGAGACCGCACCGCCGGTCATCATCACCAACGCACCGATCCAGATAAGGGTGACAACAGGTTTCCACCAGACGCGCACGACGATGGCACCATCGGGCGTGGAATCGCCGAGCGAAACATAAATCTGGCTGAAACCGCGCGTCGCGATCCCCGCCTCGGTCGTGGGCATCTGACGCGCGGTGTAGAATCGCTTCGACGAAACGATTTCGCCCAAAACCTTGCCGCTCGAGTCAAAATACACGAACCGTCCGCGGCCTTCGGTATAGTTTGGTCCCGTGAGCGGATGAATGCCGTCGTAGCGGAGCGTGTAGCCGGAAATTTCGAGCGTTTCTCCGGGACGCATCGTGACGATCCTTTCGGTCTCCAGAAAGCCCACGGCGACAATGCCGAGCGTGGTCAGGCCGAGGCCCATATGGGCGAGCGACGTGCCGTAGACCGAGCGCGGCAAGCCGGCGAAACGGCGCAGCGCCACGGCGGGGGTCGCGCTGCCGACCCCCGATTTCAAGGCGATATCCGTCAGTGTCCCGATGATCAGCCAGAAAGCGAGGCCGACACCGAGCGCGGCCAGAACCGACGTGCCGTCGACGAAGAACAACGTCACCATGATCGCGACGAGCGCGGCGCCAAAGGCAAAAACGAGGCGCTGCGCAACCGCGTAGAGATCGCCGCGCTTCCAGGTGAGAAGCGGACCGAAGGGCACGACGGCCAGAAGCGGTACCATCAATGGAGCGAAGGTCAGGTTGAAGAAAGGCGCGCCGACAGAGATCTTGTCGCCGGCGATAACCTCGACCAGCAGGGGGTAAAGCGTACCGACCAGAACGGTCGCGGCAGCGGTCGTCAGGAAAAGATTGTTGAGAACCAGCGCGCCCTCGCGCGATATGGGATGGAACAGGCCTCCGGCGGCCAGCGTCGAGACCCGATAGGCGAAAAGTGTCAGCGACCCGCCGATGAAGATCATTAGGATGGCGAGAATGAACACGCCGCGCGTCGGATCCGTCGCGAAGGCGTGGACCGACGTCAACACGCCTGAGCGGACCAGAAACGTGCCGAGCAAGGACAACGAAAAGGTCAGGATCGCCAGAAGCAGCGTCCAGATCTTCAGGGCCGACCGCTTTTCCATGACGATGGCGGAGTGCAGCAGCGCCGTGCCAGCGAGCCACGGCATGAACGAGGCGTTCTCGACCGGGTCCCAGAACCAGAAGCCGCCCCAGCCGAGTTCATAGTAGGCCCAGTAGGACCCCATGGCGACGCCGCCGGTGAGGAACATCCATGCGGCCAGCGTCCAGGGACGCACCCAACGCGCCCAGGCCGCGTCGATGCGGCCATCCATCAGCGCCGCGACGGCAAACGAAAAGCAGACCGAAAAGCCGACATAGCCGAGATAGAGAAGCGGCGGATGGATGGCGAGACCGATATCCTGAAGCACAGGGTTCAACTCGCGCCCCTCGCTCGGGGCTGGTGTCAGACGGGTGAAGGGATTTGACGTCACAAGGGTGAAGAGAAGGAAAGCCGCGCCGATCCAGCCCTGAACAGCCAGGACATTGGCGCGCAGCGATGCCGGAAGGTTGTTGCCGAACACCGCCACCAGCGCCCCGAACAGGGTGAGGATCAAGACCCAAAGGAGCATCGATCCTTCGTGATTGCCCCAGGTTCCGGTGATCCGGTAGAGCAGCGGCTGCTGCGAATGGGAATTTTGCCAGACATTCAAGACCGAAAAATCCGAGTGAATATAGGCGATGGTGAGCGCGACGAACGAGACGGCCGTCAGCGCAAACCCTGTAACGGCAACCGGCCCGCCGACGGCCATCATCCGCTCGTTGCCGGTTCGCGCGCCAACCAGAGGAAGCACCGACTGGACGAGCGCCAGCGCGAAGGCAAGTACAAGCGCGAAGTGACCGGTTTCAACCATGACGCTATCCTAGAGCAACGTCCGACTAAATGGCATCAATTCTCCTGCCATACGCCTTTCGCTTTCAGGCTGTCGGCTACTTCTTTCGGAATGTAGTTTTCATCGTGCTTGGCCAGAACGCCGTCGACCACGAAAACCCCGTCCTCGCGGAATGTCCCTTCTGTTACGACGCCCTGCTCCTCGCGGAAGAGATCGGGCCTGCTGCCGGTGTAGACCCCACCTTCACGGATTGGTCTTTGTCGGTGACGCCAAACGCCACCTTGGTGCCCCCGCCGCGCACGATCGAGCCTTTCTCGACAAGTCCGCCGAGACGGATGCGCTCGCCGGGGGCGACTGCGTTCTCATTGAGGTCGGCAGGCATATAGAAGTACGACGTCTTCTGGCCAAGCGCGACGAATGTCAGCATCGTCGCCGCGCCCAGAAACGCCAAAGCGCCGCCGATAACCGACAGTCGTCTTCTGGCCAAGCGCGACGAATGTCAGCATCGTCGCCGCGCCCAGAAACGCCAAAGCGCCGCCGATAACCGACAGTCTTTTCTGTTTGCGCGTCATGCCGTCACTCCGTCCCCGAAAGTCCAAGCGAGGTCGCGAAGGCTTCGAGCTCCCTGGCCGTGCCGGTTTCAGCGCCGGAGTGAACGAACCCCGCGACCGAGCGCTTCACGGGCATCCGCTGCCCTGTCGAGGGCAATGTACGAACGCACAAGACGCCTCCATCCTTCCCGGTCCTGCGGGTATTCGCGCAGCCGCCTGTCGAGTCCGACGACCATTGTTTCGATCATCGCGTTGCGATCCGTCGGTGTCATCTCGGCGACAGCGTCGATATCTTGCTGGCTGGGGCTCGGTTGTGCGCTCTCTGGCGGCGCAGTTGCCACGTGCTCTGCGGCTTCCGTAAGCACCTGTTCGACAGCACCGCGCCAGGGGGAATCGGCGGGAATATCCGCAAGCATCGCCTGCCAGGCAACGGCGGCATCGGCAACGCGGCCTTCCTGCGCTTGCGCCGTCGCCAGGAAGAAACGAGCCTTCGGATTGCCGGAGTCAAGCTCCAGCGCTCGCTCGAACGCGGCCTGAGCGTCAGCGGAAACGGTACCGCCAGCCCCGGCCACAATTGCTTCGCCGAGCCCGGACTCGCGGGCGGCTGTCGCGCCGTCGAGCCTGATCGCATTGCGGAACTTGGACATTGCGCTTCAGCTTTGGTTCTTGCCGTGGACAACAAGATAGAGGGGCTTGGCCAAAGTCTCCGATCCTCAAGAAAGTACCACGAAACCGCACCGAACGTGAAAATAAAGTCGTTGAAATCGGTCAGGTTAGAAAGAAACCAATGCGTGAGGTTTCGAGGGCGCCGAAAAAACCTTGGACGCTTCCGCGAGATTGCTCAGGGCGGTTGTCAGTGTTAAGGTTTCCTTCTGAAAAGTTGTCGCGCTGAGGTGCCCGAGTGCGCTGCCTGCTGCCGCCGATATGTGTTCGGAGTGGCGTAGTGCGGTGGCAGGGTTTGGAGACCGGGACGATGAGCTTGACGCGCCGCGATGTCTTGATCGCCGGGAGTGCGGGGTTTGCCGGGGTCGTGCTCTTCTCGCCGCGGGGCGCGCGTGCGAGCGATGAAGCGCTGGAACTCGTCAAGCAGCTCACCGGGCGGACGGCCATCGCATCGGATCGCCTTCACCTGATAATGCCGGCGGTCTTCCCAACCGGCTACACCGTGCCGATGAGCCTTGACATCGACAGCCCCATGACCGAGACCGACCATGTGAGGCAAATCCGCGTGTTCGCGCCGCAGAACCCGATCATCGAAGTCGCCAGTTTCCATTTCGTTCCCCAACGCAGCATAGCCCGCGTATCGACACGCATCCGCCTTGCCAAACCGCAGCATGTCGTAGCTGTCGCCGAGATGAATGACGGCGTTTTGCTGATGACCAAGGCCTGGGTCCGTGTCGCCACGAATGGCTGCGCCTGAGATACGGGAGAGAGACAGTGATCACCCCCACACCACGCGTGGTCGTACCAAGCGCTGCGGTGAAGGGCGAAGTCTTTCAGGTCAAAACCATCATCAGCCATGAGATGGAAACAGGGCTGCGCCACGATGATCGAGGCAATGTGATCCCGCGCAAGATCATCAACAGATTTGTCTGCCGCTATAACGACGCCATGGTGTTCAGCGTCGATCTTCACGAGGCGATTGCCGCCAACCCTTTCTTCGAATTTTCCCTGCGCGCGACAGAGAGCGGCCGGCTCGATTTCATGTGGGAAGAAGATGGGGGCGCCGTCTATGCGTTGTCGCACCAGCTCACCGTGGCTTGAGATGGCGAGGCCATCGAGCTGCCGTGAATTGCGTTGGTAGGAGTTGAGGGGGAGAAACGTGACGGGAAAACTCCGAGACGGAGGGGCGTTGAGCATGCGCCCCGTTACGCGATCCGCGATCGCCGCAGGGTTCGTCCTGCTCGTCAGCCAATCCGGTGCGGCGGGCGCCGATCAGGGCGCGCAGCTCACCGCGGCCTGCGCTTCCTGCCATCGCCTCGACGGCCGGGACATGGCCATTCCGCCGATCGCCGGAGTGGATCAGGACAAACTTGTCAGCGCGATGCAAGCCTTCAAGTCGGGCGAGCGGCCGAGCCAGATCATGTACATCATGGTCCGCTCGCTCACTGACGAGGAGGTCGCGACGGTGGCGCGCTATCTCTCGACGCTGGGAAAGGAAACGACGCAGCCATGAACCGCTGGACACGTCGCAAGTTCACTCACCTTGCGGGAGCGGCTTGTCTCGTTCCGTTCGGTCCACGCGTCGCAAGAGGCCAAGCCAAGGCGCGAGTCGTCGTCGTCGGCGGCGGCGTCGGTGGCGCGACCGTCGCCAAATATTTGGCGGCGAGCGAAAAAGGCCTCGATGTCACCTTGGTCGAACCGAAGCCGAGCTACACGACCTGCTTCTTCAGCAACCTTTATCTCGCCGGGCTTCGCTCGCTCGAATCGCTCACGCATTCTTATGCAACGCTGGCGCAGAAATACGGCATCACCGTCATTCACGACACGGCCGAAGCGGTCGACCCGGTGGCCAAGGTCGTCGCGCTGAAGAACGGAACCAAGCTCAGCTACGACCGCGCCGTCGTCGCCCCGGGCATCGCTTTCAGATATAGCGACATCGAGGGCTATGACGAGGCCGCAACGGAGAGCCTGCCGCATGCCTGGAATGCCGGGCCGCAGACCAAGCTGCTGCGTGAACAGCTCGAAAGCATGGAGAATGGCGGCGTATTCGTGATCACCGCCCCCCCTAATCCATTCCGCTGCCCGCCTGGTCCCTACGAGCGCGCATCTCTGATCGCCTACTATTTCAAGCAGTTCAAGCCGCGGGCGAAAATCCTGATTCTCGATTCCAAGGACAGTTTCTTCGAGCAGGATCTGTTCCAGGACGGCTGGAGCCGCCACTATCCAGGCATGATAGAATGGCTGCCCGGTCAATTCACCGGCGGCATCCAGGCGGTCGACGTGAAGGGCCGTGCCGTCAAGACCGCGGGCGGCACATTCAAGGCCGCCGTCGCCAATATCATCCCGCCGCAGATGGCCGGCGAGCTGGCGCGGCGGGCGGGCCTCGTCGATCAGTCGGGCTGGTGTCCGATCGATCCGCTGACGTTCGAGTCGAAGCTGCAGCCGGGAATTTACGTGGTGGGCGACGCGACCAGCGCCGGCGACATGCCGAAATCGGCTTTCGTCACGAACAGCCAGGCCAAGGTTTGCGCCTTCGCCATCGCCACCGCGCTCGCCGGCTCCGAGGCCATCGAACCTCACCTGTTCAACACCTGCTTCACCTTTCTCGCCGCCGACGATGCGGTGAGCGATGCCATCAGCTTCAAGGCCACGGCAGAGACCATCAAGATCAGCGAAATCTTGCTCAGCGCGGTCGGGGAGGATGCCGAACTCCGCCGCCAGGTGGTGCGCACCGCGAACGGCTGGTACGACGCCTTCACGCACGACGTGTTCGGCTGAAGGCGAGGCTCAGCTCCGCTCGATCTCCGGGGCGACTATCATCGAAACGCCCACGTCATGCCGGGCGCTCTCTGCCTCAGCGCCGGATCGTTGCTCGGGGATCAGCGATGGAACAGGATCGGGCAACCGCTCCAGCCGCAGCGAATTCACCACCACGAGGATGCTCGAGCCGGCCATGACCGCCGCTGCAAGGATTGGCTGCAGAAGTCCGAATGCTGCGAAAGTCAGGGCGACGAGATTGTAACCGAAAGCCCACATAAGGTTGGTCAAGATGGTCCTGCGAACCGCGCGGGCCACGTCGACGACCCAGGGCAGCATCCATAATCCGTCCGCAGGCAGCACGAGCGCTGCGGTCTCGCGGGCAAGATCGGTGGCGGAGCCGACGGCGATACCGACATCCGCCGCCGCCAGGACCGGGCCGTCGTTGAGGCCATCGCCGACCATCGCCACCACATCATAGTCGTGGCGGAGCCGATCGAGGGCCGCCCGTTTGGCTTCCGGCGAAAGACCCGCTTGCACCGCCTTGATCCCGACCATGGCCGCGATCCGCTCAGCAGCCGGCGCCAGGTCGCCGGTCAACAGCGTCACGTTGAGCCCACGCTCACGCAGCGCTGTGATCGTCGCCTGCGCCTCGGGAAGCGGCGAATCGTCAAGCGACAGCACAGCATGAACCCGCTCTCCCCAACCAACATAAACCACCGAATGACCGCTCGCCTCCCTCGACCGCGCAGGCTCGGCCAGCGTTGGCGGGAGCGACCAGCCCAAATCATTCATCAAACTGCTGCTCCCGGCCGCCACGAGCCGGCCTTCGGCGCTGCCGCGGATGCCACGGCCGGGAACCGTCCGGACATCACGGGTCGCGAGCGGCGTGATGCCGCGCGCAGCGGCTGCCGCCGCGATGGCTCGCGCCAAACCATGCTCGGACTGGCGCTCCAGACCGGCGGCGCGTGCCAGCACGTTCTCGCTGTCAACCCCGTCACGGTCGATGCCGACGAGACGTGCTTTGCCCGTCGTCAAAGTGCCGGTCTTGTCGAAGGCGAGTAACCGCACATGCGCGAGGGTCTCGAGCACACCGGGGGTGCGGACGAGGCAGCCGTGTCGCGCCAGCCGGCCGATGCCGAGCGAGGTCGCCATTGGAGCGGCGAGGCCGACGGCGCACGGACAGGCAACCACCAGTACCGAGAGGCCAATCAGCAACGCCCGATCGAACGGCAACGACTGCGCCCAGTAAACGAACGTCAGCGCGCCGAGGGTGAGGACGAGCGGCACGGACACGCCAACGACGCGATCGGCAAGGCGCTGGGTTGGACTGCGACGGCTGAGCGCCTCGCGCACCGACCGGCAAATCTGTGCCCAGCGCGTTGCGGTTCCGTCACCGCTGCTCTGGATCAGGAGCGGGCCGTCGATATTGATACTGCCGGCAATCACCGTACAGCCGGCGCCCTTGGTCACTTGCCGGCTTTCCCCGGTGATCACGGCTTCATCGGCGTTCGATTCCCCCTCGACAACCACGCCGTCGACCGGAATGCGCTCGCCTGGCCGGACCCGCACCAGCATGCCGGCCGTCACCTCTCGCACTGGGCGGCGGATCTCTGCCGCGCCATCGACAACAGTTGCGCTCTCGCTTTCGGCGGCCAGGAGAGGTTCGAGGTCGCGCGCCGCCCTGGCGCGGCCAACGGCCTCGAGATAGCGGCCAACGGTGAACAGCATCAGCACCATCACGGCGGTGTCGAAATAGACATGCGTGCTGCCCTCGAACACGGCAAACACCGAATAAAGATAGGCGGCAGCGACGCCGAGCACGATGAGCGCCGACGACGTCACGCGTCCCTGAATGACATCGAGCCACATGTCGCGCAGATAGGGTCCGCCGAGAATCACCACCGCCGGCGTCGCGAAAATCCAGAGCAAAAGGTGAATCCACGGCAGCACGCCCGCATCGACGCCGGTGAACGCGTCCGAATAGAGGAGGAGGCTGAACATCATGATATTCATGGAGAGAAAGCCGCCCACGCCGAGCTGGATCAGAAGCCAGGCGGCTTCCCACTCTTCGTGTCTGCCGCTCTTCACCTGAAAGGCGATGCAGCAGCCGTAGCAGCAGAAGACGCAAGCCTCACCGTTGAGCCTGCGCTCCATCGGGCGCCGGCCGACGGGCAGCGAGCAATGGCTACAGAGGATATCGCCATGCGCAGTCATGCGGGATGTCCGCCCAGCCAGGCAAGGCCGATATGCGCGTCGGAAGGCACGAGACCACGGCTGAGCGTGATGAGACCGAGCAAAAGAATAAAGCCGCCGGCCAGCCGTACGCCACGCCGCCGCCAGGCCGGCCCGAGTATCCGGCCGACGCCGCCCATCATCAACATTGCGGGAAAGGTTCCCAGTCCGAACGACGCCATGACGAGAACCCCGGGAAGCGCTCCGGCGGTGCTGGCCGCCTGGGCAGCGAAGGCGTAGACGAGGGGACATGGCAGGAAGCCGTTGAACACACCAAAGGCGAGCGGCGCAGCGCTGCTGCGGGCCGTCAGCAGGCTGCGTAGAGACATGGCAAACGTACTGCCGCCGAATCCGATCGCAAGGCGATGAAAGACCTGCAGCAGGCCGAAGAACTGCAATGCCATGGCGATCATGAGCAGGCCAGCGACAATCGCGAGAATTCGCTGGGCGATGTCGAGGGAGCCGTTCAAGAGCGGCGCCGCCATCGAACCTTGCGTGGTGCATATGACTTGACCGAGCGCGCCCGCGAGCCCGCCCAAAAAGCAATAGGTTGTCAATCGGCCAGTATTATAGAGCAGGTGGCGAAGGACGGTTACGCCTCCCCCCCGCTGATCACGGCCCAGCGCGCAGGCAAAGCCGCCGCACATGCCGATGCAGTGAAAGCTGCCCGCGAACCCTGCGGCGAAGATCACGAGGTAGTAGGTCATTAGCAGACCTCCTGTCGACGCGCCGCACGTTCAACGAGAAGTGTTGCTCTGCGCCGCTAATGGCGTACGAGGTAAGCCACCCACACGAAGAAGGCGATGTGCGCTATCGCGCCGCCGACCAAGGCGATCGTTTGGTACGGACTTGCATTTGCGAACGAGAAAACGGTGTCTGCAAGCATACGCCTCCTCCTGGTCAGCCGAAATAAACAAGGGCAACGTTCATGGCGAGCGCGGAGAGCAGCAGGAAAAGATTCAGAATCGCCAAACCCATTACGATCTTAGCTACGAGCATCTCCTGCTCCTTCTCTCAACTCGTCGGCATCACCTAGCGTGCGCGACCGTGCTCCTAACCAATCCTTCCCGGCCCGACCCCGCCCCAATAAAGGTAGGCGTAGTAGAGACCCCAGACGAAAAGAACCGCGTAGACGACCAGCAGCCATATCGGGATATACCCGTGTCGCGACTGGACCGTGCCGCCGGCGTACTCCTCCATCTCGTGGTCGGGGTCCGAACCGTGAGACGGACCGTCATTCTGCGGTGTGCTTGGCGTTGTCATTCTCCGCTTCCCTTTCGTAGAATCTGGTGGCCGCTTCATCGGCGCCGTGGAAGGCGCCTGAAAGCACGCCCCAAATAAAGACACAGAGCGCACCAAGGCTCATAAGCAACGCGCTCACGTAGGGTCCGGTGACCTCAAATCCGAGCATAACTCAGCCTCCTTCGGCAGCATTTTGTTTCTCGGTCACCGATCCGCCGTTACGTTCGCCGAGTTCAGAAGTGTCCTGCGCCGGCACCCCGCCCGGAACATAGGCCTTGTCCGGAGAACCCGCCTCCAGAGTGAGCTCGTTGAGCGCCGCGCGATCCTTATCGGCGATCGCCAGCGGTGCGCCCGCAAGCGGGTCCTTATAGGCGGAAAGTGCGAGGACGTAGTACGAGAGCGCCCAGCGGTCCTCTTCAGGCAATGAATCCCGATAGGAGGGCATGGGCGTGCCGCTCAATCCGGTCGTCATGGTGCGGAATATGTCTTCGACCGCTGTCCCCGACTTGAACTGGCCGCTGGTGAGGTCGGCCGGCACAATGCCAAAACCGAGATCGTCCTTCAGCCCGGCAGCCTTCTGGCCATCGCCCTTTCCGGTCATGCCATGGCACTCCCAGCATTTCGCGATCTTCCACACTTCCTTGCCGCGCTCGAGGACTGCCTGGGAAACGGTGGGCGGCTTTCCGATGTAGAGCGGAGGGCCAGGTGGCTCCTCGATGAAGAATGCATAAGGCTGGGCCGGATTGGAGCGGTCCACGGCCAGCTCATACTTGATGTACTGGATGACAGCGAGCCGATCCGTGAGAGGCAGTTCATACCAGGCGGGCATCGCCGTGCCGCGTACCCCACGGGTGATCGTGCGCAATAGGTCACCGTCGGTCGGTAGCGGCTCCTTGGTCAGCCGGAACTTGAACACAGCCGCCGCGAAGCTTCGCGGGCGCTGCTTGTAAAGGAAGGTCGCGGCAGGTCCATTGCCGTCTCCATTCACGCCGTGGCAACCGATGCATCGCCGCTCATAGACCTCCCGGCCATGGGCGATCCACTCGCTCGAGCGCGGAAATGTGGCTTCCGTGACTTCAAGCTGCTGTGGTTCAAAAAGATCGCGCCATTTGCCGCGATCCATGCCGAGCTTCTGGATATAAGCGATCAGGGCTTCCAGGTCTTTCGTCTCGGCGGCGATCTTGACCGCGTCGCCTTTGTACTCCTCGTTCGGTATCACAATGACTGGGGCCTTGCCGCGCGCCTGCATGGGCACGAACAGCAGCCCGTCGGCATTGGGCGTGAGCTTGATCTGCTCCTTGCTCGCGAAGTCGAAGAGCCCCTCGGAAACCGACGTCCTTTCCAGCGTACGATTGCCGGCTCCGTCGTCGACGATCTTGACCGGCTGCTCCGGCGTATCGAAGAGTCCCCGATAGGGCGCCATGATCGAATCCGGGGAGAGCATGCGCGGATTCCAGAAATGGGCAAAATGCCACTCGTCGCCGAACTTAAGTCCGACCCGCATCAGATCGGGTCCGATGCGCCGCGTGCCGAACAGATGCGGCACGTCGTAGGCGAATTCGCCTGACTCCGTCACCGGACCCCAGCGGCGCGTCTCGCCGGTCACTGGGCGCACGTACTGGGAATGACAATACCAGCAACCTTCGCGCAGATACACGGCGCGACCGAGCTTTTGCAGCGGCGTGTAATCAGTGGCCTCGGTTATCATCCATTTGAGCTGGCCGAAATCGGTGCGGACCACGGCAGTAACCCGGTTGGTTCGCGCCGAGGGTTCGAAAAATGGCAGGAAACCCTGGGTGATGAGGGCGGCGAAGAAGCAAAAGATGCCGGCCACCAGGATAACAAACCGCGCACTCATCGCCCCGCCCCACCAGCCGGAACCGGGGCCGCGCCGAATACCGCACCTTCCGCCGCTTCGGCGGGCCGGGTCAGCGCCGTCATCATCATATTGATGACGAGAAGCGTCATCCCGATATCCATGCTGACGCCAGCAACAGTCCGCACCAGCCAATAGGGCCGCATCGAGATCACCGTGTCGAGCCACTCAGTGCCGGCCATCCACTGGAAGCCTTGCTGGAGCCCAGCGGCGGTCAGCACCAGGCCCATGGTGGAGATACCGACGGTAATCAGCCAGAATGCCCAATTGCCCATCGTAAACGACCAAAGCTCGCGCCCACAGGCCCGCGGCCAGACATAGACCAGGCCGCCCATTGCCCAGACCACGAACGTCCCGAACACAGTGAGGTGCGAGTGCGAGATGACGAAATCGGTGAAATGGGTCGGCTGCTGGATCGAACGCAAGGCTTCCGTCGAGCCCTGAAAGCACCCGACCAGATACATCAGCGAGCCCGTTATGAGGAATTTCGCCGGGAGATTCTTGCCGAAGGCGTCCCAGCGGCCCATCACCGTGCCGAAGAAGTTCACCAGCACCGTCCAAACCGGAATGATCAGCAGCATGGAAGTGACGATCGCGATCGTCTCGGCCCAATCTGCGATCGGGCTGTAAAGATAATGATGGATGCCGACAAAGGGGTAGAACAGGGCGAGGGACCAGAAGCCGACAAGCGAGAGCTTGTGGCCATAGATCGGATTGCCCACGCTGATCGGCAAAAAATTGTAGATCAGCACGTAACCCGCTGGCGTGATCCACAATCCGACGATGTAGTGAAGGTAGAGGCCGTGGAAGGCCGCGCTGTTTATGCCAGAAATCGTGTAGGGCAGGATCATGCCCAGTAGGAGATTCATCGTCGTCCAGACGAAAGCCCCGATCAGATACCAGAGTGCGACATAGAGTGGTGGCTCGAGACGTCGGGCAATGGTGATCAGGAACTGTGCGGTCGCCGTGGCGACAACGAGGAAGATCGGGATTTTCGCAAACAGCGGGAACTCGCCCGCTTCGAGGCCATGGTTTGTGCCGAACGGCAACGAGATGAGCGCCGCCGCCACGGAGACATTCCACAGCCAGGCCAGCGGTACGCCCCATTGCGGCCAGGGCACCCGCACACCGCAGAGGCGGGGCACCAGGTAGTAGCATTCGCCGATGAAGAGGGAGGAAAACGCGCCAAAGATGACGCCGTTGACGTGGACCGGCCGTAACCTCCCGAAGGTCAGTCCCAGGTTGGTAGTGCCTAGATAATCGGGATAATTGAAGAGGCCCGACAGTGCCACACCGACCGAAGGTGCGACCAAGAGCCAGAACATGCCCCAATAAAGCCAAGTTCGCACAACCGGCCAGTCGACCAGTTCATCCAGGTCGATGCCGGCGAATCTGCCACGCAATGTCTCTGCCACGGCGCTCCTCTCCCATCACGCGCGCTTGAGCCGCGCGACTTTTCAGGGCTCAACTCCAATTTTACCGGCATCGAGAACCACCCGATGCCGGTTGCCGGTTTCAGATATCGGCCCAAGTCGTCCCTAAGCAGCCCGCTCCAAGCCGAAAACAACTAATGCTTGCCTGGGACCAACACCGAGCCGGAGTTCGACCAGGTGATGTATGCTTCCAAGGCCTTCATCGCCTCCGAATCGATCTCGATCTTTTCGCCCTGGTTAGGCTTCTCGATGCACCAGTTGATCATGTCGCGCAGCGTCGCGAATTTGCTCGTTTCTACCTGGAACTTCGGGTAGGACTGCGGGTGGGTGTCCGAGGCCATGGGATGGCACATTGCGCAGGCCATTCCCGTGGTGGAGAGGACGACGTTCATCTGTTTGGCGGTCGCCGCATCACCGTGGAACAAGAGGTCGCCCTTCCTGACCTCCTCCATGAGCACGTCTTCGTATTGTTTCAACTGCTCCGGTGTGTGCGGTGCCTTGTGGGCACTGGTGGGACCGACGAAGACGGCGACCGCCGCAATCGCTACGACGAAGGACGGACGGCACAACGTGCCGAGAACTGTCGCTCTGATTGTCATAGCCATTCCTCCTTTGGTATGGCCACCCTTAGTATGGCCACATATTGTCGGCCATTCGCGGTCGCAACTTCTCGGGCTGACTAAGCGAGGAATCCGGGTCTGACTGAACGAACACCTCCTTGCGGCCCCACATGATGTACTCGACGTCGACCTTGTCTTCGGCGTTGACGTTCACGGTTTCCCAGCCGACCCCATCGTAGGTATCGCCGGGGTCGACCCGGATCATCGGCTTGGTCAGCTTGGGCACGCCTTCCGGGGCATAGGGCCACGGCCAGGAGGTCGCCAGCATGCCGATCGAGCGCATGCTGCCGATCTCGTTGTAGAGCACCTGGTGGACGTGACCGTGGATATTGGTGACCTTGGTATAAGGCTTCAGCACGTCATTCACTTCGCGCCAGTCGCGCACCCAGAAGTTCCAGGGCGGGTAGTACTCGTAGAGCGGATTGTGGCTGAAGATGACGATCGGTTTGGACTTATCCCAGTCGGCGAGTATCTTCTGCATCCAGTCGAGCTGGTCGCGGCCGACGCCGGCCCACGCGCCGGCGACCGTGCCGTCGAGGGTCGCCATATGGCCCATGCGCTCCTCTGGCGTCATCTTCTTCACTGTCCAGTAGTCCGGTCCCCGGCTGACCGTATCGAGCCCAATGAAGCGCACACCCTTGTGGTCGAAGGTCCAGTTGGGCTGGCCGAACAATTCGCCCCACTTCTTGCCCATATCCAGATACCAGTCGTGCTCGCCCGGGATGTAGTACTTCTTGATCGTCAGATCCTTGAGGAGATCGACGCCAAGCTCGAGTTCCTCGATCTTTCCGAGCTGGGCCAGGTCGCCGCCGAAGATCAGGAAGTCGGCCGGCGGATCCATGGCCTGGACCTCTTGCACGGCGCGCACCACCTTGTCGACGAAGCGCGTGTTGAGGGATTTCTGGTAGAGATGGGTGTCCGAAATCCAGGCAAACTTGAAGGGCGCTTCGGCGGCGTGAGCGACGTCGATAGTGTTGAGCAACGGCCACCACGCGAAGGTCTGGCCGACGGAAGCGGCGCCGAACAGCAGCGATCTGTGAATGAAGGTGCGACGGGTGATTTGGAGCGAGTCGTCGGGGCGTACGCCAGGCTGCTGCAGCACCGCACGCATTTCGCGCCGAATGCGGTCAAGCTCGTCAGACATCAGGGTTCCTCCTCAGTGCAGACCGTTTCTTAAAGCGTCGGTCTTTTCATAGGAACGCGACCCTGTTGGGTCAGTGGGTCGCCCATTTTCTTATTTTTTCAGTTCAATCGTCAGGCTGGTAGGCTGATTCTCCTTTACTGTTACGGGCTGCTCTATAGGTCCGGTGAAGGAGTGGATCGTCACGAGCGTGTAGTCGCCGGGCGGCACATCGGGGATGCTGAACTTCCCATCGGCGCCGGTGATTGCGTAGTAGGGATTGTCCACCACATAGACCCAGCCTTCCATCCAGCCATGCGCGTCGCAGTCGATGCGGACAGTGCCGGCGCGCTTCAGTTCGACGGGTATGCGCTGTCCCTTATTGGGCAGCGCCAGGTTGAAGGCGGTGCGCTTGCCATAGTAGCCGTGGGTGTTGTGGAGCACTGGGTCGCCGTTGACGACCTCCAGCGAACCGGCCGGGATCACCTGAACCGCGGGCACAAAACGGCATTTGATGTTGTCAAGCTCCGGCGGCTTGCCGGGCTCCGGCCAGGCCTTTCCCTTGGCCACGTCGACCAGATACACCACCGCGTTCAGCACGGCCTGATCGCCGCCGACCTCGATCAGCGGCTCCTCGCGGATGCCCCCGCACACCTCGACATCCTTGGTGGGGATGATCTTTGTTGTCGGCACGTCGCCGCGGTAGACGATCGTACCCTCGATCGTTCCGCCTCCCGTGACCGGACCTTCTTCGTAAGCTTGCGCAGGCGCCGATATCGTCGCAACGAAAGTGATCGCCGCTAGCCCGCTGATCAGCTCAGCAATCTTCATCGAAGCCGCCTCCTTCGTGAGGGGCCACCTATGAGGGACTAATTAGCGGAGGAAGCTACCACGCCTAGCCTAGTCAGTCAGCAACAAAATAAGATAAGATCAGTGCAGCCAGGCGAGGTTGCTACGACCGAAACGTCGTACTCGGGAACCTGGAACGTCATTCTCGAGGTACCGGAGGTACTTGATGAAGCGACGGCATGGACTCCTCCGCCCCTGGGCCTACGGTCCGCATACCCTCTTCTCCATCATATTCGCAGCGGCCCTGTCGATCTGCCCCCTGCTGGCGCGGGCTGACACGCCTGTGACGGTCGGTGGCTCATTCACGCTCACGGCGCCGGACGGAACGACGGTCACCGATGAGACTTATCGCGGCAAATGGCTGCTGGTTTTCTTCGGCTATACTTCTTGTCCCGACGTCTGTCCGGCGACACTGTCCGAAATCGCCGTGGCGATTGAGGAACTCGGCCCCGACGCCGCCAAACTGCAACCGATCTTTATCACCGTCGATCCTGAACGCGACACACCTGAAGTGATAGGGAAATACACCGGGGCGATCGATCCAAGGATCGTCGGACTCACCGGCAGCCCGCAACAGATCGCCGCGGTTGCCCAGGGATATGGCGCCTATAGCGCGCGCCACAAAACTGAAGCGGGCGCCGAAGACTACGTCGTCGACCATAGTACTTACATCTACATTATGGATCCTCAGGGCAAATTCGTCCGAGGCCTGGACTTCGACACGCCGGCCAGTCTCATTGCCGATACGCTGCGCAAAATCATGGCGCAGCCCGATGAATGAAGGAAGCCTTAGCTAGAGTTGCAGATAAGGCAAATTGTGAGGTGTAACCAAAGGTCGGCGCGATGGAGAGATCGAGATCTGCGGCGACCGGAAATTGGGGGAAGCATGAGCGATAGCCGATGGCAGTCCCGGGAGGCCGGCGTCACGAGTTATGACGGGTTCTTTGCCGACGCCATCGCGCGGCTGCAGGAGGAGCGACGCTACCGGGTGTTCGCGGACCTCGAGCGGATCGCAGGCCGATTCCCCCACGCCGTGTGGCACTCCCCGCAAGGACCGAAGGACGTCATCATCTGGTGCTCCAACGACTATCTCGGGATGGGACAACACCCGAGGGTCGTCGCAGCCATGATCGAAGCGGCGACCCGGATGGGGACCGGGGCCGGGGGCACGCGCAACATCGCTGGCACCAACCATCCGCTGGTTGAGCTCGAGGGCGAGCTTGCTGATCTCCACGGCAAGGAGGCGGCGCTGGTCTTCACGTCCGGCTATGTCTCGAACCAGACCGGCATCTCGACCATCGCCAAGCTGGTCCCCAATTGTCTGATCCTGTCCGATGCTCTCAACCACAATTCGATGATCGAGGGCATCCGCCAGTCCGGCACGGAGAAATGCATCTTCCGCCACAACGACGTCGATCATCTCGAGGAATTGTTGAAGACGGCGGGTCCGGATCGTTCAAAACTCATCGTCTTCGAAAGTCTGTATTCGATGGGCGGCGACGTCGCGCCAATCAATCGCATTTGCGATATCGCCGATCGTTACGGCGCAATGACCTATCTCGACGAGGTCCATGCCGTGGGCATGTACGGCCCTCGCGGCGCCGGCATCGCCGCGCGCGACGGCGCCATGAACCGGATAGACGTGATCGAAGGCACGCTCGCCAAGGCCTTCGGCTGCCTCGGCGGCTATATCACGGGAAGTGCTGCGCTGATCGATGCGGTCCGTTCCTATGCTCCAGGTTTCATCTTCACCACCGCGTTGCCACCGGCTATCTGCGCCGCCGCCACCGCGGCGATCCGGCATCTGAAAACCTCTGAGGAGGAACGCAAGCGCCAGCAGGATCGCGCCCGACGGGTTAAGGCGGTGCTGGGTGCGACGGCGCTGCCGCTCATGCTGAGCGACACACACATCGTTCCCGTGGCGGTCGGCGATCCGGCGAAGTGCAAAGCGGCGAGCGACCTTCTCCTGAACGAGCACGGCATCTATATCCAGCCGATCAACTATCCGACCGTTGCCAAGGGAACCGAGCGGCTGCGCATCACGCCCACACCTTGCCATGACGACATCATGATCGATCGCCTCGCTGCGGCTCTGGACGACGTCTGGAATCGGCTGGGGCTCCAAGGGACGATTTCGCCTGAGCGGCCGAATGAAGCCGCGTCGTCGCCCGACACGATTCCTCGAAGATATTAGTCTTAAGGATCAAAGAAAATGACCGCCAAGCAAATCATGTTCTCGTTCGAGGCGCGCGACCGAATGCTGCGCGGCATCGACACCCTGGCGAATGCGGTGCGGGTCACGCTTGGCCCGCGGGGGCGCAACGTGGCAATCGGCGGCGAGCACGGCGCGCCGCGGGTCACCAAGGACGGCGTGACCGTCGCCAGGGAAATCGAACTCGACGACAAGTTCGAGAACATGGGCGCCCAGATGGTGCGCGAGATCGCAACAAGAGCCTCCTACCAGGCCGGCGACGGCACGACCACCGCGGTCGTGCTCGCGCATGCGATCGTCCGGGAGGGCGCCAAAGCGGTGGCTGCAGGCATGAATCCCATGGACCTGAGGCGCGGCATCGATCTGGCGGTCGAAGCCGTCGTCGCGGAAATCGAGAAGAACGCAAGAAAAATCACCTCCAATGTCGAGATCGCGCAAATCGGCACCATCTCGGCCAACGGCGACGCGGAGATCGGGCGCACGCTTGCCGAAGCCATGGAAAGGGTCGGCGCCGACGGCGTGATCACCGTCGAGGAAGGGACGTCGCTGGAGACCGAGCTCGAGATCGTCGAGGGCATGCAATTCGATCGCGGCTACATTTCGCCGCGTTTCATCACCGACCGCGACAAGATGAGCGTCGAGATGCGGGATGCCTACATCCTCATCAGCGAGAAGAAGCTGTCCAGCCTGAACGAAATACTGCCGCTGCTGGAGAAGGTGGTCCAGTCTGCCAAGCCGCTGCTCGTCATCGCCGAGGATATCGAAGCTGAGGTGATGGCGGCGCTGGTGGTCAACAAGTTGCGCGGCGCTCTCAAGGTCGCCGCGGTGAAGGCGCCAGCCTATGGCGACCGCCGCAAGGCGATGCTGCAGGATATTGCGCTGATGACCGGCGGAACGGTGATCTCGGAGGATTTGGGCCTCAAGCTCGAGACGGTTTCCCTCGATGCGCTCGGGCGCACCAGGAAGTTGACGATCGACAAGGCAAACACCACGATCGTCGGCGGCGCCGGAACGCGGGCAAGCATCGAGGCCCGCATCGCCGAGATCAAGCACGGGCTTGCCGAAACCACCTCCGACTACGACCGCGAGAAGCTCCAGGAACGGCTGGCCAGGCTGGCCGGCGGCGTCGCCGTGATCCGCGTCGGCGGCGCCACCGAAGTCGAGGTCAGGGAGAGGAAGGACCGCATCGACGACGCGATGAACGCGACCAGAGCCGCGGTCGAGGAGGGCATCCTGCCGGGCGGCGGGGTCGCCTTGTTGCGCGCCGGTAGGGCACTCAAGACGCTCAAGGGCGACAACCCCGACCAGAACGCCGGCATCGCGATCGTCAGGAAGGCGGTCACCTGGCCGGCCCGGCAGATCGCGATCAATGCCGGCGCGGAAGGTTCGGTCGTCATCGCCAGGATCCTCGAAAACGACAACCACGCCTATGGCTACGATGCGCAATCGGGCGAGTACGGGGATCTGGTGTCGAAGGGCATCATCGACCCCGCCAAGGTGGTGCGCACGACGCTGCAGGGCGCAGCCTCGGTGGCGGGCATCCTCATCATGACGGAAGCCACGGTGGTCGAGGTGCCGGGGCCGCCGCCGCCGGAACTTCCCGGCCACGATCATCATGATCATCACGCTATGGATATGGATTTCTGAGCGGCTTGCGGCCACCGGAGGCAGGAGGTGTCCGGACTGGATCGCCGCGCTGATGGGTGGCCGGCCTGCTTAGGTCGTTGCTGCCCAGAGGTTGGGCTGTTCGAAGCTCGCTTTCTCGCTTTTGCTCTCGCCGAGAACAGACATTGGTGATCGGCGGTGCGAAGGGCAGCAACGGGTCAAGATCGCGTCATGCGACGCTCGCAACTGGTCGCGCACGAGCGCCACCAGATGGACGGAGCGCTCCGCGAACTCGGTTCGCCGCGATGCCATCAAGAGCGATCTGACGGCGGCGAGGATGATGAAGCCGAGCACGGTCGCCACCGTCCAAAGGCGAAGGGTTTGCAAAGGCACGCCAGAACCGGCCAGCAGCCGCGCAGCAATGAAACCGATCACCAGCGCCACCACAGTAGCCGCCACGCCCGCGAAGAATCTGCGCCATGCACTACTTGTGGCACTCGCCTTCTTGAACCGCCGGGCGAGCAGGATGAACACGCTCGCGACGAGCGCAACAACCAACACAATCTCGAACAGGAGCGCAAGGAGAGATGTTCCCCCGGCCGCAAGCGAGGCCCTCAGGTTTTCAAGCTCGACGGGGACGTCGCTCAAAGCGGCAAACCGCGCGAACAGTCCGGAGACGAAACGCTCGGCGAGCTGTTCGAAGCCCGTAATCAACGAAGTAACGTCTGTTTCCGCCGTCGTGTCCACGATTTCCCCCCTTCAGCGCCTCGGAAGCCAGTTCCGGCGGTCGCTCGTCGGCCGCTGTCTCGCTATCCAGCGCCCGACCGTCGAACAATTCAAGCTTTTTTGCCCCGCCCTTTGCCCGCGCGGGGTCCGAGCGCACTGAAACTTGTCGGCCCAGAGCGCAACGACCAGGCCGATCTCGTAGGTCTGATTTGCGCTGCTTATCCGGCGTTTTCTGTGGGCTTTCTTCTGCTCGATTTTCGGAAAACCAACATCTCATCAGCTCTCTATTTGAACGCCTCACCGTATGCAAGTACGCTGCCAACCGACAATGGCCCTTCGACAGTAGTGGTTTCATCGTAGCAAAGTGGGAGTGTTGAGAAGTTTGCACGACATACCATCGCTAGCTGGGAGGCAGCGCAACCAGGAAGCCACTGGCCAGCAGATATTCATAAAGATGCAGTAGCGGCGGCACGGGACGCAACTGATCGGCTGTCGGGCACCCTTGTAACGGACTGGATTTGGTCAGCCTGAATTATCTGGCGCGGCCGGGAGGGGAGGCTTGCGACGGCGCGGTCGGTGAGGGCGAGTCGAAGGTGCGTCATGAAATTAGCACGGCATTAGTACGGCAAATGCGCGATGTTCGATCTGGCCCGATCTGTCGGTTTGTCTACGCTATCATAGCCGCACAGTAGCCTGCTTGGCACCGGCGGAAAAGGAAACAATCCTCGGCTCTTAGGTTACCACGGAAAGGCTCGCCGAGGTCGGCTGCAACACGCCGGGGAACGGCCCGATCCTGGCCGGGCGATGCCCGGACTGGAAGAGGTTGCTGTGGAGGTTGGCGATCCACTGCTTGCCTTCCGTCGTCAGCTCCAGATAGCGGATCGCGTCACCGATATAGGGCTCGACCTGCACCGTGAAGAAATCGGTGAAGATGGCGCCGAGATCGGCGGCGGTCTTGCAGCCGAGTTTTTCCACCATCCCGATCTCAGAGAACTCGGCAAACAGCGCCGGCAGCTTGCGGTGGTAGAAGGGATCAGCGAGCTGGCCGATCAGGTCCGCGGCCCTGACCAGCGCCGGCTCGGTGTTGGTGACCTGATATGCCGGATCGTTCGGCACTGGAAAGCGCGTCATCTCGATCGCCTCGACAACGCGCTCCTCGTTGATGAACTTCGAGGAAGCAAAACGTTGGCGCGTATAGATCTTGGCGCGCTCGATATGATAGGGCACAAGTACCGCGTCGGAGGCGCCGCGCGGTGGCGTATGGCGGTCGCCGGCCTCGTTAATGACGAAGCTGTCCTCGGTGTCGCCCTGGCACACGCCATGCACCATGCCAATGTCGTGGACAAGCAGCGCGCAGGTATAATGCAGCCAGTCATCGGGGGTCAGGGATTCCGAAAGCAGCCGGCCGCGGATGATCTGCTGGCCAGCGAGCGTAACCATCAGCGTGTGCTCGATGTTGTGATAGAGGGCGTTCGAATTGCCGATGCGCTCCAGGACTAGGCGGGCCGCGCCGCCTATGTAGCTCGCATATTCCGAATTGCGATGCGAGAAATACTGGAGATAGAGTTCTGACAGATAGTCGCCGAGCCGGTCGGCCATGATGGAGATTGGATTGAGCATGACAAGCGTTGCTGACCGCTTTGAAGCACGACATGTCGCGCCGCGCTGCTGCCATCCTAGCACGGTTTTGGCCTAGATCTTATCTACAGCGGCACCTATCTCAAACGTCTTGAAGGACGGCTATTCTGTCGCTCACTCGACGAACAGCCTCGCACCAATCGCGACAGGCAGTTTTCCAGGTATACGAACCCGGCGCGACCTAGGCTTCGCACCTCCAGTGTCTCGGATGCGGCGCAAGGCGAAAATCCCGAACCATGCTCCAGGCCCACTGAGCCTTTGATTCCAGCGACTCTATGTTAAAGTTGCGTGTCTTTTTGAGGCTGAAGTATGGAACGCAGGCTCGCTGCAGTGCTTGCAGCCGACATGGCAGGATACTCTCGGCTCATGGAAGCCGACGAGCAGGGCACGCTCGCCCGGCTAAGAACCCACCGGATCGAGCTCATCGATCCGGCAATCGCCAAGAATCAGGGCCGAATTATCAAGACCACAGGCGATGGCATGCTGGTCGAGTTCCAAAGCGTGGTGGACGCCGTACGCTGCGCCGCAGAGATGCAGATTCGCATGCGCCGCCGCAACACCGACGTGCCGGAGGACCGTCGTATCCAGTTTCGCATTGGCATCAACCTTGGTGATATCATCTTCGATGAAGGCGACATCTACGGCGACGGCGTCAACGTTGCGGCGAGACTGGAGCAGCTCGCTGATGTCGGCGGGGTATGCGTCACCCAGGCCGTTTACGAACAGGTCTCCGATCGCATTGAAGTCAAGTTCGAGGATCTGGGCGAGAAGTCGCTGAAGAACATTTTACGCCCGGTGCGGGTCTGGCGTGCGATACTCGAGGATGCTGCTTCGGCGGTGGGTATCGGCGCCGCCCGACGTGGCGTCATCAAGCCCTCGATCGCCGTCCTGCCCTTCGCCAATATGAGCGGCGATTCCGAACAGGAATTTTTCGTCGATGGCCTGACCGAGGACATCATCACGGAACTTTCGCGCCGGCATGAGCTTTTCGTGATCTCGCGCAACTCCACCTTCGTCTACAAGGGGCAGTCGGTGAATCTGCGCGAAATCGCCCAGAAGCTGGGCGCGCAATATCTGGTGGAGGGCAGCGTCCGCAAATCGGGCGGGCAACTCAGGGTCACCGCCCAGCTGATCGACACAGCAAGCGACACACATATTTGGGCCGAGCGATACGATCGCAAGCTGGACGACGTGTTCGCCATCCAGGATGAGCTGACAGCGGCAATCGTGGCCACGCTGCCGGGGCGCCTCGAGGCCGCGCAACAGGATCTGGTCGCGCGCAAGACGCCGGCCAGCATGGCCGCTTACGAATGTGTGCTGGCGGCCAAGGTCCGCCACCATCGCAGCAATCGCGCCGAGAACGAGGAGGCGCTGAAACTGATAACGCGGGCAGTAGAGCTCGACCCCGACTACGCGCATGCCCACGCCTGGAAGGGCTGCATCCTGGGGCAAGCCTGGGGCTACGGCTGGTGTGCCGACAAGGACGCGACCTTCGACGAGGTTGTCCGCGAGGTGGAGTCGGCACAGGCGCTGGACGCCAACGATGCAGACGTCCAACGAATCCTGGCGGCAATCAACATCAGCCGCAACGACCTGACCAAGGCCCGCCACCACCAGGAACGCGCCCTCGCGCTCAATCCGAACTACGATCTCGTGGTGGTCCAGCAGGGCGAGCTTCTGACTTGGCTCGGCCGCCCCAAGGAAGGGGCCGACTGGATTCGCAAGGCCATGCAGCTGAACCCTCACCACCCGGAGCGCTTCTGGAGCCATCTCGGGAAAGCGCATTTCGCAGCCCGGGAATACTCGGAAGCCGTCGAGGCCTTCATGCATCTGTCGAAGATGGATGCCAGCCAGCATGCCTTTGTTGCGGCCGCCTATGGCTGGCTGGGTGATCGGACTGCTGCGGCCGCGCACTACGCTAAAATAGGCAAGCTCGATTCGGAGTTCACGATCGACACGTTGGTCGCCACCCTGCACTACGCGAACAACGCGGACCTTCAGCATTTGGTTGATGGGCTAAAAACTGCCGAATCCGCTCAGTTCTAGGCATAGGTTCGCTGGCCTCGTGCGACGGCCCAAATGATCTTCGAGCGGTTCGAACGATCAAATCGGCAACCGCACTGGCTGGACGCTCAGTTACGAAGGTGTTACCGGCCAATGGGGGACCGGTCGATCGACAAGGCCTCTGCAAGCTGGCCAAGCAAACGGATCTGCGTCGGCGAGGATCAATACCAGTGAAATGATGCAGGTGCTTCTGGGCCACGTGGCAGGCGGGCCGCTTAGCAGACGCAGCTTCCTGGTTTCGGCATATGGACCCTCTTGGGTAATATAAATTGAAAATTGCGCCCTCATGTTCCAAAACAGGTCGGTAAACCCGCGAGGATGGTTCGAACCCTGCGGCCCACGGTCCTCGAGGCGAGAATTCTAAAAGACGTTCAACAATGACCCATCACGTACAAGACGCGCGAATTCTAATGTACAGCCACGACACGTTCGGGCTCGGCCACTTGCAGCGCTGCCGGACGATCGCGCATTCGCTGGTCGAGGATTTCCGCGGACTTCAGGTGCTTATCATTTCGGGTGCGCCTATCGCTGGCGCCTTCGACTACCGCGCCCGTGTCGACTTCGTGAAGATCCCCAGCGTCATCAAGTTGCGCAACGGCGAGTATACCTCGCTGGAAAAGGATATCGATCTGCATGAGACGCTGAGGATGCGCCAGTCGATCATCCGCCACACAGCCGAGACCTTCCGGCCGGATATCTTCATCGTCGACAAGGAACCGCTCGGCCTGCGCGGTGAGATCGAGGACACGCTGTCCTACCTCAAGACGCGGGGCACCACGCTCGTGCTAGGCCTGCGCGAGGTGATGGACGCGCCGCATCTGCTCGAAGCAGAGTGGGCACGCAGGGATGTAATGCGCAAGATTGGCCTGTTCTACGACAAGGTCTGGGCCTATGGTCCGCCGGATTTCTACGATCCGTTGACCGGCCTGGATGTGCCGCCGGCTGTCAGGGCAAAGATGAAGTTCGTCGGTTTCCTGCAACGGAGCCTGCAGAAGAACGAGTTGCCCGGCCACCGGCCCGAGGGCGACTATATCCTCGTTACCACCGGTGGCGGCGGTGACGGCGCCGAACTGATCCACAACGTCATCGATGCCTATCAGCAGGATCCGCAGTTGCGGCATAGGGCGCTGATCGTGCTTGGGCCTTACATGCCGGCGCGCAAGCGCAACAAGCTGCTCAAGAAAGGGTCCAAGATCCCCTATATCAAAATGATCGAGTTCGACAATCGCATGGAAGAGCTGATTGCCGGCGCCAAGGCGGTAGTGGCGATGGGCGGTTACAACACCTATTGCGAGATACTGTCTTTCGACAAGCCGGCGCTGATCGTGCCGCGCGTCAAGCCTCGCGAGGAACAACTGATCCGAGCACGGCGCGCAGGCGAACTCGGCCTCATCGAGATGCTTTTGCCGGAAGAAGCCGAGGATTCCCTGCGGTTTGCCGATGCACTGAAGGTGCTGCCGGACCGGCCCCGTCCATCGCAGAGCAATCCCCATCTGACGCTGGAAGGGCTGCCTCATATTTCCGAAATCGTCGCGGAACTGTTCGACCGGCGGGCCGGCCATCACCTTTCGGTCATTGAAGGCATGAACTGAGTTGCAACGTCGCAAGATCGTCGTGGTTCTGAAGGGCTATCCGCGGCTGTCGGAAACCTTCATCGCGCAGGAACTGCTCGGTCTGGAGCGTGCGGGGTTCGAGCTGATGCTCGTCGCGCTCAGGCGGCCGACCGACGCAAAACGCCACCCCGTGCATGACGAGATCAAAGCGCCCGTCCATTACCTGCCGGAATATCTGCATGAAGAGCCGCTGCGCGTGGTTCGCTCGCTGTTTGCTTATCTGCTGCGGCCGGGCTTCTGGCGCGCGCTCGGATCGCTGGCTGCCGATATCCCCCGCGACTTTACGCGTAATCGCGTGCGCCGCTTCGGGCAAGCGCTCGTGCTGGCGGCCGAATGGCCGGAAGACGCGGGTTGGCTGCATGCACATTTCGCGCACACACCGGCATCGGTGACGCGCTATGCCAGCCAGCTTCGTGGCCTGCCCTGGAGCTGCTCGGCCCATGCCAAGGACATCTGGACTTCGGCGGACTGGGATCTGGCTGGCAAGCTTTCCTCGGCGCGCTGGACGGTCACTTGCACGAAAACCGGCTTCGACCGTCTGAAAAAACTCGCTAACGGCAACTCGTCCGTGCATCTGAGCTATCATGGGCTCGACCTTGATCGCTTCGGCAGTTTCGGCGAGGCGCGAAAACAGCATGACGGCTCGGCGCCGGACGAACCGGTTATCGTTCTGAGTGTCGGGCGCGCCGTTGAAAAGAAAGGTTACGATACCTTGCTGGAGGCCCTTGCCCTCTTGCCTGGTGATTTGGCGTGGCGTTTCGAGCATATCGGCGGCGGTGAGGAATTGGAGCGGTTCAAGGCGCTGGCGCAAAAGCTCGGCCTGGATGGTCGCGTCTCTTGGAAAGGCGCGCTTGCGCAGCAGGAGGTGCTTGAGCACTACCGCTGCGCCGACATCTTCGCCCTGGCCTGCAGGATCACCGCAAATGGCGACCGGGACGGTCTGCCGAATGTTCTGGTGGAGGCAGCTAGCCAGCGGCTTGCATGCGTGTCGACCGATATTTCCGGCGTGCCGGAGCTTTTATCGCCGGATGAAACCGGGCTGCTGGTTCCGATGGAAAACCCAATTGCCCTGGCACAGGCGCTGGAGCGCCTGATCCGTGATCCCGTGCTGCGCGCCCGCCTCGGCGACGCCGCAGAGCGGCGCGTGCGCAGCAATTTCGATCATATGGCAAGCATTGGACAGCTCAAGGAACTGTTCGAGCGGGAGTGGCGGGCCGCCGAATGAAGCGGCTGCGCGCTTTCTTCTATGTCCAACACCTGCTCGGTATCGGCCATCTCGCGCGCGCCAGCCGCATTGCGGCGGCTCTGGTCGATGACGGGTTTGACGTAACCGTCGTGACCGGCGGAGCGCCGATCGCGGGGTTTCCGGGACCAGGTGTAAAATCTGTAACCCTGCCACCTGTCACCTCCGGTGATGAAGGATTTTCCGGTCTTGTCGACCTACAGGGCAAACCCATCGACGATGATTTCAAGAAATCGCGTTCAGAGATGCTGCTGCAGGCATTCCGGGATTGCAGGCCTGATATCGTCATTGTCGAGGCGTTTCCATTTGGACGTCGGCAGATGCGCTTCGAACTCTTGCCGCTGATCGAGGCCATCGACGCGGCGTCGCCCAGGCCGCTGCTGGCGACGTCCGTCCGCGATATCCTTCAGGAGCGCGTCAAGCCGGGCCGAGACGAGGAAACGGTCGATCTCATCAACAGGCATTTCGACCTGGTTATGGTCCACGGCGACCCGGCTTTCGCAACCATCGACAAGACATTTCCACTGGCCGGGGCGATCAGGGCCGAGATCACCTACACAGGGCTCGTTGCCGGGCCGCCATCGCCCGCGGCTTCCGAGCGCTTCGACGTTCTGGTGTCGGTTGGCGGCGGGGCTGCCGGAAAGAGCCTTGTCAGATCCACCATCGCAGCGGCGCGGAATGCCAACAACGCTTGGAAATGGTGTTTGATCACCGGCCCAAACCTGCCGAAAGACGAGTTTGACGCGATTGCACGCGATGCCACGCCGGGTCTGTCCATCTTCCGGTTCCGCGAGGATTTCGCCAGCCTGCTGACCGGCGCCCGCCTGTCAGTCTCGCAGGCGGGTTACAACACGGTCTGCGATGTCCTGCGCGCGGGTTGTCGCTCCCTGCTCGTTCCATTTGCAGCCGGCGGGGAAACCGAACAGACGTTTCGCACCCTGAGGCTCGAAAAACTCGGTCTTGCAACGGTGCTGATGGAAAAGGACCTAACGCCTGAAGATTTGGCACAAGCGATCGAACAGGCGCTTGTGGGACCGACGCCATCCGCGCATCGTCTCGATCTGGAAGGCGCGCGTCGCTCGGCGCAAATCCTGCGCGAGCGGTATCGACATGGTCCCTAAAAGTGGAGCCCGGTTTCGAAAAAGTTCATGATCAAACAGACGATGGATCCTAACGCGCGTCGTGTCTGGATGAGATTCGCGTAACGCGCTTCAAACCGTTCCGATCAGCATGAAGCGCGTATATTTTTTTGTCGGCAGTTCGCCGGAGAACCGCACCTCCCGTAGCGCCGCCATTGTTTCGAAGGCTGCAAGTGAGGCCACGCAGTTGATGTGCGTCGGCTCGCTGAAATAATCGTTCGATTGCAGCAGCACATTCGTACCCCGCGGAAGCAGAGCAAGCCAGGCGCGCAGATCGGCTATGTGTTCGCAGCTCGTATTGACCGTCAGGTCGGGCCGCCCGGCCGCATAGTCGAGTGCGTACATATCTGCCGTCAGCGCCCGGAACCGGTCGCCGGCTTCCCGGTTGAGGGTCCGGGCGACCGGCGCGACTTCGGGATCGATGTCGATGCTATCGACCGCCGCGATGTCGAAGCGGGCGTCGTTGAAAAGCATTGCCGGCAATACGCCGTACCATCCACCCAGGACCCATATGCGCCCGAACCGGCCGCCGCAGCTTTCGAACAGCCTGTCGAGCGCCCACATCTTGCAGGCGACCTGCTTGTGGTTAAAAGCGTTGGCGATATCGGCCTGCGGATGCTTGGCGATGACGCGCGCCAGCCCTGCCACGAGAGGGCGGTCGACATAGGCAGCAATTCCCCGCGTGAGGTCCAGGGTTTGCTCGTGCCCGTCCATGCCGGCATTGCGTGGTTGCGTGACATCCATCATATTCGTCTTGTATGGTGGGATTTCGGGCGACACAACGCAATCTTGCCCCCCGCAAGGCTGTTTGATCCGCGGACGTGATTATGCTGCAAGCCGCTTCGCCATTGCCCGGTGCCGGAGAGAGCCGCGTGCATCTGTCCGGACCATCGGCGTCCATCCGCCAGCACCAGCCACGCAGCTGCGGTCTCGTGCTTGGCTATTCGCCAAAACCCTACGGAAGCCGCGAAGCGTTTGAGCGCAGGACAATCTCCGTGCACTGCAGCTTCGAGCTTGTCGTCGGCGACAAGGAAATTGCCGATACGCCATTCGCCAGCAGGTGCTTTTACATCCTGCATCCTTCCAACTGAAGGGTCCACAGCCGCATATGGAACCCAGCCTAGCCCGCTATATCTGGACGCACACCAAGAAGCAGCAGGTCGGGATATTGATGATCGTCGTGCTTTCGATGATCCCGTATTTCATGTCCTTCGACCTGCCGAAGCTGATCGTCAACGGCCCGATCCAAGGTGGCGGCTTCGAGCAACCGGGCGCGACCCAGCCATTCATGAGGCTACACTATAACCTGCCGTTCATTGGAGAGGTCCTGTTCTTCTCCGGTTTTCAGCTCGACCGCACGGCGACGTTGTTTGCCCTGAGCCTTGTGTTCCTCTTGCTGGTCGTCATCAACGGCCTGTTCAAACTCTACATCAACACCTACAAGGGCCGCCTCGGCGAACGCATGCTGAGGCGTATCCGTTTCGATCTGGTCGATCGTGTGCTGCGGTTTCCGCCGGTTTACTTCAAGCGGGTGAAATCCGCCGAAGTGGCGACCATGGTGAAGGACGAGGTGGAGCCGCTGGGGGGCTTCATCGGCGATGCCTTCGTGCAGCCGGTACTGCTCGGCGGCCAGGCGCTGACGGCCATGCTGTTCATCATGGTCCAGAACGTCTGGCTCGGAATGATAGCGGCCGTGATTGTGGGGATCCAGATCGTGCTCATCCCGCGAATGCGGCGGCGGCTGATCGTGCTTGGACGCGAGCGGCAGTTGACGGCGCGCGCGCTTTCGGGCCGGGTTGGCGAAATCGTCGACGGCATCGGCGCGGTTCACATCCACGATACATCAAACTACGAGCGCGCCGACATAGCTGCCCGGCTCGGGCTCATCTTCAAGATCCGCTTCGATCTTTACCAATGGAAATTCATGGTGAAGTTCCTCAACAATTTTCTCGCGCAGGTCACGCCCTTTCTGTTCTACATGATCGGCGGGTACCTAGTCATCCAGGGGCGGCTGGACGTCGGCCAGCTCGTGGCCGTGATCGGCGCCTACAAGGACCTGCCCGGACCGATGAAGGAACTGATCGACTGGGATCAGGCGCGGCAGGATGTCCAGGTCAAATATCAGCAGGTCGTTGAACAGTTTACCGTTGAGGATCTCATTGCGCCGAGAATCGGGGCATTGACGATCGACGATCCCGCTCCGATGACCAACCCGCTGTCGGCGATCAATCTGTCCATAGCAGACGATGGCGGTGCAATGCTCCTTAATCGTATCTCCCTCCAGGTCAAGCCGGGTCAGACGGTGGCGCTGGTCAGTACCGCGACAGGTGGAGCGGAGGCGCTTGCAGAAGCCTTCGCGCGGCTGAACTGGCCGGACAGCGGAAGGATCGCTTCGGGCGCCGACGACCTGCTTGAACTCCCCGAAGCAGTGACCGGCCGGCGCATGTCCTATGCCTCGTCGGATGTTTTCCTGTTCCAGGCAAGCCTCCGCGATAACCTGCTCTACGGGTTGAAGCATGCGCCGCTGACATCGGTGCCTTATGACGGTGCTGCGGCAGACCAGCGCCGCTGGAACGTCGACGAGGCGCGCCGGTCGGGCAATCCGGAGCATGATATCCACAGCGACTGGATCAACTACGCTTCCGCCGGCGCTACCGGCCCGCACGACCTCTTTGAAGCCGTGCGCCGGGTGCTCGACGCGGTTGTTCTGTCGCGCGACATTCTGGACCTTGGCTTGCGCTCTTCGGCCGACCTCACGCGTCACACGGAGCTTGCCAGGCGGATCGTCGAACTGCGTGCGGCGCTGCGAACCCGGCTGGAACACGAAGGGCTGAGCGGACTGGTGGCTCCTTTCGAGCCGGGCGCCTACAACAAGGAAGCAACGATCGGCCAAAACCTGCTCTTCGGCGCTGCCGCCGGCCCCGAACTTGCCGACAGGGCTCTGGCGGCCAATCCCTATTTTGCTTCTGTGCTAAAGCAAGCCGGCCTCGACCGCACCCTCTACGAAATGGGCATGGAGATCGCCGAACAGGCGATCGAGCTGTTTGCCGACCTGCCGCCCGATCACCAGTTCTTCCAGCAGCTCGCCTTCATGAGCGCCGAGGAGATTCCCGCCTACGAAACCTTGCTGCAACGGCTCAAGAACCGTCCCCACGAGGCGGTTTCGGAGACCGACCGCGCCATGATCGTCACCTTGAGCTTTGCCTATATCGAGCCCCGGCACCGCTTCGGCCTGCTGAGCGACGAGCTGATGAGCAAGATCGTCGCTGCACGCAACCGGTTCTATGAAAACCTGCCGCCCGAGCTGCAAAATGCGGTCGAACGGTATGATCCTGCCAAATACATTGCCGCGGCCACCGTCATGGACAATGTCCTGTTCGGGCGTGTGGGCAACAACCATCCCGACGCGCCGGACCGCATACGCTCCATCGTCTATGACATTCTTGACGAACTGGGGCTTTATGCCGAACTTCTGGATGTCGGCCTGGACTTCAACGTCGGCGCCGGCGGCAGGCGGCTGACCGGTGGACAGCGACAGAAGCTCGATGTTGCCCGGGCCCTGCTCAAGCGTCCTGATTTTCTCATTCTCAACCGGCCGCTGTCGGCGCTCGACCAGCGCATGCAGGATAAGGTGCTGCGAAACGTGCTCGAGGAAGCCAGACGCGACGGCCATTCACCGGCAATTGTGTGGGTCGTGACGAATCCGGCAATGGCGATGATGTTCGATCGCGTTATCGTCTTCGACTCGGGTCAATTGGTGGAAGACGGAACACACGAGACACTTTTGGCGGGAAGCGGTATCTTCAAGGAACTGCTGTCATAGAGCAGACGTGAATTTTGGGAAGGTTTGCGACAATGCTGCTCAAGGATGAGGTTGGAATGCTGCAACGCGTTCCCTTGTTCTCCGGCATAGAGCCGACAAAGCTCAAGCTGCTTGCGTTCACATCCGATCGCGTGAGCTACAGCGCCGGCCAGATCCTTTTCCGACAGGGCGACGAGGCAGACGCCGCCTATGTCATCCTCTCAGGCAGGGCGGATGTTCTGGTCGATTCCGACAGCGGACCGATAAAAGTTGCCGAACTGGTGCCAAATTCGATTGTTGGCGAGATCGCCATATTGTGCAACAGCTCCCGCACGGCCACCGTCAGAGCCGCAAGTCCGCTGGAAGCCTTGAGAATCCGCAAGGATCATTTCCTGAGGCTTATGAAGGAGTTCCCGGAAATGACCATCGAGATGGTGCGGGTTCTTGCCGATCGCCTAAGCCATACGACCGCGGATCTGATCGACGCACGAAGCGCCAAGTAACGAGTAACGTGCGCTTAATCCTCGCCGTCGTGATGGCACTGGCTACCATAGGCGACTGGACTGCGAAGGGGTAGCATGGACGACGACGTTTTCCTGGTCAGGTTTTGGGGCGTGCGCGGCAGCATTTCGGTATCGGGGCCAGAATTCTCTCGCTATGGCGGCAACACAATCTGCATTGAGATGCGATGCGGTAAGCATACGCTTCTGTTCGACGCGGGCTCTGGCCTACGGCCTGCCGGCTGGGCGCTTCGGGCGTCGGGCGTGACCGATTTCGACCTGTTTTTCACCCATTGCCATTACGATCACATCATCGGGCTGCCGGCTTTCAAGCCGATCTATGACCGGAGCGTCAAGGTCAGGCTCTGGTCCGGGCATCTTGCAGGACGCATGACGACCCGGCAGATGGTCGATGAGTTCATGCAGCCGCCGTGGTTTCCGGTGAAACTCGATATCTGCAAGGCAAGCATCGACTGTCGCGATTTCGTATCCGGAGACGTGCTTCGGCCGCGCGAAGGGGTGGTGGTCCGAACCGGCAGTCTTAACCATCCGGGCGGCTGCGTGGGCTACCGGGTCGAATGGGGCGGCCGCGTCGTGGCGGTGATCACAGACACTGAGCACGAGCCGGACAAACTCGATCAGGCGGTGCTCGGCCTGATCAAAGATGCCGACCTCGTCATTTACGATTGCGCCTACACCGAGGATGAAATGGAACGCCGCCGCGGTAACGGACACTCGACATGGCAACAGGGCGTCAAGCTCTGTGAGGCGGCCGGTGCGCGGGAGCTTGCGCTGTTTCACCACGATCCGACACGCACCGACGAGGAACTGGACGAGATCGAGAAACTGGCCAAAGACAGGTTTGCCGGCGCTTTTGCCGCGCGGGATGGCCAGGCGCTCAAATTTCCAGTCTCATTGCACAAAAAGCGCTGAGCTATTTTCCTCTACCGGCGCTGCGCCCGATCAATGTCCTGATCGGAAGCCATGCGCAGGCTTCAGTCCGTGCGGTGACTGTGAACAGCCGTTCGAGGAAAAGCCAGGCCGATTCATCATGTACGAGATGGTGGGTGAGCAGGCCAACCGGTTCGCCGCCGTCGACTGCATGCTGCAATTGCGCGATGATAGCCTGAACCAATAGGCCATGATCGCGGCAGCCGCGCGTGCCGTGCCAATCCATGATGTCGACATTGCTGTTGATGACCGCCAGTGAAGCCGGTTTCGGCGGCCCAAAGACCGACAATGCCGAAAATCCTATCGATCCAAGGTCGGATACCAAGCCGGCGTCAATCCTGTTCCAGGGTGGCACCAGCATCGGAACGGCACGTGCGCCGTGCAGGCCGATTACGTGCGACAGCCCGCGAGCCAGATCATCGAGCACCGCCTCGCGTGGCCGATGCGCGCCGAGCTCCTGCTTCTTCTGGTCCTCGGGCGCATGATTTCGGTGCGCCCAGCCATGGATGGCGACCGTGGCATGTGGCGCCTCGTCAAGCGCGACGACAAGCTTCTCGTCGGTCAGGGCCGGAATGACGGCCAGAGTGACCGGAACCGCGAATTCACCGGTGAGGTCGAGCAGCCGATCCAGCGCAGGCGTCGGATCCACGGCGTCATCGTCGCGCAGCCAGAACTCTGCCTTGCGGCCCGCCCTTTGCCGGCGCGCCAGCTCTTTCACCAAGGGCTGCCAGATCGGATCGGATGTCATGGAACCGGGATCTTCTTGAGAAGTTCGGCCAGACGCGCCGCTGCACCACCGAGGGAGCGCTCTTCGAGGACGAAACGCCTGGCTTCTGCGGCCATCATGGTTCTTTCGTCGTTATGGGCCAGAAGCCTTTCAATGGCAGAAGCGAATGCCGCCACATCGCCCGGCGGAGTGAGAAACCCGGTCTGGCCATTCCGCAGGACCTCCGGCACGCCGGCGATGTCCTGAGCCACCACCGGAAGGCCGGCAGCCTGTGCTTCAAGATAGGCCACGCCATAGGCCTCGCCGTAACCCGGCCAGAGGTAAATTCCCCCACCGTAGAGGACATCTGGCACGGCGGCTGGCTCAATCGCACCAAGCCATTCGATACGGTCGGCTGGCAAGCCGGCGAATTGCGCTTTGACCTCGTCACGGGCAGGCCCGTCGCCGACGACCGACATGGTCCAGGGCAGGTGGCCGATCCGACCGAGCGCTTGCGCCAGCATGCGATAGCTTTCGACTTTGTCGCCCGAGCGCATCATGGCGACGGTAACGAGGCGCGTCGGACAACCCTGTGCCGGCAATTCCTGGAATACCGATGTGTCGATAAAGGGCGAAAGCATACCCAGAGCGGCGTCGGGAATCGCGTCTGTCAGTCCCTGACGATCCCTTTGCGTGAAACAGATGTTCAGCGCTGCCTGTTCGATGGCTCGCACCACCAACGCTTGCGTATCGGCCCACAAGCCGGCGTTGCGCCGCCTGGAATAGGAGGCTTCCGCTGTCACATAGGGGACAGCAAAGGCCGACGCCAGCTCGGGCCCGATCAGGTCGGGCGCCTTGTAATAGGGATGATAGGAGAACCAGAGATCGGGCTTGCCGTCACGGTCCCAAAGCCTTGTCAGCCGCGCGGCTTCGTCCCGAGCCTCGATCTTGAGCGCATCGAAACTTTCCAGCTCCGGCTGGCGTAGATAGAAGCGCAACTCCGATGCCAGTTCGACGCTATGCCCGCCATGCTGCAGCGCCTTGACCAGCATCCGTGCCATCTGGCGGTCGCCGGAGACAACGGGATGATTGGGCGACTTCAGCGGCGCGTAGAAGGCAATTCGCATCGCGCGATCCTATCATCGCAAAGCTTGCGCAAGTCAATTTCGACGCATGATCGACTTCACCTTCAAGCGCTGGAATGTGCTATCTGATGCTCATGGAAACAGCCGTCGCGTCCGACCCGTTTGTCGCTTCTTTGCCGGTCTTCGCAAAGTTCGAAAGCGTTGCCGATATCGATAACTATCGGCCTCTCCCCGATGGCTGGGCGCTGGCCACCGCCGACATTGTCGGCTCGACCAAGGCGATCGGGGCCGGGCGCTATAAAACCGTCAATATGGCCGGCGCCAGCGTCATTTCGGCGCTGCTCAATGCGCTGGGTCGGCAAGATCTTCCCTATGTCTTCGGCGGCGACGGCGCACTCGTGGCGTTTCCCGGCTCGGCGCTGGAGATCGCCCGTAACGCGCTGGCGGCTGTCCAGAGATGGGTGGCGGACGAACTGGACCTGACCTTGCGTGCGGCAATCGTGCCGATAAAGGATATAAGAGCGCAAGGCCTCGACGTTCGCGTGGCGAGGTTCCAGGCCTCCGAAGCGGCCTTCTATGCCATGTTCGCCGGCGGTGGCGGCAGTTGGGCGGAAGCCGAGATGAAAGCGGGGCGCTACCGCATCGATCCTGCGCCGGCCGGCGCGCGGCCGGATCTGACCGGCCTCTCCTGCCGCTGGAACCCGATCGAAGCCCGGCACGGCGAAATTGTCTCGATCATAGCCATACCAGGGGCTTCGCGAGACTTGCGCGGTTTTCAGTTTCTGGCTTCCGACATCATCGCCCTTGCCGGCAGGCAGGAACGCGATGGCCACCCGGTGCCGGTAGACGGGCCGGCCTACAGTCTTCTGCCCGCCGGCCTCGATGTCGAGGCGCGGGCCACGGCGCCGCCAGGGCGGCGGTGGCTGGCGAAGCTGTGGGTGATGTTCCTGATGACGCTTACGGCCGTCACCGATAGATTTGGCTGGACGATCGGCCGTTTCGATCCGAAGGTCTATAAACGCGAGGTGGCCAGCAATTCGGATTTCCGGAAGTTCGACGACGGCTTGAAGATGACCATCGACGTTGACGCGGATGTGTTGCAACGGATCGAGAGCCGGCTGAAACAGGCGGAAGAAGCGGGCATCTGCAACTATGGCCTGCACCGCCAGAAATCGGCCTTGATGACATGCCTCGTCATCTCGCCGCTGCAGCCCGATCACGTTCATTTCATCGATGGCGCCGACGGCGGCTATGCGATGGCTGCCGCAAGCCTGAAGGCGAAGGTGCCGGTCTGACGACGGCTTGCGGAAATCTATTTTCCGCAATATGCCTCGGCCATGGGAGCGGACAGCCTGTCCGAATTGACGGGAAAGCAGATTTTTGGACGCCTCACGATCGACATATGACCGTCTTCTGAACCGGATTTCGGCGCGCGCCGCGCAAGTCGGGGTGATCGGACTAGGCTATGTCGGGTTGCCGCTGGCGGTTGCGATCGCACGCGCCGGCTTCCCGGTTTCCGGCTTCGATATCGAAGCCCAGAAGGTCGAGAGCCTGAACAACGGCCAATCCTACATTGAGGCGGTGACGTCGACAGCCCTTGCCGGCCAGGTGGCGAGCGGACGGTTCCGCGCCACTGCGGATTTTGCCGAACTGGCCGTCTGCGATGTCATCATCATCTGCGTTCCCACACCGCTGACGAAAAACCGTGAGCCGGACCTCTCCTTTGTCAGGAACACGGCAGGCACCATCGCGAAGCATCTGCGTCGCGGCCAGCTGATCGTGCTGGAATCGACCACCTATCCGGGCACCACCGACGACGTGATCAAACCCATGTTGGAAGAAACCGGCTTGCAGTCGAAGATAGACTTCTTCCTCGGCTACTCGCCCGAACGCGAGGATCCCGGCAACCGCAGTTTTGAAGTCGCGACGATCCCCAAGGTCGTGGCAGGCGACAGCGTTGAAGCGGCGACGCTCGTGCAGGCTTTCTACCAAGGCGTGGTCAAGACCGTCGTTCCGGTTTCCACCACGGCGACCGCCGAGGCGGTCAAGCTGACGGAAAACATCTTCCGCTCGGTCAACATAGCCCTGGTCAACGAGTTGAAGGTCGTGCTCGGGGCGATGGGCATCGACATCTGGGAGGTGATCGAGGCGGCAAAGAGCAAGCCCTTCGGCTACATGCCTTTCTATCCTGGCCCTGGACTTGGCGGGCACTGCGTTCCGATCGATCCCTTCTACCTGACGTGGAAGGCGCGCGAATACGAACTGCCGACCCGCTTCATCGAGCTGGCGGCAGAGATCAACACGGCCATGCCGCGTCATGTGGTCGATGAACTGGCGAAGGCGCTGGACCGGCGCTGCGGCAAGGCGCTCAGCCGCTCGCGCATTCTCATCATCGGGCTCGCCTATAAGAAGAATGTGCCCGACATCCGCGAAAGCCCTTCATTGCGGCTCATTGAACTCATCGAGGAATGGGGCGGCAAGGCGGAATTCCACGATCCGCATGTTACCGAAATCCCGACCACACGGGAGCATATGGCGATCAAGGGGCGTTGCTCGGTCGAATTGACCGAGGCGGCCTTGAAGGATTTCGATGCTGTCGTCGTTGCAACCGACCACGACGCGATCGACTATCAGGCGATCGCTGATCACGCTCTTCTGATCGTCGACACACGCAATGTTTTTGGCCGCCTCGGGCTAGCCCGAGAGACGGTGGTGAAGGCCTGACGGCGTCTGAGCCGGTGAATTTTGCCCGATGTCAGGATCGTGATTGCACTCCGCCGGCAGCCTCGCCACATATGTGCCCCAGGAGATAGATGCAGTTACGCCTGCTCCTTGCCTGCAAGGACAGTCATTCGGGACATTCTTCGCCGGCTTTTGCCGCCGAAGCCGGCTTCATTGACTTCGAGGGTGTGGCGGATCAAAGGAGATGGCTCGTCTTCGACGGGTTTCGAGATAGCATGAGCACAGCGCAAGTAGAAATTTCCACCATTCTCATGGATAAGGTTGCCGATTGGCTGACCCAATCGGCGCTGGCCGGCAACGACCTGGAAACATTGGTAAAGGGCTTTTGTGAACGGCTGGCTGCTGCCGGCCTGCCACTGAAGCGGGTGCATTTGAGCTTTTCGATGCTTCATCCGCTTTATGACGCGCTTGGCTTCACCTGGCTTCGCGGCCAGGGGATGGAAATGGAAGGCTTCCGCAATGAGGGCGGCGTGCAGTCTGACAGATTCCTGACCAGCCCATACTACCATCTGCTCACCAACAAGCTCGACCATCTGCGGCGCCGGTTGAACGCGTCGGTGCCGTCGGAGTTTCCTGTTTTCGATGAACTCAGGCTTATGGGCGTCACCGATTACATGGCTTTCGTCCATCCCTTCAGCGGCAACACCAGTCAGGGCATGCTAGGGTCCTGGTCCACCGACAGTGCTGCAGGCTTCAGCGACAGCATGATTTCGGCGCTGCTGCGCATCCAGAACCATCTCGCTATCGCAACCAAGATGGCGGTACTCACCAAGCTCGCCGACAACATGATGACCACTTATCTCGGCGGCGACGCCGGCAGGCGCGTGCTCGACGGCCAGATCAAGCGCGGCGAGGGTGATACAATCCGGGCCGCGCTGGTCATGGGCGATATGCGCGGGTCGTCAAGACTTGCCGAAACCTCCGGCCGCGAAATCTATATCGATACGCTGAACCAATTTTTCGACGCCGTTGCCGCCCCTTTCAATCGCAAAGGCGGGCAGATCATGAGTTTCATAGGGGATGGCTTCATTGCCGTCTACCCTTGCGAAAGGCACCGGTCGCAGTCCGAGATCGCCTGCCAGGCTGCTCTTGCGGCAGCGCACAAGGCCACCGCGCGCATGATGGACCTCAATCTGCGCAGAAAGGAGCAGGGGTTGGGCGACATAAAATTTGGTATCGGCCTGCATGTCGGCAATGTGATGTTCGGCAATGTCGGGCTTACAGACCGGCTCACATTCTCTGTCTTCGGCTCGGCTGTAAACGAGGTCCAGCGCCTCCAGACCCTGACCAAGAAATATCCGCACAGCGTTCTCGCCAGCAAGGACTTCGCCGGCTATTGCGGCGCCAATAGCTGGCTGACGCTCGGCATGGAGGAACTGGCGGGTATCAAACAGAAGCTGACGGTGCTTTCACCCGATCTGTCGGGTGCTCTCGCACTCGATGAAGACGCTGCGCCGATTCACGACCGCATATCGGACGCCGAGCAGGTCATGCTGCTTCATCGCGATGCCGCGCGGCTGTCGGCGGGCGACCGAAGGAAGCTCCAGTAACTGCCACGATCTGATCCGAACGCCTTGGTATGCAGTCCGGTCGCCGGTTCCGCCGGGGAACTCGTTTCGAATCCAAGTTGCTCTAGGCCGGCAATGCGCTAGTCTCGCTTCTGGGTTTGCCGGCCGGCAGGCCGCCAGAGTGGGCTGGTGTGAGAAATGAATTCGGGCGTTGATCTGCTGCGGATCGAGGATGTTGGCATCTCTTTTGCCATTATCGGGGGACCGTTGCATGCCGTAAGACGGGCAAATCTTCGTGTCCTGCCCGGCAAGGTCACTGCGCTTGTGGGCGAGTCCGGTTCCGGAAAATCGGTTCTCAGCCAGGCCGTGATGGGCATTTTGCCGAAGACAGCCCATGTTCGCGGCCGTATCCTGTTTTCCGATCCTGAAAAGCCCGGCACGACGCAGGATATCCTGCAGATGCCGCGTGACGGGCCCGAAATCCGAGCGTTGAGAGGCAGCCGCATCGGCAAGATCTTTCAGGAGCCGATGACATCGCTGTCGCCGCTGCACACGATCGGCAACCAAGTCAGTGAATCCCTGCAGATTCATACGCCCATGGCTCGGGCGGAGCGCAAGGCGCGGACCGAGGAAATGCTCGGCCTTGTCGGCTTTCCCAATCCCAAGCGCGCCTATGACATGTATCCCTTTGAACTTTCGGGAGGATTGCGTCAACGCGCGATGATCGCCATGGCGCTTATCTGCCGGCCGGCTTTGCTGATCGCCGACGAGCCGACGACGGCGTTGGACGTCACCATCCAGGCGCAAATCCTGCAATTGCTGCGCGGGCTTCAGACCAAGCTGAACATGGCGATGCTGCTAATCACGCACGACCTCGGCGTGGTCGCCAATGTCGCCGACGAGGTGGTGGTCATCTACCATGGCGAGATCATGGAAGCGGGGCCTGTCGAAGCGATATTCCGCCGGCCGGGTCACCCTTACCTGAAGGGCCTGATGGCAGCCGTTCCGCATTTCGACCTGAAGCCTGGCGAAAGGCTAAAGGCGCTCCGCGAGGTGCCGGTGAATGTCGAGAACCTGCTCGGCAAGCAGACGGCGCCGGCATCGAAGGGGCCGGACGACATCCTGTTGTCGGTCAGAGATCTGAAAAAGACCTTCACCACTCGCAAGTCCGGATGGTTCGGCGGGGGTCATCAAACCTCTGTTCGCGCCGTGGACGGCGTGAGCTTCGATATCAGGCGGGGTGAGTGCCTGGGTCTGGTCGGCGAAAGCGGCTGCGGTAAAACCACCGTCAGCAAGATCCTCATGCGGGCTGTCACCCCTAGCGGCGGCTCTGTGATCTTCAACGGCCGCGATGCACCGATAGACGTCTTGGAAGCCGAGGGAGAAGCCCTGCGCATGCTGCGCGCGAAAATCCAGATGGTCTTCCAGGATCCGGTTTCGTCGCTTTCACCTCGCATGACGGTAGAGAACATCTTGGGCGAGCCGCTGGAAATCCATCAACGTGGCAATGCCGCGTCCCGACTCGCCACGGTCAAGAGCCTGATGCAGGCTATCGGGCTCGATCCGCGCTTCATCAAGCGTTATCCGCACAGTTTCTCCGGCGGGCAGCGTCAGCGTATCGGCATCGCGCGTGCGTTGGCGCTGGGGCCTGAACTCCTGATCTGCGACGAGCCGGTTTCGGCGCTCGATGTCTCTGTCCAGGCGCAGATCCTGAACCTTCTGAAGGACCTGCAAAAGGAACTGGGCCTGACCTATCTGTTCATATCCCACAATTTGGCGGTGGTGGACTACATGGCAGACCGCATCGCGGTGATGTGCGGCGGGCGTATCGTCGAGCTTGCGCCGCGCGAAATTCTGCTTAGGAAACCGATCCACCCCTACACGCGCTCACTCGTCGCCTCGGTACCTTTCCCCGATCTCGACAGGCCGATGGATTTCAAGACGCTGAAACTCAGCGGCGCTTCCGACACCAGCGCATGGGGACCGCAATTCCGCGACGAGAGCGACGAGGATATGCTGTCGCCGCTCGATCTTGGCGGCGGCCACCTCGTGCTGGCCCGACGTTCGGCCGATGTCAGCGAGCTACGCCATTGATCAGCCGGCGCACCGTCCTTGGCCTCATGGCTTCGACATTTCTGCCGGGTACGTTGCGCGCCGACGATCTGGAGCCGGAATTTCTTCAGCCGCAGCTGAAGGCCAAGGCGCTACCGGCACTCACTGAGCGCCTGCCCAAGAGCCCGCGCGCGTTGAATCTCGCTGCGATGGGCCGGCAGCCCGGCCAGTATGGCGGCACGCTGCGAACGATCATCGGCAGCCAGAAAGATATCCGGATGATGACGATCTACGGGTATTCTCGCCTGGTCGGCTATGACGAAAAGCTCAACATGCAGCCCGACATTCTCGAGAGTTACGACGTAGCGGATGATCGCGTCTTCACTTTCAAGATACGGGAAGGGCATAAATGGTCTGACGGCAGCCTGCTGACGCCGGAGGATTTTCGCTATTGCTGGGAAGACGTCTGGCTGAACGATGAGCTTTCGCAAGGCGGGCTCGCCCCGGCCCTGCTGGCGGACGGCAAGCCGCCACGTTTCGAGATCGTCGATCCGTTGACGGTCCGCTATAGCTGGGATGCGCCCAATCCCGACTTCCTGCCCAAGCTCGCTGCTGCTTCGCCGCTATCGCTTGTTCTGCCGGCCGCCTATCTCAAGCAGTTCCACAAGAAATACCAGGATGCATTCCGGCTCGCCGGCCTGATGAAGGAGAACCGGGCCAAGAAATGGACGCTCCTGCATATCCGCATGTCGCGGCAGTATCGCCCGGAGAACCCGGATCTGCCGACGCTCGATCCCTGGCAGAACCGGACCAAGCCGCCGGCCGAGCAGTTCGTCTTCGAGCGCAACCCGTTCTTTCATCGAATAGACGAGAATGGCCGGCAACTGCCCTATGTTGACCGGATTATCATGAATGTCAGCTCGTCGGCGATCATTTCCGCCAAGACCGGTGCCGGCGAGAGCGACCTGCAAGGCATGGGAATTGACTTCGCCGACTACGCCTTCCTGAAGGATGCGGAGAAGCGCTACCCGGTGAAGATGCATCTGTGGAAACGCACCCAGGGTTCGCGGCTGGCGCTGCTGCCCAATCTGAATTGTGCCGACCAGGTGTGGCGTGGCCTTTTGCGTGACGTGCGCGTGCGCCGCGCACTTTCGCTCGCTGTGGACAGGCGCGAGATCAATATGGCTGTGTTCTACGGATTGGCGCAGGAAAGTGCCGATACGGTCCTGCCGGAGAGCCCGCTCTACCGGCCGGAATTCGCGAAAGCCTGGGTCGCCCATGATCCCGACCAGGCCAATGCCCTGCTCGACGAGGTCGGGCTCCAGGCGCGTGACGATGACGACCTGCGGATACTTGCCGATGGACGCCCGGCGCAGATCATCGTGGAAACGGCCGGCGAAAGCACGCTGGAAACCGACGCGCTCGAACTCATCACCGATCACTGGCGCAAGATCGGCATCGCCCTGTTCATCCGGACTTCGCAGCGCGACATCTTCCGCAGCCGCGCGCTTGGCGGCCAGATCATGATGTCGATGTGGTCGGGCATCGACAATGGCGTGCCGACCGCCGACATGAACCCGAGCCAGCTGGCCCCCACCATCGACGACCAGTTGCAATGGCCGCTCTGGGGTGCTCACTACTTGTCGCATGGCAAGATGGGTGAGGCGCCCGATCTTCCCGAAGTGGTCGAGCTGATGGCCTTGCTCAAGCGCTGGAACGCGTCGACCGAAGCCACGGAGCGCGCCGAAATCTGGAATTCGATGCTGTCGATCTACACCGATCAGGTGTTTTCGATCGGCACGGTGAACGGAACGCATCAGCCGGTTCTGGCGTCCTCGCGGCTGCGCAATCTGCCTGACAAGGCACTCTACGGCTTCGACCCGACTGCCTATTTCGGTGTCTACATGCCGGATACATTCTGGCTTGGAGACTCCTGAGCGTGCTTCGATATATTGTCTGGCGCATCACTGTGATGGTTCCAACGCTGCTGGTCATATCGGCGCTGGTGTTCACCATCATCGAACTTCCCCCAGGCGACTATTTCGACAGCTATGTCGCCGAGCTTCGGGCTCAGGGCGAAGGGGTGGATTCCGATCGCATCGAGATGATGCGCAAGGAGTATGGTTTCGACAAGCCGCCGATCATTCGCTACTTCTACTGGGTCGGCGGGATGCTGCGTGGCGATTTCGGCTATTCCTTCGAATATGAGCTGCCGGTTCGCGACGTCGTCGGGGACCGGATGTGGCTGACCGTGCTGGTTTCCTTCGTCACGATCATCTTCACATGGCTCATCGCCTTTCCGATCGGCATATACTCCGCAACGCGCCAATACAGCTGGGGCGACTACGGCCTGACTTTCTTAGGCCTTCTCGGTCTTGCCATTCCGAACTTCATGCTGGCGCTGATCCTGATGTATTTCGCCAACATCTGGTTCGGCACGTCCATCGGCCATCTCATGGACCAGCAATATCTCGCCGAGCCGATGAGCTGGGCCAAAGCGAAGTCGATCCTTGCCCATCTCTGGATCCCGGTCTTGATCATCGGCACCGGCGGCACGGCAAGCATGATCCGGCGGCTGCGCGCCAATCTGCTCGATGAGCTGCACAAGCAATATGTCGTGACCGCGCGCGCCAAAGGCCTTCATCCCTTCAAGGCCCTGGTCAAATATCCGCTGCGCATGGCGCTCAATTTCTTCATTTCCGACATCGGCTCTATCCTGCCGGCCATCATCTCAGGCGCCGAAATCACGGCGATCGTGCTGTCTTTGGAAACGACCGGGCCGATGCTGATCAAGGCGCTGCAAAGCCAGGACATGTATCTGGCAGGGTCGTTCCTGATGTTCCTCGCCTTCCTGACGGTCATCGGTGTCCTGATTTCCGACCTGGCGCTGGCGCTGCTTGATCCACGAATTCGTTTGCAGGGCGGTAGCACCAAATGAAGACGGATTCGCCGCTGCCCGCTCCGGGTGCTCCACTGCAACACTACATTTCCAGCGCGCCCTTCGACCTGCAGTCGGTCGAAGCGATGACGCCGGAGCAGTCGAAGGTCTTCCAGGCGTCGCAGTTGCGGCTGATGTGGTGGAAATTCTGCAAGCACCGGCTTGCCCTTGTATCGGGCATGTTCCTGGCGGTGCTTTATTTCGGGATACTGATCTGCGAGTTCCTGGCGCCCTACAATCTGCACACGCGCAACATGGACTACATCTATTCGCCGCCGCAGCGGGTGCACCTGTTCCACGACGGCCAGTTCGTCGGGCCGTTCGTCTATGGCCGCCAGATGACGCTGGACATGGACACGCTCAAGCGAAACTACATCGAGAACAAGGATGACGTTCAGCGGCTCCGTTTCTTCTGCAAGGGCGACAGCTACCGATTCTGGGGCCTGATCGAAGGTGACAGGCATTTTGTCTGCCCTGCCGAAAACGGCCAGCTCTTTCTGGCCGGCACCGACAGGTTGGGGCGCGATGTGCTCTCGCGCATCATCTATGGCGCACGCATTTCACTGACGATCGGCCTCGTCGGCATCAGTTTCAGCTTCCTGCTCGGCATCGTCATCGGCGGACTGGCCGGTTACCACGGCGGTATCTTCGACCTCATCGTTCAACGGATAATCGAAGTTCTGCAATCGATTCCCAGCATTCCGCTATGGCTGGCTCTGGCGGCGATCATGCCGATAACCTGGAGTCCGATCCTGATCTATTTCGGCATCACCGTCATCCTCGGGCTACTCGACTGGACCGGACTGGCGCGGGCCGTGCGCTCAAAGCTTCTGGCCTTGCGCGAGGAGGACTACGTTCTGGCCGCGCAATTGATGGGCGCCAGGAGCAGCCGCATCATCGGGCGGCACCTCATTCCCGGCTTCATGTCGCATCTGATCGCGACGGCGACGATCTCCATACCCGGCATGATCCTGGGCGAGACCGCGCTGAGCTTCCTCGGGCTCGGCCTGAGGGCGCCAATAACCAGCTGGGGCATCCTGCTCACCGAGGCGCGCAGCGTCAGCGTGATCGCGTTCTATCCATGGCTGCTTTTGCCGATGCTTCCCGTCATTCTCGTCATCATGGCGTTCAACTTCCTCGGCGACGGCTTGCGGGACGCCGCAGACCCCTACAAGTGAGATCGCTATTGCGCCGCGCGCCGGGCAGCCGACTCCACCCAGTATGATCCCTGTCGGCAGCCTGTTCGATTGTTGCAGCGTTCATCGTTCGCCTCTATATGTGGCGAGACGCGATCGGGTTAAACACGTCGCTTTCGGGTTTCACCCGTGAACCGTTCTGGTCGCGAGCATTGCCGATCTCTTGAGCTGATTCAGGACACACAAACGCATATGACTCGCCTCGAGAATTTCATCAGCAGGATGACCGCACAGCGCGACATTCTCGATCAAGTCTGCGCGGAGGTGGCGAAGATCGAGGGCCCCGTGCTCGAGCTCGGCCTCGGCAATGGCCGGACGTTCCACCATCTGCGCGAGCGCCTGCCCGGCCGCCGGATCGTGGTGTTCGACCGCGCACTTGGCGCACACGCCAGCTCAATTCCCGAAGCTGAAGACCTCGTGCTCGGCGAAATACGCGAGACGGCGGAGAGGTTCATTGGCATCGACGCCGTCCTTGTTCATGCCGACATCGGCACCGGCTATGACGATCGCGATGCAGTGACCTCTACCTGGCTTCCCGATCTGATCGCGCGCCTGCTTCGCGTCGGCGGCATCGCGGTCAGCGGCACGCCGCTCGATCACCCGCTGTTGCAACGCCTCACGCCGCCGCCTTCGGTGCCCGCCGATCGTTATTTTATCTCCAGGCGCGTGTGAGCGGCCGAGACGACCCCAATCTTCAGGGGCCAAATCGTCAGGGGATCGTATAGACTGCTATCTCCCGCTCAATGCCGCGCAGCGAGACCTCGTGAGGCACGGGGGTCAGCGCGTTCCTGTGCAACAGATCGGCAGTGAGATTGTCGTCGACCACCGCACGAGTGGCGAAGATCGCCTGTGCGTTGGCGAGGTTCTGGACCCGCGAAGCAATGTTGACCGTCTGGCCGAAATAGTCCTGCCGCTCGTTCATGGACACGGCGATGCAGGGGCCGGCATGGACTCCGATCTTGAGCAGCAAATCCTCACGCCCGCTCTTGTCGTTGAGCGCACGCATGGCATCGCGCATCCTGAGGGCCGCAGCAATCGCACGATCAGGCGTCGCGAAGGTCGCCATCACCGCATCGCCGATCGTCTTCACCACCGCGCCTGCCTCCGCCGCGACGATCTCGTGCAGAACCTGGAAATGCTCACGTACGAGATCGAAGGCTGAAAGATCGCCCACCCGCTCGTAAAGCTCGGTCGATCCGCGCAGGTCGGTGAACAGGAAGGTCAGGCTGGTGATCTTCAGGCGTTGGTCGATATCGAGCGTATCCGTGCGATAGAGATCGCGGAACGTCTGGTTGGTGAGCAGGCGCTTGGCGGTCAGGAAGGGCCGGCGCTTGCCCAGGAAATCATGCAATACCGGGCAGGCGATGAAGACCGTCGGCAGGACGCGGGTGTCGGTCCTGTTTTCCAGCGAAATGCGCAAAGGGCCGGGTTGCATCTCCAGCGTCTGGTTCTGGACATGGTCGCGGTCGAAGACCAAAGAGAGGCTTCGGCGCTCTGTTGCTGGTTCGCCCTTCGCGTCGATGAATTGCGCCGAATGGGTGACCGGCTCGAAGACGATGATGAATTGGGGCGGAAGCTGTATGTGCAGAACCGCCTTTTCACCGGGCGCAAGCTCGATATCCTCCAGCGAGAACGCTTCCATCTTTGTCGCCAAATCCTCGTCCGGCAGATCGGCGCCGGACGCCCAGTAGATCTGGCGGTAATATTCCACCAACGGCAGTTCGTGCGGATTGTGGGCGGCAATCCTGCGCACGCGGGGACTGACGGTGAATGTCACCTCGACCATCTCGTCGAGCGTCGGCGAATAGCCCTGGGAGCACAATGCGCAGGTGTATTCGTCCTTCTGCATGGTTTTCAGCGTGGCGTTGGTGTCGAGCACGCCGCCACAGCCGGGGCACAGAACATTCCAGGAAATGTCGAAGATGCCCACCCGCGCCGCATGGAGAAAGGCGCTGATGGCGCGTTCCTCGTCGAGGCCATGCTTGCTGGCGAAGGCCGGCACATTGATGCGGCAAAGTTCGCGGTCTATGCCCTCCGCGATGGTTCGCTTGATCGCGTCGATTGCCTGCGGATCGACATCGGTCGATTGCCGCAGAAGCGAGAACAGATCCTGAGCTTCGGTCATCGTGCAGGCTCCGGAAAATGCGCCCCGAGACGGGTTGGCTGGACCGATCTTCGGCCCGAGCGCTCCATCTTACGTCGAAACGGACGGTACAGCCATTCGAATGGATAGACCTGGTGACGGTTCAATTTCCATCCGGCGGATTTTCACCGGCCGCAAGCGGCACTATGATGGGTCCATGGGGCATTCATCCTTGGGGCTTTCTCCCGTGCCGACACCCGACAACCCGCCATTTCCCGCGGCCCTGCGGCTTTTCTCGGCGGCGGTCATCATCGTCCTGATCGTCGGCGCCGGCCTGTTTTTTGCGCCTGCGCTGGTCAAGCCGCGCTGGCCCTGGGCCGTCACGCCGTTCAATGCCCGCTTCCTCGGCGGCTTCTACACCGCCGAAATGGCCGTGATGGCGGCGCTGCTGGTCTGGAATCGCTGGTCGCCCGGCAGGCTCGTGCTCGTCATGGCCTTCATCTTCACCGTCATCGTGTCGGCGGCGTCGTTCATCAATCTCGGCTATTTCAACTTCGAGCGCAAAGCGCCCTGGCTCTGGTTTCTGGTCTATCTTGGTTCGGCCGCGGTATCCGGGCTGTTCCTGTGGCAGGCCAGGGCCCGCCCTTCTGCAAAAGGCGTGATCTTAAACCCCGCATGGCGCGCCTACATGCCGATGGAAATGGCGATCCTCGGGCTCTATGGCGCCGGCCTGTTGCTGTTTCCCCTGACATTCGGGGGCTTCTGGCCATGGCCGATCGATGCCTTCCACGCTGAGGTCTACAGCGCCATCTTCCTCGCTGGTGCCGGCGGCACATATCTCGTCTGGAGAAGCGCGCCGCGCGAGGAATTGCTGGTGCTCGGCCTGGCGCAGTTTCTGGTTGGCCTGCTTGCCATCCTTGGCCTCGTCATCACCGACGCTGCGGTGCACCGGATCAACTGGACGGCGACCGGGACATTGTGCTGGCTCGCCCTTTTCGGCTGGATCGGCATCAGCGGCGTCTTCAAACTCTGCGCCGCCTCCAGGTATTTTAGCGCGCAATCGGCATAGGTTGCAGAGACGGCTGGATTTTCGGGTGACGTCCGGTGCATCGTGCCGGGCCGATTGCCTTTGCCGGGAAAGCCATGACCTCGCCCTCCTCCGACAAAATCCAGCCGCAGCTCCGGGCCGTCCGGCCAAGCGATGCGGAGGCGCTTTGCGCTATCTTCAACATGCCGGGCTTCCGCTGGGGCACGCTCAGGATGCCCTTCGAGATGGTGGAGCAGGTGGAGCGGCGCATCGCCAAGTCCGGCCAGGAAACCACCTGGATCGTTGCGGAGCTGGACGGCAAGGTCGTCGGCCATGGCAGCCTGGTCGTGCAGGGTTCGCCGCGCCGTTCGCATATCGGCGAGATCAATATCGGCCTTGACGATGGCTTTGTCGGCAAGGGTATCGGCTCTGCCATACTTGCCGCGCTGCTTGACGTGGCCGACAACTGGCGCGCCCTGAAGCGGGTCGAATTGACCGTCTATGCCGACAACGAACCGGCCGTCCGTCTCTACACAAGCCACGGCTTCAAGGTCGAAGGCCGCCATGTGAAGGCGGGTTTTACCGACGGGCAGTACCACGACCTCCTGAGCATGGCCCGGCTGCGGTTCTGATGACCGCCGTCTTTGACCCAACCCCTAAGCCTCCGGTGGAAATTCTGGCTGCGCTGTCGCTGCTCTGCCCGGAAGTCGTGCGTGACATCGAGCAGAACTGGAATGCACCGGTTTCCGATTACGCCCGCCATCTGTGGCGGCCGGTGGCAAGGCCTGCATCGGCCCCGGCGATCGCTGCCCGCTCGATCCTGCGCGAAGTCCTGCATCAGCGCCTTGGTGCGATCATGCAGCCTGAAGAGATCGGCAAGGCCCTCGAAGAGTTCGAGCACAGACCGGTGATTCAGTCCGGCCTGCACTGCCTGCTTCTGATGGACCGGATCACCTTCGATGCCTTCCTGCTTGCCTGGCTCGGCGCGATCGAAAACGGGCTGTCGGCCTTCTTCGGCTTCATGGGAACGACGATGACCATGGAGACAATTGGCCGGGAGGGGCCGGGATGGCTCGATGTCGGCGACGACAAGGTCAACCTGTTTGGCATGGGGCGCCACAAACTGTGCCGCAAAAGCGCCTGCGCGGCCGGTCCCGTCACCCTCAACAAGCGCGCGCTCGAAGCGGTGGGCGACGAAACGGATGCCAGCCGCTGGCTGGGCACACTGCTTGCCAGCCAGGACAAGGTGTTTGGAACCGCCGCCGATGCGCTGACAGCCCTCAACGAAGATCTGGTCGCCGATTGGGATCGTTCCGGCATGGCCCTGCCGGTTTTCATCGATGATCGGCTCGCCGCGACTGTCGTAGCGCGGCATCTGGAATATGACGGCAGCCTTCTTTGCAGGCTGCTCATTGAGCCCGCAAGGCGCCAGCGTCTCGAACGTGCCCTGCAAGAGGCCGCATCGAGCCCATTTGGCACATTCCTGCCCAATGCCACGGCCTATTTCTGGGGCATCCGCGAGGAGCGCGTGCGCAAGCTCGTCCTCGAGAACGGGCGCCTGATCGAGCCTGACAGGCTACACGGCCTTTCCATCCCGTTCGAGCGGCCGCATCTCAAGCAGGCGCTGCTGGACGGCGTGCTGCTGCCGAACTTGTTCCTGATGTTCCTCGTCCTTGCCATATTGCCGCGTGTGCGGGTTGTGGGCGGCCTGAGACAGATTGGTTATGTAGCGCTTTTCTACTCGATCCTGCTGGCTGTGCTAGATGAAAACGCGCCGGAAGAGCGCGATCTGGCTGCGGAGCTGCAGGTTCGGGAAAATGCCTGGGGCACCGGGGTCATCGATGAAAAGATCTCGGTCCGCGAGCAGCTTGCCGGCCTGCCGGACGGGGCGCTCTTCCCGGACCTGCTCCGGCAATACCGTTTGCGGACATTTGCCGAGACGACCGACGACCTGAAACTGGTTCGCGAAAACGCCCGATGGCGCAAGATCGGCCAGGCAAAGATCAAGGCGACCTGAGCCTTATTTCAGGTTGCCCTACTACCCGGGCTTGTGACAAAGCCGATCCAGCGCGTCTCGAAGTGCAGTGACGGCATCGCCACGCTCGTCAGTGGGCATCAGCTCCGGTTCAAGTTCCAGCCTGAAGTGCGGCAGCTCGGTTCGAACGGCACGACGAGCGGCCGCCAGATTGGCCTTCAGATCGATGACGCGGTAGGTGGCGACGGGATAGGCGATCCCCTTGACCTGGACGTGCCCCAGCTCCTCACAGTCGATTGAGTCCTTCACTTGCGCAAACGTCTCGTAGGAAATGAGGATGGCCCCCGGCGGCGCCTCCTGCTCCAGGCGCGAGGCGAGATTCACGGCGCCGCCGATTATCGTGTAGTCCATTCGGTCCTCGCTGCCGAAGTTACCGACGGTGCAGTAGTCGGTATGGATGCCGATGCGACAGCGCAGCGGTGTTTCGATCCCCATGTCCCGCCAGACTTCGGCAAGCTCGCTAATCCGCTTTTGCATTGCAAGTGCCATCTGCGCGCAAGCCAGCGCGTCCTCCTTGACGCCGCGAGTCTCGGGATCGCCGAAAAACATCAGGATCGCGTCGCCGACATATTTGTCGATCGTCGCGCCGTGATCCGAAGCAATTTTCGACATTTCCGTCAGATAGTGATTGAGGAGTTGGGTGAGATCCTCGGATTCCATTTTGTCAGTGGTCTCGGTAAAGCCCGCGATATCGGAGAAGCATATTGTCAGTTTCTTCCGCTGGCTGGCGATCCTGACCTCCTGGCGGCCGGTGAATATCGAGCTATACACCTGGGGCGCCAGATACTTCGCCAGCTTGCTGGAAAGCGCCTCCAGAACCACCGATTTCTCGGCAAGGTTCTCCTCCCTTTGCTTCAGCTCAGTGATGTCCGAATAGACGGCGACCGTTCCGCCGGCGCTGATCCGCCGCTCGCTGATCATGACCCATCGCCCGTCCCCTCGCCGCTGCACCCAAGGTTCGCCAGGGTTGCGGTGCCGCGAGAGGCGCTCGGTGACCCACTCCTCGACCCGCCCCTCGGCGTCCCTGATGTAGCCGCGCTCAGCGGATCGGCGAATGATTTGCTCGAATGTCGTGCCGGGCGTCAGTTCGGTCTCCAGACCGGTGTAGAGCAATTCGCGGTAGCGGCTGTTGCTGAGGACGAGCCGGTCCTCCCCGTCGTACAGAGCGAATCCTTCGGAGATGCTTTCGATGGCATCGATGAGCCGCTGACGAGCTTCCGCAACGTCGCGCAGGTTCTTTTCCTCGACCTCGACAGCAGTATCCCGGAAGAGTCTCAGCGCTTCGGCCATGCGCCCGATTTCGTCGCTGCCCGCGGCAGGCAGCGGCGCACGAAGGTTGCCCCCCGCAATCGCGAGCATGCCCTGGCTCACGGCCCCCAGTCGGGCGAGGAGGCTGCGGTCGACATAGAGCCAGACAACCAGAACCGAACTCAGGAGGCTGAGGAAGGCGGAGCCGAGCACAACCGCGGTGCCGTAGCGCTGGACGAGCGCGGCTTCGCGACCGGACGCAGCGATCTCCTGGTCTGCCGTAGCGACCAGGCGATCGACGCCAGCGGTGAGATTGCGCGACAGTCGATTGTTCTCGGCGAGAAGCCTTTCGCCCTGTGCCAGGACAGCAAACTCGTCCTCCCGCGCCTTGGGGATGCTGTCCTCGCCGTCGGTCAAACCCTTGAATTCGTCGACACGCTGCCGGAAGCGGGTCCGCAGCTTTTCGTCGATCTTCATGGAAGCCTTTTCAAGAGCAGTGAGCGAACGGCGTAGCGGAAAAAGGATCAACGCCAGGTCGCCCGGCGTCGGCGCGTTCGCGACCTTCACCAGCGCGTCGTTGACCGCCGAGATCTCCCGCTGCGCCTTCTGCTGGGGGATGTAGGCCGCAATCGCCTGGACCAGGTCGGCCATCGCCGCTGCGCGTCGATCGGGCGACAGCGACGTGTCGGCCGCGACCGCCCGCCATTGCGGGAGCCTGGAATCCATCACTAGGATGCCGGTGGCGACAAGGCGCTGGCTTCCGGTCGTCGTCGCGGCGAGGCGGTTCAGGAGCTCCTCCTTGCGGGCGACCACGTCGAGCCGGGCGACAACTAGAGAGTCGAGCTCCTTCAGGTTGCGCCTCAGAACAATCGCGGCTTCCTCGATCTCGGCCAAAGGCACTGTGCCTAACGTGGCATCCCGGAGGTCCGTGCGCAGGGCCTCGAGGCGGGACATCTCGAGCGCGACGGCAGCCGAGACCTCGCTGTGCTGAGCCCTGCTAGTCGCTGCCAGCACCGATGGCGCGGCAGCAGCGACCCGTTCGGCCTGGCGCGACAGCTGGAGGGAGGCGAGCGCCGACGGCACTCGATCCGTGGTAATTCGGTCGACGACGTCGCCAACCTGCAGGAAAGCATAAAGCGCCGCAGCGGTTGCCAGCACCGCAAGGGCGCTGATCCCGAAAAAGGCGAGCAACAGCCGGCCCCGTATGCCGAGGCGTTCAAGCATCTCGGCGAGTCGGAACAGTCCGGCCACACTGGTCTGCATCAGACTAGACGTCTCAGCCGGCACGCCGGCGATCAGCGAACCCTATTCAACCGGCACGTACTCTCCGCCGCGCCAGACGTACCAAACCCAGTTTTGGGTCGTGAGGTCGCCCTTGTCGTCAAAGTCGATACGGCCCAACACAGTATCAAATTGATTGCCGCGCAGCGACGCAATCACAGCTTGGAGCTTTAGTGAGCCGGCCTTCTCCACCGCCTGCGACCAGGCCTGGACGGCGGCGTAACTGAGCAGCGTGTAGCCTGCGGGCTCGAAGTTTTCAGCCCGGAACCGCTCGACGACTGAGGCCGCTTCGGGATTTCGGCGAGCATCCGCCGGGAACGTGAAGAGGGTCCCCTCGGCCGCGGGGCCGGCGATCAAAGCAAATTCCTCGGTCGCCATGCCATCGCCTGAGACTAGCTGAACCGCATAGCTGCGGTCGCGCGCGGCGCGAACCATGAGTGCGACCTCGGCATGATATCCGCCGACATATGCCACGGCGATATTCGCAGCCTTTAGCGCAGCGATCTCGGCCGAATAATCGTTCTTCGCGGGGGTGTACTCCTCGTAGATCGCTTCGACTACGCCGCGCTTGTTCAGCTGTTTTCGAGTCTCGTCGGCAAGACCCCTTCCATAAGTGGTGCCGTCGTGAAGGATCGCAATCCTTTTGTCGCTCCAATTTTCGGCCAGGTAGTTGCCGGCCACGATCCCCTGCGTGTCGTCGCGACCAATGACGCGAAAAACGTTGGCGCGGCCTTGTTCAGTCAACAGCGGATTGGTCGATCCTGGTGAAATCTGCAAAACGCCCGCCGCCTCGTACACCTTCGATGCTGGGATCGAGGCTCCAGAGCAGTAGTGCCCTACGACGAGCACCACACCGTCACCCACCAGCTTCTGGGCTGCGGCGACCGCTTGCTCGGGATCACAGAAGTCGTCGGCCGTGATGAGTCGCATCTGCTGGCCGAGTACGCCACCCGTTGCATTGATGTCGGCCACGGCCATCTCTGCGCCACGCTGCCCCTGCTCGCCGAACCAGGCGAGCCGTCCCGTCAGCGCGGATGAAACCCCAATCAGCACGTCCGCCCGCGCGGGGCAGCTGAACGCGGTCGCGAGAACTAAGATCGCTATGGCGATGATGCGGTGCATGTGTGCACCCCCTTAACTGTAGCTTACGCCAATCCCGTCAGAGCCGACAGCCCCTTCGGCAAGCGCGACTATCTCGGCTGCTATTGCAGCGCACACCCAATTGGCGAAGCAATCATACACTGGAATGGCGTGTTATAACTTCGTTCGCTGAGGTCGGAATCGCGCGCCAAATCCGGACGTTACCACTGACCGGAGTGAGCGTCGTGATTGGGTCAAACTTCATCGTACGCCTTCTGCGAACGACCGTCCGCAAAGGGGTCGAATGTTCTCAGGCCTCGTCGATTGGAACAAGCAAATTGCGCCACGAGCCGACATTCGTGTTTCCGCTAGGCGAACGATCACTATTCGATTGCCTGAGCCGATTGGTGCTACACTGGCGAGCCGGCCAACGCCGCAGACCTCTGTTCAAGAATATGACCAAAGTAACCGCTCTACCTGACCAGATCGATTTTAACGTGGCCGCCGATGAGACCTTGCTCGAGGCGGCTCTCAGATCGGGCGTGCCGTTCGCCCATGCATGCGGCGGCCGGGCGAAATGCTCGACATGCCGCGTCTGGGTGCTCGATGGCCTTGAGGCTTGCCCGGACCGGAATCCGGCCGAAACCCTGATGGCGGACCGGTTGAGATTGGCGGATGAAGTTAGGCTGGCCTGTCAGCTCAGGCCGGAAGGCGAGCTTCGCGTTCGACGCCTGGTGCTGGACGAAACCGACATGATGATCACCAGCCAGCTTGGCGTTTCTGCCGCGACGCGTTGCGGCGAAGCAAAGCATGTTGCGGTCTTCTTCAGTGACATTGTCGATTTCACGGCACTGTCTGAGCGGCTTTCGCCCTACGACGTGATGTATCTGCTCAATCGCTACTTCGCCCAGGTCGGCGACATCATCGAGCAGAATGGCGGTTTCATCGACAAACTCATCGGCGATGGGCTCATGGCAATATTCGGCATCGACGACCAGCCCGACGCTCCGCTCCGCGCCGTGAACGCCGCGCTCCAGACCCTCGCCACAGTCGATCGTCTGAAGCCGTTCTTTAGCTCGATGTATGGCATCGATTTCGATATTCGTATCGGCCTCAACTATGGCGAAGCCGTCATCGGCACATTGGGTTTCGCCGGACACGAACGTCTCACGGCAATCGGCGATGTGGTGAATCTGGCCAGCCGGGTCGAGGCGGCCAACAAAGATGCCGGTACGCGCTTGCTGATATCCGAGGCCCTCCGCGACCAGATCGCCGACAAGGTGGAAATCGGCGACTTCGTCAGGGTGCGCCTTCGCGGTACCGGCGAGCGCACAAGCCTGTTCGAAATCGTCAGGCTGAAGCCCGAAATTGACGCCGAGCTGAATGCCAGACGGCCTCGCGAAACCATCCGTCAGGGCGGCAGGAGGTGGATTCGCGCTTTTGCCGAAGACGAGCTTCAGCCCTATGAACGCCGGATTCTTGATTTTGAAGATTACGATATCGTCGTCGTTCGCGGATCCGACAACTATTGCGCCTTCAACAATGCCTGCCCGCATCTGCATCTGCCGCTCTACGAACGCCGAAGTTCCGCTCAGGCCGAAGTGCTGAAGCTCCCACACACGGAGAGCACGATCACCGCAGATCTTGGCTTGGTCTGCCGCTGGCATCAGAGTTGTTTCGACCTTCTTACCGGCGAAATCAGGGAGTGGGCTAAGTTGGAGCACGATGGTACCAGGGCGGGCCTTGAATATTTGGGTGACATTTCGAAAAACCGCGCAAAGCTGATCGTATATCCCTGCCGAAAGCAGGACGGCTTTGTGTGGATCGGGCTCGAGTGAAGCGACTTTCCGATATTTCAGTTTTCCGTCGCGATCCCATGTCGCCTTTTCTCACATTATCGGACCTTCGTGGTCGTGAGACTGCACGGCTGCATCGGGCTAAACTTCACCATACGCCTTTTTGCGAACGAGCGTCCGCAACGGGGGTTGAATGGTGCCGTTCGTCGGGTCGATGGGAACGAGCAAGCAGCGCCAAATGCCGACGCTCAGCGCCAGACAATGAGCGTCTTCTTTTAGGCGTAAGCAGTAAGTCCGCTTGTGGTCAAGGAAGAACGATAGCGGATGGCTTGCTGATATCCTCGAACAGGGCTGTCAACGCTCCTTCGACGCAAACGACGGCCACGCAGCCGCCCGTATCCGCAGCGCTCTGCCACCGGACCCACACGGATCGCTCGATGCCCATTTGCGCTGCCGCTTGCTGGTCGACGGCTATCGGTTCATCTTGTGTGAATACCCGGCCGTGAAGTGCGTAGCGAGATCACGCCGTCACGGCCCCTGGTGAGGTCTTGTTCGATGGACTGCTCGGGCTGCGGTTTCGAGGTTGAGGGCGGGTACGCTTTCTGTCCCAGGTGTGGCAGGCGTCAGCCCGTGCCATGCGCCAGTTGCGGCTACTCCTGCGCACCTGATTTCGAGTTCTGTCCGAAATGTGGGGCAAGCGTCGGTGCGCCCGCAAAAGCCGTCGAACGGCCTGCTCCGACACCAAGCCGGACCATTGTGCCGCCTTCTCGAACTCCGTCGCTGCTTCCGAACATCGAAAGCGAAGATGGGCTGCATCCCGTCTCTGACGCCGATCGCCGAACGGTAACGGTTCTGTTCGCCGACCTTTGCGGCTTCACGACACTCAGCGAGCAGCTCGACCCCGAGGTGATGCAAGCGCTGCAGAACGAACTGTTCAAGGAATTGACGGCGGCCGTGCGAAACTTTGGTGGTTTCGTCGACAAATTCATCGGCGATGCACTGCTCGCTTTGTTCGGTGCGCCGGTCGCGCACGAGGACGATCCGGAACGTGCGCTTCGCGCCGCCCTCGACATGATCGCTCGGACGGCGCGGCTCGGCGAAAGCGCCCCCCACTCCGGCACACCTCTGTTGCTCCACATCGGCATAAACACTGGTCCGGTCGTTACTGGCGGATTGGGCATCGGCACCGCCAAATCCTATTCGGTGACCGGCGACACAGTGAATACGGCGCAACGCCTGCAATCGCTGGCCGCACCGGGTGAGGTGCTGGTAGGTGAGCTCACTCACAGGCTGACCCGGCATGCCTTCGCTTACGAGTCGCTGGGTGACGTCGTGCTTCGCGGCAAGGCTGGCAGTGTGCTCGTCCATCGACTGGATGCACCGCTTGCGGCGCCGCGTGCAGCGCGTGGACTCGAGGCGCTCGGCCTCAGCGCGCCGATGATAGGTCGTGGTTCGGAGCTCCATAGAATGCTGGCGAGCCTTGACCAGGCGTGCGGCGGCTCGGCCCAACTTGTCCGCCTCGTCGGAGAAGCCGGTATCGGGAAATCGCGGCTGGTGAAGGAGTTCGTCGCCCGCGTCGGCGACGAGGATCGTTTTCGCAACGTCGCCGTGCGGCAGGCCATGTGCTCACCGCTGGGCGAACAGTCATTTGGCGCCTTGGGCGCAGTGGTGCGCAGCGCTGCCGGGATGATGCAAAACGACAATGGGGACGAAATGCGGGGGAAGCTCGCAGGCTTGCTTACCGATCTCGGCCTGCAGGGCGAAGAGGCGAAGCGGCTGATGCCTTTGCTCTACCATGTGCTTGGCCTTGGCGACCCCGATGCCACCTTGCAGCATGTCGAGCCCGAGCAGCTGCGGCGGCAAATTCTCTACGCAGTCCGCACAATCATCGAACGGCGGCTTGCATTGTCGCCGCTGTTGATTGTCGTCGAAGACCTGCACTGGGCCGACGCCGTGTCGCTCGAGGCACTGCGTTTCGTGATGGACAGGTTGGAACGCACGCGGTTGATGTTGCTGGTCACGCATCGTCCGGCGCCGGACAACGACCAGCTCGACTCAAGTCGGGTCAGTCACACAGCGCTTAGGCTTTCACCGCTCAACAGTGATGACGGACGCAGCCTGCTGGCGGCGTTTTTCGGTGAGAGCTGGGTAAACTCCGCAGGTGGGCTTCTCGACCAGATCCTCGAGCGCGCGGGCGGCAACCCCCTTTTTGTAGAGGAGATCGTTCGCGGTCTTATCGATCGCGGTGTACTGATGCGCGAGGGCCAGCGATGGCGGACTGTGGCGGGCGAAGTCGCAACCGGCATTCCCGCCACTATCCAGGCAATGTTGCTTGCTCGGGTCGACCGGCTGCCCCAAGAGGTGCGCCGGTTGGCCCAGGAAGCCGCGGTAATCGGCCCGCGCTTCGATGCCACACTTCTGAAAACCGTGACAGCCGACCCCGGCCGGCTGGAAGCCGGCTGCGAACTGCTTTGCGATGCGGAAATCATCGAGGAAGTTGCTGGATCAGGCTCGGTCTCGTCGCAAAGCTACCGCTTTACGCAAACATTGCTGCAGGACGTGATCTACCAGAATCTGCTCCTGCAACGCCGGACCGAAATCCACGGGCGGGTCGGTGCTGCTTTGGAGCAATTGTGCGGCGACAAGCCGGAACGGCTCGAGGATTTGACCGTGCTCGGTCATCATTTCGCACAGAGCGCCGAGCGAGAGAGGGGCGCGCATTACCTGCAGGCGGCGGGCGATCGCGCTCGCATGATATACGCCAACGACGACGCCCTTCGCTTCTACGAGCGAGCACTGACAGCGCTGGGCACGATCGGGCAAACACCGCTCAAACTGGCAATTGCAGAGCGCATTGCCGATCTGAGCGGCCCGCTAGGCCGCCGCGAGATCGCGCACCACCACTACGAGACGGTGTTGCAGGCATACCGCGAGTCGGCCAATCGTGTCGCTTCGGCGCGAGTTTTGCGGAAGATCGGTCGGCTGCTCTGGGACGTCGGCAAGCGGGACAACGCAGAATCCCGCTATGCTGAAGCGGCAGCGCTCCTCGATGGAGCGGATGCCCCGGTCGAGCAGGCGCATCTGTGGCAAGAACGTGGCCGACAGGCGTTCCGTAGCGGAGATCACGCTCTCGCGGCAAAATGGGCAGATGCGGCGCTGGATTGCGTAGGCTCTCTGACAACGGAGCATGTCTCCGAGGTAGCTTGTGATGCCACTCTTGTGACCGCCGAGGCACTCAACACCAAGGCTGTTGCGCTGGCTCGCCTTGGGCGAAATCGTGAAGCCGTGCGTCAGGTTGAGCGCAGCATTGAATTGGCCGAAGCCGCCGGTCTACTGGGCGCGGCCTGCCGCGGCTACACCAATCTCGGCGTGCTTTACACGACCATCGATCCGGCACAGGCGATGGATGTCTGTCGGCGCGGTCTTGAAGTGGCGCGCCATATTGGTGATCTGGGATTCCAGGCGCGCCTCCTCGCCAATCTGGCAGTCGCTTGTTGTACTTTCACGGATCGCTGTCCAACGGAGGGCGTGCCTGCTGCCGAGAAGGCGATCGAGATCGACCGGGCGCTCGACCAGCGCGAGCACTTGCCGGTGCCGTTAATCGTGCTTGGGCAGATCCACCAGTGCAACGGCCGCCCGGAACTGGCGCTTGGCTTGTTCCACGAAGCGCTGGACGTGGCCCGCGAAACGGGCGAGCCCCAACTGCTGTTTCCGTGCTATGATGGTCTTGCAACGCTCAATCTCGACCTCGACAATCTGGCCGAGGCCGAACGCTACTTTTCCCTGGCGCAGGGTATATGCGCCCAGCACGGGCTCGACCCGGAAGCGCTTGTGGTGCTGCCTTTTCTCGACTAGCCGGGTTGGAGGTTGGAAATGTCCGCGCGTAGTGACTTGGTACCGCTTCAACCGGGTGACCGTGCGCCGAACTTGGTACTCGACGCCATTACCCAGGAAGGCAAGATCGCGCTTGACGACTTTCGCGGGCAAAAACCGGTGCTGGTCGGCCTGTTTCGAGGTCTGCATTGTGCGTTTTGCCGGCGCCATATCGCCGCCCAGGCGCGGCTTGATCCGGAGCTGCGCGAAAAGGGCGTGGAGAGCCTGACGGTGGTCAACACGCCGATCGAACGGGCGCGTCTCTATTTCCGCTACCACCCGATGCCGAATCTGCTTGCGGCCTCCGACCCTGAACGCGCTTCACATCGTGCTTTTGGACTGCCCAATCTCGAATTCACCCAAAACGAGACGAACTGGCCGTACAAGGTCTCGATGGCAGCGGTAAAGGATATGCTGGTCGACATACCAAGCGAGTTGCCCGGTCCTATGGATCCTATCGCGGCCGGCGAAATCCTCGACAAGAAGGACCATTACGAACTTACCGAAGCCGACGAGCAGATGATGGCAACGGGACACGGACAACTGGTCGGTCAGTTCCTGCTGGACCGGCAGGGGATCGTCCGCTGGAGCTTCACGGAGGTTCCAGAGGGTGGGCGATACATGTTTGGGGCGCCAAACCCGCAGGAGCTGATGTCAGCCGTGTCCCAAGTCGCCCAATAGACTTGCGAACGAGGTAAACGGGCGGGACACCGAACAAAAAGCGGAGCCAGCGGACGCTCGATCTTGATCGGCGCCCAAAGATCGTCGGCATCGACGAATGGGATTAGGTTGGATCGCGCCGCTCGCCAACACACGCATTGCAGGCGGCGGCCACATCGGCGTTTGCCCGCTCGATCAGTCGCACGCGCGTGTCGATCTCCGCGTGACATCCGGTGATCGCGGCAGTCTGGTCGAGACACTGACAAGTTCACCGCTCTTCGAGCACGGCCTCGACAGTGGCAACAAAGTGATCGAGCGAGCGATCTCCGCGAATCTCGATGCGCGGAAGGTCGATGGGATCGCAGTCGAGGCCCGCCGGCCCGTGTCTGGAGCCGAAGCCGATCCGATAGCCGCACTCCTTGGCCAGCCGGCCAAGCCGTCGGTCGGTGACAGAGAAGGGTGCCGCGAACGCCGTGGTAGGCCGGCCGGTCCACCGTTCGATGAACATGCGAGAGCGCAGGAGCTCGGCGGCCAGCTCAGAGGTCGACAGACCATCGATGGCGCGATGCGTCGCCATATGGCTGCCGAAGAACGCACCTTCGCCGGCGAGGCGTCGCACCGTCCCGGCGTCCATAAGCGGCGTCGGCGGACCGCTGTCGGCGTCCCACTGCGCACTTTTACCCACCAAGTCCGTCACCAGGAACACTTCCGCGGTCTGGTCGTTGGCGCGCAAGATCGGCCAGGCATGGTCGGCAAAGTTCTGGAAGCCGTCATCGAAGGTGATGAGCACTGGGCGGCCAGCGAAGGGCTCACCGTTGGCGATGAACCGTTCCAGCTGCTCGGACATAATCGCGTGAAAGCCATTGGCGCGCAGCCATGCCATCTGGCTGCCGAATAGGGCGGGCGCGCACCGAAAACGGGCGAGCGCGGCCGGACCGTCTTCGGCAACGCTGTGATACATGAGCACCGGGATACGCTGCCGCCGCTCGCTGCGTGCGACGTCGCGGCGCAAGGCCCGTGCCCCGCCCCATACGACTTTTCGCGCGACCCCCATTTCGATGCGCGCGCGGATTGGCACATGATCAATCATCGGTTCCGTCGCCACCTCGCCCGGTGACATGCGGCGGAAGCGGTCTATGCGATAGAGCTCGGTCTGGATCGATTGCTCGAGGACGAAGCCTTCGGTCGCTGCCAGCGTCTCCGAGATCGCTTGCGCACCGAATGTGTTCCAGTCGAAGCCCGTTCTCTCAGGATTGTCACGTAGCACGAATGCGTGTGCGCTGATGAAACTGCCGCCAAGCGCCAACGCCTCAACGACTTTTTTGGCGATGCGCCGCAACTCGGCGAGATCGTCCAGGTAGTAGAACACTTCCGAACAGACGATCAGATCCATCTCACCCGGCAGTGTATCCGCGGAGAAATCCAGTACGCCGAACTCGACATTCGGCTGGTCGCTGCATCGCGCTTCCGCCCGCCCGATGGCTATGGCGGAGATGTCGGTTGCGATCAGACGGCCCACCCGCGGCGCCAGCTGCCGCGTGAAGTGGCCCTCCGCGCAGGCCAGCTCAAGCGCCCGTCCGATAGGACCGGCAGGCAGAATTTCGAGTTGCCGCTCGTATTTTTCCTGCTCATAGGACGAACTGTAGTTCCAGGGATCCTCGGTCGCGAAATAGCGATTCCAGAACGAGGTGCGATCCTTGTCATGTCCATCCGCGGCCCTTGCAGGGCGCGACGCCGCAGGACGTTCCGTAGGCACGGCGCTCGACCGAACCAGTTCCTGCGCTTCCGCGGCCAATCGCGCGAGCTTGCCGAAGTGGCTGTCCCGACCAGACCGGCGTACAGGCCGCTCAGCGGGCACGACATTCTGGATCATTTCAATCCAATGACGCCTTGTCACTGTCCCGAGTGCGCCGAACTGCACGACAGCCTCGATCCGGCCATCCATCGTCAGATAGGCATAAATTTGATCGATGCCTTCCGGGAGTTCGATCGAGGTCGGATTGCGAGCGTCGACGCGAATTCCAAGTGTCCGCGCCAGCCTGCGCGGCGCGGCAAGATCGTCGGCCTCAAGAAGCATTTGCTCAAGGTGATACTGGACGCGGCGGGCCGCTGCGGAATCGCCCCAGATCTTGCCGAGTTCGATGATCAACTCGGTGATGGCGCCGCCGAACCTGTCCCATCCGGCAGCCAATTGCGCTGGCGCCGACAGGCTTCCCACCACAAGGCCATCGAAGACCACCTTGACGGCCTTACGCACCCACTTGCGTCCTGCCGGCAGCGCGCGCAGGGACTGCGGGTCGATCGAGCGCGAGCCGCTGCCGCAATCCGACGCGGCGTTCCACAACGCGAACCACGCGAGTGCTTCGGAAGCGGTGCCGTTCGCCTCGATCGCTCCATTGGCGTGAGCCGATGCCGGGTGTTTGACCCTGGGATCAGGAGAAAAGCCGCGGGCGATCACGATTTCCGCATCTACCAGCATCTGCGTCGAGTTGCGGGTGAGCGAGTTGGGGCTGGCCCGATAGAAGGCGAGCGGCTCGTCGACCATCACCCAATCTTTGCCAAGACGTGCGAGGCGCTGCCACAGATCCCAGTCCTCGCAGGTGCACAGCGATACATCGAACCCCCCCAACTCGACAATTGTCTCCCGGTCGACGAGCAGCGCGTTAGTGCGGATGGCGCACCGGCGGGCGAATGTTTCGAAGGGCTGGATCGCAACCTCGGTTGAGATGGTCGACGGGGTGAGTTCGCCATCGGGCATCACGTGCCGGGAACCGCAATAGGCGGCCACTGCATCGGGGGCGGTTTTCAGTGCGGCCAGCATTTTCGCAAGGAAGCTGGCATCCACCCAATCGTCCGCATCCAGAAACATGAGCCAGCGGCCGCGCGCTGTCGAAATCCCGCTATTGCGCGCGCCGGCGGCGCTATGCGCGCAAGGGCTCAACGTCCGAAATCGGGTATCGCGCTCCACATAGCCGGTGATGATCGCGGGCGTGCGGTCCGTGGAGGCGTCGTCGACGATGATCGCCTCCCAATCCACTATTTCCTGATCGAGAAGGCAATCGAGTGCGCGCGCCAGCGTTACCTCCGCGTTGTGCGCAGGAACCACGATGGAAACCAAGGGATTATGCGCCACGCCGTCTTACTCGCGCCTGGTTCGAAGGTAGAACAAAAGTCCCGAAACATGGCCGGCGATTTCCCGCCAAAGGAAACGATCCTCAGGGACGCTGTTCGACGCTGATCCGTCCGTCGACCCATCGTCCACCACGACTATATCCAGTGCCGGGTAGGTCTGCCAGCATCGAGCTTTCGTTTTCTTCGGCAAGAGTCGGCGATTGTCAAAAACGGATGACGGCATCGGATGGCAGCACTGCCCTGTCAAGATCGGGGCAGGCTGAATAGCAAGCGCGCATGCCCTCGTTGCATGGGCCTGTGATCCTGGTCCCGGGCGTTCTGCGCCCAGCATCACGGATGCCCAGTTCATAGAACGGCCGGAGGCCTGGGCCGAGGTCGGAATGTCCTACCCCCTGGCGGCTAAACAAACACCGCCAAGTACCCGGCGCAAACGGTCTGGGTCGGAACGATGACGTCTTGCACCGCAACATCGGTTTCTTCAAGGTAGGGCAACAACGGACATAGACGTCGTTGCTTGCCGATTTGACTGGAAGGTTACAGCACGATGCCACGCATGATTGGACGATTGGGAGCCAGGAATCTGGCGCGCCCGGCACGACATCCCGGATATCTGACTGCGATGTTTGTCCTGGTTGCCAGCCCGATCGTCTTTGGGATCGCCCTGTTGTTGGCTGGTCCGGCACAGGCGCAGGCGACCGTCCCGCCTGAAAGGGTCAAACAGCTATTCGAGCTTCTCGACGATCCGTCGGTGAAGGCCTGGGTGGCCGAACAACGAAATCAGGGCGCCGGGTCAACGGAAGCGCCTGCCGGGGCAGGAGCTTCGCCGGCCGCCGCATCGTCCGACGCCGTGGTCGCGCCAGGCCAGATGAATACGATGGCATCCTCGACGCTCGATCGGATCAAGCATCATATCGAAAGAATCGTGCGAACCTTGCCCTTGCTGCCGGGCCAGTTCGCGCGCGTTCGGGCAGAGACCATGGCGGATATGTCCAGCAAGGGGCCTGTCGGCGTATTTGTGCTGATTGCGATGTTCATCGCTGCCGGCCTGGCGCTCACTTGGGCAACGTACAAGTTGACCCGCCCATTTCGTCTTTGGATCATCGCGCAACCGAAGGATACGCCCATCGGGCGAGCCAAGAAGATTGGCGGCCGCACGCTTTATTCCAGCCTGCTGATCGTCTCGTTCGCGCTGGGCAGCGCCGGCGCGTTCATGTTGTTCGATTGGCCGATGCTCATCCGCGAGATTGTGCTGACATTTCTGATGGCTGCAGTCGCGACATGGGGTGTGCGCACGTACGTCGCAGCCCTGCTCGTCCCTTCCTTCATGCACGTCGAGAACGCCGTCGAGGTTCGTGCTTTGCCGGTCACCAACGAAACGGCTGACCATTGGTCCTATTGGATACCTCGGATCGTCGGCGTCTTCGCATTCATCGCCGCCGCGTTCATCCTTTTGCCGGGTCTCGGCATCGATCGGGACGGAATGATGGTCCTGTCGGTGGGCGCCGATTTCGTGCTGCTGCTGCTCCTGCTGCTTGCCGTTTGGCGCCGGCCAAGAACATGGCGGGGCGGTGGGCACGGTCACACGGCAGCGACATGGTTGTTGACTGCTTATTTCGTCGTTCTGTTCCTACAGCGCATCGCCGGCCTGTATACATGGTTCTGGTTTACCTTCGCCGCATTCGTCCTGCCTTTGGCAATCGTACTGACTCAGCGCGGGGTTAATTTCGTCCTGCGGCCGGGTTCGGAAGATGCTGGCCGGCCTACGATCCCGGCAGTGACGATCGCTGTCATCGATCGTGGAATCCGGATGATTTTGATCCTGGCGGCGGCTTACCTTCTCGCGCGTGTCTGGGGTCTGGACATGCAGTCCATGCGCGATAGCGATACGACCACCACGCTCATTTTGCGCGGCTTGATCAATGTCATGGTCATTGCGCTTGCCGCCGATTTCGGCTGGTCGATCATTAAAGCCTTGATCGAACGAAAGCTGGGCATCGAAATGCCGCACGCGGTGATCAGCGAGGAGGACGTCCCGACCTTCGATCCGCAGCAGGCGCGGCTGCGCACGCTCTTGCCGATCATCCAGAACATTCTGCTTGCAGTGATCGTCGTGATGGCGGTGCTGATGATGCTCGCCTCAATGGGTATCCAGATCGGCCCGCTGATCGCCGGCGCCGGCGTCGTTGGCGTCGCCGTGGGTTTTGGCGCACAGACCATCGTCAAGGACGTGATCTCAGGCGTATTTTATCTACTCGATGATGCGTTTCGTGTCGGCGAATACATTACATCGGGCAATTACAAGGGTACGGTGGAGAGCTTTTCGCTGCGCTCGGTCAAGCTGCGCCACCATCGTGGACCGCTCTTCACCGTACCGTTCGGCGAACTCGGGGCAGTCCAGAACCAGAGCCGTGACTGGGTTATCGATAAATTCAACATCACCGTTGGCTATGACACCGATATCGACTTCGCTCGCAAGCTGATCAAGCGAATCGGCCTCGAACTGGCGGAAGATCCCGAATTCAAACACTGGGTGCTCGAGCCGATCAAGATGCAGGGCGTACAGGAGTTCGGCGAGTACGGCATCGTATTGAGACTCAAGGCCACAACCCGACCAGGAGGCGCCTTTGGTATGAAACGCAAATTCTATGTACGCATCCGCCAAGTCTTCAAGGAGCAGGGCATCGAACTGCCGTTCCCGACTGTGCATGTTGAGGGGCTACAGAACCCACATGGGGCAGAGAATGCGCCGTTGCAGATCACACCCGCGTTAAAAATGGCCGTCGCGCAGTCGCACACCAATCGGCGCAGAAAAAAAGCCGGCACAACGGAGTAGAAAAACTGCGACAGCTGCCGGTCACAGCGCGGCTTGGCGGTCGCCCGTGGCAGGGATACTCTTTTATCTTCAAACGTTTAGGACGAAAAGTACCGTCACGAGCCTCGATGGTTTGCTCGGCATTGAACATCGGTACCACAACGCCTCCGATAGCATTGTCCTGGATCACCGAGCTTTCGTTTTCTTCGGCAAGAGTCGGCGAATGTCAAAAACGGATGACGGCATCGGATGGCAGCACTGCTCTCTCAAGATCGGGGCGAATTGGACGCGGGCAAAAAGACTTGAAGACAGGCTTAAATGGCAAGCGCTCATGCCCGACGGCTTTAAAGCTGAGGTCGATGCGCCGGGGCATTTCCGCTCGCATTTCTTCACCACTCGGGTGAGGATCATCTGGTTCCCGCCATCCCGCCTTATGAACAAACCTGACCTGGCCTGCAGAAGGGTTGTACTGACGCGGGCGTTGACGGTGACACCGCATGACCGCCGCGCTCGACAAGATCGCGAAAGCTTCCAACCAGATCCGGGGAATCATGAAAACGATCGGCTTGCTCGTTCCCGCCGGTAAGGAAGGCTGATAGGTGGCAGTATACAGCCGGGTGCGAGGCAACATGTGCGCCACCAGACAAGAGAATTGCAATGCGTCTAAAGAGTATTCGCAACATAATCGTACTCCTGCAGCTATAGTCTGACATAGTATAGCTCATTTTGCTAGTAGATTGCATCAAGTTGTCGATTATATTATCCAGTTATTACCACTATCACGAATAGACATTAGAGTGACGTCAATCGTAACTTGTTCATTTTTTGCTAGTCTAAAAGACGTAAAAGGGACGCACGAATCGGCCTAGGCCAAAAGTCCGGCTTGCGGGCCGGGTCTTTTGCTGACAAGTTGACCAGTTTCTAAATTAGCACTGTGGCAGCTGTTCAAATGAAGGGGCATAGGGATGGCCAAGGAATCTTCGAGTACCGCTTCTCCGGCAAATAAAGCGGACGGAAATCTGATAGGTAATGCAGAGGGAAACGGGCTGAACTTCATGGCGGGCCAGGCTCGCGAGGGCGGGGCCGCGGGCGATGCTGTAGGTGTCGACAAGATACGCGATCTGCTGTTCGGCAACCAGATGCAGGACTATGACCGCCGCTTTTCCAAGCTTGAAGAACGGGTCTTGCAGCGCTTCAAGGATGTCGAATCCGAGGCCAAGCGCAATCTTGAAATGTACGAGTCAAATGCGAAGAAGCAGGTTGATTCGCTTGCGACGCAATTGCGGCACGAAAAAGATGCACGAGCCGAGGCCGACAAGGAGATTGACCGGAATCTTCGCGAGCAAAATCAGGCACTTGAAAAGCAGGTGCGCGCGTTGTCGGATCAATTGAGCGAGCTTGAGCGCGAAGTTGCGGACCGGATAAATCGAAACGATCATTTGCTGCGTGAGGAAATCAAGCAAAAGAACGAAGGCGTTCAGATGCTGATAGAGAAGGTGTTTTCCGATCTCAGCAACGTCAAGACCGACCGAAATCTTTTGGCCGGCCTGTTTGTCGAGGTCGCAAAATGTCTGAATCAGGATCCCGTCGGCAGCAAGGGCAACTCGGAGCGTAGCTGGAAAGTGAGTTGATCGGAACTTGACGTCGACCGTCGACCCAATCAGCCTTCCTAAAAAAACAGCTTCGAACGATTCAGAGATTGATCGCGAAGCTCTGGCTCGTCTTTTGGTCGAAATTGCCCGGAACGTTGATCCGGACTATCATGCGCGTTTCGACGGAGTTCCAACCGCCGATCCTCGCATGGAAACGCTGCGCCAGTTGCTGGTCGGCCGCGAAATTTCGGAGCTTTCACGAGTTACGGACCTGCTCGATGAACCTGAGCAGCTTGCGGCTGCAGTGGGGGGCGTTCTTCCCAGTGCTGCCGCACGTGCGCCTCATGCGCAACTCGGCGAGGCCCTTGCGCCAGCTGTCGAGAGGGCTGTGCAACGGTCCATCCAGAGGAGCCCGCGTACGCTTACTGATATATTGTACCCGGTATTTCTGCCGGCAATTCGCAAGTCGATCGGGGAAAAGATCGACCAGACCTTTCAGTCGCTGAATGAAACTTTAAGACATATATTTACCTGGCATGGACTAAAGTGGAGATTTGAATCTTGGAGAACAGGCGCAAGCTTCTCTGAGGTTGTTCTTAAGCATTCTCTTGTGTATCGTGTAGAACATGTCTTTCTCATTCACCGCAATTCCGGGCTTTTGATAGCGCATGTAACAGCTGATAATGCAACTAGCGAAGACCCTCAACTCATTTCTTCGATGCTTAGTGCAATTCAAGATTTTGTAAAAGACTCATTTAACGAGAAAGAACAGAGCGGCCTGGACACTATCCGCTTTGGGGAGCTTCGTCTCTGGTCAGAAGTTGGACCGTTTGCGACCTTGGTTGCGGTGATCCGGGGGAATCCGCCAGAGGAATTACATGAAATAGTTCGCGATGTGTTGCTTCGCATCCATGATGAATGCTCACAGGCTTTAGAGCAGTTTGACGGCGACAGTTCGCAGTTGATCGGCGTAGAGACGCAGTTGCAGACCTGCGTTGAACTGAAGCAGGAGGACTCAAACCAGGGATTTCCGTGGCTGGTGATGGCCGCCGTCCTGCTGGTTTTGATTGCGGCAGGGGGTTGGTTTTTTCTTTCCTGGCAATCCGGGCAGCGCTGGCAGGCCTATGTGTCGCGATTGGGGACCCAGCCGGGCATCATCGTTGCCGAACAAAAGGTGCGCGATGGCCAATTCTATATTGCCGGCCTGAGAGACCCGCTTTCCGCCGACCCGCAGTCGCTGTTGTCCGGAACGCAGGTCGATCCCGCTCGCGTTCATTCACAGTGGCAATTCTATCAGAGCCTTGAGCCGGAGTTCGTGTTGAAGCGGCTGACGGCGTCGCTGGCTCCGCCGGATTCAGTACGACTTTCGATCGTCGATGATCGCATCGTTGCCGAGGGTGAGGCTACTGCCACGTGGATCGACCGGGCGCGGGCCGCCGCCCAACAACTTTCGGCAGGCGGACCGGCATTCGATATCTCCAGGGTCCGTGATCCCGAAGAACGCGAGGCGGAACGCTGGCAGGCCTATGTGTCGCGACTGGGGACCCAGCCGGGCATCATCGTTGCCGAACAAAAGGTGCGCGATGGCCAATTCTACATTGCAGGCCTGAGAGACCCGCTTGCCGCCGACCCGCAGTCGTTGTTGTCCGGAACGCGGCTCGATCCCGCTCGCGTTCATTCACACTGGCAATCCTATCAGAGCCTTGAGCCGGAGTTCGTGTTGAAGCGGCTGACGGCGTCGCTGGCTCCGCCGGATTCAGTACGACTTTCGATCGTCGATGATCGCATCGTTGCCGAGGGTGAGGCTACTGCCACGTGGATCGACCGGGCGCGGGCCGCCGCCCAACAACTTTCGGCAGGCGGACCGGCATTCGATATCTCCAGGGTCCGTGATCCCGAAGAACGCGAGGCGGAACGCTGGCAGGCCTATGTGTCGCGACTGGGGACCCAGCCGGGCATCATCGTTGCCGAACAAAAG
>NZ_JBJACT010000027.1:0-109058 GCF_044778005.1 Mesorhizobium sp. IMUNJ 23033
CGCTCGACCTCTATGCCTGGACCGAGCGCGGCATCTACCGCGCCGGCGAGGATGTCCATGTCGCGGCGCTCGCCCGCGACGGCGCCGCCAAGGCGGTCGAGAACCTGCCGCTGACCTTCATCTTCACGCGCCCCGATGGCGTCGAGAACCGCCGTATCGTCAGCGACGGCGCATCGGCCGGCGGCCATGCCGTCGACCTGCCGCTCGAACCCAACGCCATGCGCGGCACCTGGACCGTGTCTATCTACACCGATCCCAAGCAGGCGGCGGTCGCCAGCCAGATGTTCCTGGTCGAGGATTTCGTGCCGGATCGCATCGAGTTCGACCTCTCCGCCGACAAGAAGGAGATTGCGCAGGGTGAGACCGCCAACGTGACCGTCGACGGCCGCTTCCTCTATGGTGCGCCGGCAGCGGGCCTGGCGCTCGAAGGCGAGTTGACGCTGTCGACCGCCCGCGACTGGGACCGCTTCAAGGGCTATTCCTTCGGTCTCGCCGACGAGCAGTCGGCCGAACCCTCGGTGACCCCGCTCACCGGCCTGCCCGTGGTCGGCGAAGGCGGCAAGGCGATCTTCCCGGTCTCCGTCGACCAATTGCCCTCGACCACCAAGCTGGTCGATGCCAAGGTCACGGTCAGGATGCGCGAAACCGGCGGCCGCGCCGTCGAGCGCTCGCTCGAGATCGGCATCCGCCCGCAAGGCCACATGATCGGCATCCGGCCGGATTTCGACAATGACGAGGTGCCGCAAGGCGGTACGGCCAAATTCAGCCTGATCGCCGTCGATCCCGACGGCAAGCGCGAAGCGCTGAAGGACGCGTTGTGGTCGCTGGTCAAGGTCGAGCGCAATTACCAATGGTACCGCTCCAACAATTCCTGGAACTATGAGCCGGTGACCTTCACCAAGTCGGTGGCCAACGGCCAGGTCGACCTCAGCGCCGATGGCGAAGCGACCGTGTCGCTGCCGGTCGACTGGGGCCGCTACCGGCTGCAGGTCGAAACTGCCGATCCCGAGGGACCGGCGACCAGCTATGAGTTCGATGGCGGCTGGTATGTCTCCTCCACCACCACCGAAACACCCGACGGCCTCGAGATCGCTCTCGACAAGGACACTTATGCAGCAGGCGAAGTGGCCAGGCTCAATATCTCACCGCACTTTGCCGGCGAACTGCTGGTTACCATCGGCGCCGACAAACTGCTGAAGACCGTCACCGCCACGGTGCCGGTCGGCGGCAGCACCGTCGACATCCCGGTCGGCGACGACTGGGGCGCCGGCGCCTACATCACCGCGACGCTGTTCAGGCCGGGCGATGCGCAGGAAACGCGCCTGCCGGCGCGCGCTATCGGCGTCAAATGGCTGAACGTCGATCCGGGCTCGAAGAAGCTCGCGGTCACCCTGACGCCGCCCGACAAGACGATGCCGCGCCAGCAGCTGTCGATCCCGGTCTCCGTCGCCGGTGTGCAACCCGGCAGCAATGCCTATGTCATGGTCGCCGCCGTCGATGTCGGCATCCTCAACCTCACCAACTACAAGGCGCCGGACCCGGAGAACTGGTTCTTCGGCCAGCGCATGCTCGGGCTTGAGATCCGCGACCTCTATGGCCGCCTGATTGACGGTTCGCTCGGCACTACCGGCAAGTTGCGCACCGGCGGCGACGGCTCCAACCTGCAGGCGCAAGGCAGACCGCCGACCGAAAAGCTGGTCGCCTTCTTCTCCGGCGTGGTCCAGCTCGATGCCGACGGCAAGGCCAGGGTCGACTTCGACATTCCGCAGTTCAACGGCACCGTGCGCGTCATGGCCGTCGCCTGGACCAAGGAAGCGGTCGGCCATGCCCAGTCCGACGTCATCGTGCGTGATCCGATCGTGATCACCGCCGGCCTGCCGCGCTTCCTGGCGCCCGGCGATACCGCCGTCATGCGGCTCGACATTGCCGACACCGACGGTCCGGCCGGCGACTATGCCCTGTCGATCGACACGACAGGCGATCTGTCGACCGGCGACAAACCGTTGCCCCAGATGCTGACGCTCGCCCAGGGCAAGCGCCAGACGCTGACCGTGCCGCTGATCGCCAAGACCGCCGGCAATGCTTCACTGACCATCAAGCTCGCCCATGCCGACGGCACCAAGGTTGAGCAGACGCTCTACGTCCCGGTGCGGCCACCGCAACTGCCGGTCACCACCCGCCTGGTGGTCGACCTCAAGCCCAATGTCGGGGCGCTGCGCGTCGACAAGGAACTGCTGGCGGCAAGCCTGCTCGACGGCGCTTCCGTCAGCGTCGGTGTTTCGCAGGCGGCAGCCTTCGACGTGCCGTCGCTGCTGATGACGCTCGACCGCTACCCCTACGGCTGCGCCGAGCAGACGACCAGCCGCGCCCTGCCGCTGCTTTACGTCAACGAGCTGGCATCCGGCGTCGGCATGGCCAGCGACCCGGACCTGCATAACCGCGTCCAGGAGGCCATCTACAAGGTGCTGAGCTACCAGGCCTCGGCCGGCAGCTTCGGCCTGTGGGGGCCGGGCTCCGGCGATCTCTGGCTGGACGCCTATGTCAGCGACTTCCTGACCCGGGCGCGCGAGCAGAAATACGACGTGCCTGCACTGGCGATGAGCCAGGCGCTGAACAATCTGCAGAACTCGCTCGGCTACGACCAGGACGTCCAGGGTCGCGGCAGCGAGATCGCCTACGCGCTCTATGTCCTTGCCCGCAACAAGAAGGCTTCGGTCGGCGACCTGCGTTACTACGCCGACACGCAGCTCGAGGCCTTCACCAGCCCGATGGCCGTCGCCCAGTTGGCGGCGAGCCTGGCGCTCTATGGCGATACGCAGCGCTCGGAAGCCACGTTCCAGGCGGCGTTCCGGCTGGCCCAGTCGGCCACCGACTACGACTACTACCGCTCGGACTACGGTTCGCCGTTGCGTGACGGCGCGGCGATGCTGGCGCTTGCCGCGGAATCGAAGCCGGTGCCGACCATCGTGCCGGCACTGACCAGGCTGGTGGCGAGGAAGCGCGCCGACGCCCGCTGGACGAGCACGCAGGACGAGTCCTGGATGCTGCTGGCGGCGCGGGCGTTGAAGGAGGGCAACGACTCGATCACGCTCTCGATCAATGGCGCGCCGCACGCCGGCGGCTATTCCGACCAGCTCAGCGGCAGCGACATAGCCGACAGCCCGCTCACCATCGCCAACACCGGCAAGACGCCGCTGCAGGCCGTCGTCACCACGGTGGCCTCGCCGGTCGAGCCGCTGCCGGCCGGCGGCGACGGCTTCACCATCGAGCGCACCTACTACAAGCTCGACGGCACCGAAGCCAACGTCACCGAGGTCCAGCAGAACGAACGCTATGTGGTCGTGCTCAAGGTTTACGAGCAGAACAAGTGGCCGTCGCGCCTCTTGATCACCGATCTGTTGCCGGCCGGCTTCGAGATCGACAATCCCGGTCTGGTCTCCAGCGCACAATTGTCGAACTTCTCCTGGCTGGCGCAGACCGATGCCGCCCATCTCGAATTCCGCGACGACCGTTTCGTTGCGGCGTTCAACCCGAATGACAGTGACGGCGACCGCAGCATCGCACTGGCCTATGTCGTGCGCGCGGTGACGCCCGGCACCTACGCCCATCCGGCAGCGACGGTGGAGGACATGTACCGCCCGCAATATTCGGCCCGCACCGCCACCGGCATGATGGAGGTCAAGGCGCCGTAAGGCTAAGATGGCGAACAGGAACATCGCGATGGCGCAGCCCCTCATTGCCCTGCTGGGCATTTCTCCCCGTATAGAGACGGGGAGAAAGAAGCCTGCGCCAAAGCTTTCGCCAATCTCGAACGCTGCGGAAAAGGTGCCGAACGCAGCAACAGCTCCCTTCTCCCCGTCACTATACGGGGAGAAGGTGCCTGCAGGCGGATGAGGGGCGGCGCCATGCCCTCCAGGAAAATCCTGCGCCGATCGGCTATCGCGGCGACCTCGCTCGCCGGCCTCCTCGCTGTTTCCGCAATCGCCCTCTGGCATCTCGACCGCGCCTTTCCGCCGCCGCTGGCCGAAAAACTCACGGTCTCGACCGAAGTGCAGGACCGCGACGGCCAGTTGCTGCGCGCCTTCGCCACGCCCGACGGCTACTGGCGGCTCGAGACCCGCCTCGACCAGGTCGACAAGCAGTTCGTCGACATGCTGGTTGCCTATGAGGACAAGCGCTTCTGGGACCATGACGGCGTCGACGTGCTGGCGCTGGCCCGCGCCGCCGGGCAGTTCGTGACCAATGGCCATATCGTCTCCGGCGGCTCGACGCTGTCGATGCAGCTTGCCCGGCTGATCGAGCCGCGCGACAGCCGCAGCCTCGGCTCCAAGATCAAGCAGATGCTGCGCGCCATGCAGATCGAGCGGCGGCTCTCCAAGCGCGAGATCCTGGAGCGCTACCTGACGCTGGCGCCCTATGGCGGCAATCTGGAAGGCGTGCGCGCCGCCTCGCTCGCCTATTTCGGCAAGGAGCCAAAGCGGCTCACCGTCTCGGAAGCCGCCCTGCTCGTTGCTCTGCCCCAATTGCCGGAAAGGCGCCGGCCCGACCGCAACCTCGGCATTGCGCACGCCGCCCGCGACCGCGTGCTGACCCGCATGGTTTCATCAGGCCTGCTCGGCGAACGCGAGGCCGCCCGCGCCGCGCTCGACGATGTTTCGGGCCTGCGCCGCAAATTGCCGGCGCTCGCTGCCCATGCCGCCTATGCCATGTTGCCCAAGGCCGTGCCCGGCAAGCCGCTGCAGCTGACGATCCGCAAAAGCGTCCAGCAAGGACTGGAGCAGGTGGCCAAGGAGGCGGCCGCCAAGCTCGGTCCGCGTCTGTCGGTGGCCATGGTGATGGCCGACTCCCGCACCGGCGACATCCTCGGCGAGGTCGGTTCGGCCGATTTCTTCGATGCCAGCCGGTCCGGCTGGATCGACATGACCAGGATCGTCCGCTCGCCGGGTTCGACGCTGAAGCCTTTCATCTACGGCCTCGCCTTCGAGCAGGGGCTGGTGGCGCAGGAAACCATCATCGAGGATAGCCCGGCCGACTTCTCCGGTTATAGGCCGAAGAATTTCGACATGGGCTACCAGGGCGACGTCAGCATCCGCCAGGCGCTGCAGCTGTCGCTCAATGTGCCGGCGATCCGCGTGCTCGACGCGGTCGGCCCGGCGCGGCTGACGGCGCGCTTCCGCCAGGCCGGCGTCAGCCCGGTGCTGCCGGTCAACGAGGCGCCGGGCCTGGCGATCGGCCTCGGCGGCGTCGGCGTGACGCTGCGCGACCTTGTCCAGCTCTATACGGGGCTCGCTAATGGCGGCAAGGCGCACACGCTGCATGACGGCACCGAGCCGGCAAATGCCGAACGCTCCACCGCCACCATCCTCGATGACCAGGCGAATTGGCAGATCACCGACATATTGTCGGGTGTAAAACCGCCCGAAGGCGCCTCCCAGCGCGGCATCGCCTACAAGACCGGCACCTCCTATGGCTACCGCGATGCCTGGTCGGTCGGCTTTGACGGCCGCTACGTGCTGGGTGTCTGGGTCGGCCGCGCCGATGCCGGCGCCGTGCCGGGCCTCTCCGGCTATGTCTCGGCGGCGCCGATCCTGTTCGATGGCTTCGTCCGCTCCGGGCTCGCCACCGTGCCGCTGCCGGGGCGGCCGACCGGTGTGTTCAGCCCCAGGCGCGAGGACCTGCCGGTGACCTTGGCGCGCTTCGGCGCCGTCACCGAGGGGCTGGCGCAGGCAGCACCCACCGAACCCGCGCCGACGATCATCTTTCCACCCGACGGCGCCCGCGTCGATCTCGGCGCGAACTCGGCCGATGCCTCGCCGCTGGTGCTGAAACTGCAAGGCGGCCGTGCGCCGTTCCGCTGGCTGGCCAACGGCAAGCCACTGACCGGCATCGACCGCCGCCGCACAGCGACCTGGCTACCAGACGGCGCCGGCTATTCGACGCTCACCGTGATCGACGCCGCCGGACGCGCGGCCAGCGTGAAGGTGTTCGTCGAGTGAAAGTGCTCGTTGAATAGAATGCGCCAAACGATTCAGCGCATTGGGCTTTGCGCCCTGCTGCCCCTCGCCTGCACCCTTCCCGCCTCCGCCGATCCCCTCCCGGCCGACTTCGTCCGCCTTGCCGATGTCGATCCCTCGATCCGCCAGGACATCCGCTATGCCGGCCTCGAAAATTTCCTGCATCGCAAGGCCAATGGCTATGACGCCCCGGTCTGCATCCTTACCCGGCGGGCGGCGGCGGCTCTATCCAGCGTGCAGAACGCGCTTGCCGCCGAGGGCCTGACGCTGGTCGTCTTCGACTGTTACCGGCCGGCGCGCGCCGTCACCGATATGAGTGAATGGACAAGAAAGGGCGGACCGCCCGACCCGCAATGGTATCCGGCGGTCAAGCGGAACGACCTCATAGCCAAGGGCTACATCGGCGAACTGTCCACCCATTCGCGTGGCTCGACCGTCGACGTCGCCATCGCCCATGCCGATCGCGAGAGCGCGCTGAAGCCCGCCTGCGGCGCGCCCGATGCCGACACGCTCGATTTCGGGACCGGCTTCGACTGCTTCGATCCGACGAGCGAAACCACCCACCGCCCGCTTGCCGGCGACGCTGCGGCAAACCGCAAAAGGCTGGTCGAGGCCATGCGTGCTGGCGGCTTCAAGAACTATGGCCGCGAATGGTGGCACTTCACGCTGGCAGACGAACCGTTTCCCAAACAGCGTTTCGACTTCCCCGTCAGGGCAGAATAGCTGGTCGCCGCGAAGGTGAACCTCCGGCCGGCTGGCCTTGCCTTAGGCGCGACCCGTTTCTAAATAGCGTCGAACCGACGCGGAATCGACACAGGCTAATATGAGGAAAATGTTTCCTCGGGAGGTCGATGCCCAGCGAAAAATTGCTTCAAGAGGGCAAAAAAGGCAACGTTGAATGCATCTAATTTCTATCAATTCGGTAGAGTTCGGCCATCATCAACGGAGGCGGAAATGACCAACCCTCATTTCAGGAAACTGCTCGGCGCACTGGTCGCCACATCTGTCCAGTTCGGCACGCTCGGTTTCGCGTTTGCCGACACAACCCTTCTCAACGTGTCCTATGACCCGACACGCGAGCTCTACAAGGCCTATGACGAGGCGTTCGCCGCCCATTGGAAGGCCGAGACCGGCGAGACCGTGACCATCCAGCAGTCGCATGGCGGATCGGGCGCCCAGGCCCGCGCCGTGATCGACGGCCTCGATGCCGACGTGGTGACGCTGGCGCTCGAAGGCGACATCAACGCCATCGTCTCGAAATCGCAGAAGATCAATCCGGACTGGCGCACGAAATTCGAGAACAATTCCGCCCCCTATACGTCGACCATCATATTCCTGGTCCGCAAGGGCAACCCGAAGGGCATCCATGACTGGAACGACCTGGTCAAGGAAGGCGTCCAGGTGATTACGCCGAACCCGAAAACCTCAGGCGGCGCACGCTGGAACTACCTCGCAGCCTGGGCCTATGCCAATGCCAATGATGGCGGCGACGAGGCCAAGACCAAGGAATTCGTCGGCAAGCTCTACTCCAATGTCCCGGTGCTCGACACCGGCGCGCGCGGCTCGACCGTGACCTTTGCGCAAAAAGGCCTCGGCGACGTGCTGATTGCCTGGGAGAACGAAGCCTATCTGGCGCTTGACGAATTCGGCGCCGACAATTTCGACATCGTCTATCCGCCGACCTCAATCCTGGCCGAGCCGCCGGTCGCGGTGGTGGACGCCAATGTCGACGCCAAGGGCACGCGCAAGGTCGCTGAGGCCTATCTGGGCTGGCTCTACTCCAAGGAAGGTCAAACGCTGATCGCCAAGAACCATTACCGTCCGGCAAAGCCCGATCTGGTGCCGGCGGAAGACCTCGCCAAACTGCCCGCGATCAAGCTCGTCACCATCGACGATCCGCTTTTTGGCGGTTGGAAGAAGGCACAGCCTTACCATTTCGGCGACGGTGGTATATTCGACCAGATCTACAAGCCGGCCCAGTGAGGCGCGGCGGTCGCAAGGCCGCGATATCACTGACGGCAATCTGGTCTGAATAAGAAGGGACGAACCAGACTTCCATGACCACAGCACCCGCTCAGGCGGGGTGGCGGTTCAGACAGCCGAGTGTCATTCCGGGTTTCGGATTGACGCTCGGCTTCTCGCTTGCCTACCTCACGCTCATCATCCTCATCCCCCTCTCGGGGCTGGTCTGGCGCTCGGCAGCACTTGGCTGGACCGATTTCTGGGCGATCGTTGCCGACCGCCGCACCATCAACGCGCTCGAAATCAGTTTCGGCACCGCCTTCGCCGCCGCCGCCGTCAACGTCGTCTTCGGCACGCTCGTCGCCTGGGTGCTGGTGCGCTACCGCTTTCCCGGCCGCCGCATCGTCGATGCCATGGTCGACCTGCCCTTCGCGCTGCCCACCGCCGTGGCTGGCATCGCGCTCACCACGCTCTACGCGCCCAATGGCTGGATCGGCAAATTGCTGATGCCGCTCGGCATCAAGGTCGCCTACACGCCGCTCGGCATTGTTATTGCGCTGGTCTTCATCGGCCTGCCCTTCGTCGTGCGCACGGTGCAGCCGATCATGGAGGAGATCGACAAGGAGGTGGAGGAGGCAGCCGCCACGCTCGGCGCCAGCCGCTTCCAGATCATCACCCGCATCCTGTTTCCCGGCTTGGCGCCGGCGATCGTCACCGGCTTCTCGCTGGCCTTCGCGCGTGGCGTCGGCGAATACGGCTCCGTCATCTTCATCGCCGGCAATCTGCCGTTCAAGTCGGAGATCGCACCGCTTTTGATCGTCATCCGGCTGGAGGAGTACAACTACCCGGCGGCGACCGCGATCGCCGCGATCATGCTGGCGCTGTCGTTCCTGATGCTGCTCGTCGTCAATCTGGTGCAGTCGTGGAGCCGCAAACGCTATGGCTGACCCCGAGATCAAATCCTACGAGCCGCTTCACGAAAGCCAGTCGGCGGCGGTGACCGAAAGCCGGCCCGTGCGGGCGGTGCTGATGGCAGTGGCCTTCGCCTTCCTCGGCGTCTTCCTGGTCCTGCCGCTGATCGTCGTCTTCAACGAAGCCCTGGCAAAGGGCGTCGGCGCCTACACCGAGGCGCTGGCCAGCCCCGACACGCGCTCGGCGATCCGCCTGACGCTGCTGGTGGCGGCGATCTCGGTGCCGCTCAACATCGTCTTCGGCATCTCGGCCGCCTGGGCGATCGCCAAGTTCGAGTTCAAGGGCAAGGCCTTCCTGACCACGCTCATCGACCTGCCCTTCTCGGTCTCGCCGGTCATTTCCGGCCTGGTCTATGTGCTGCTGTTCGGCGCTCAAGGGTTGCTCGGCGCCTGGTTGAAGGCACATGGCATCGTCATTCTGTTTGCCGTGCCCGGCATCGTGCTCGCCACCGTCTTCGTCACCTTCCCCTTCGTCGCGCGCGAGTTGATCCCACTGATGCAGGAACAGGGCAATGGCGACGAGGAGGCAGCACTTTCGCTTGGCGCCAATGGCTGGCAGACCTTCTGGTACGTGACGCTGCCCAACGTCAAATGGGGATTGCTCTACGGCGTGCTGCTGTGCAATGCCCGCGCCATGGGTGAGTTCGGCGCGGTGTCGGTGGTGTCTGGACATATACGCGGCCTGACCAACACCATGCCGCTGCATGTCGAAATCCTCTACAACGAGTACAATGCCGTCGGCGCCTTTGCCGTCGCTTCGCTGCTTGCCGGCCTTGCGCTGGTCACGCTGGTCTTGAAAACACTTCTCGAGATGCGCTACGGCGCCGAGATCGCCGCGACGCGCGGACACTGAAAAGGGACGGTTGATGGAAGTTCGCGTTGCCAACGTACGCAAGGAGTTTGACCGTTTTCCGGCCCTCCACGACGTATCGCTCGACATCAAGTCCGGCGAACTGATCGCGTTGCTCGGGCCGTCCGGTTCCGGCAAGACCACCCTGCTCCGGCTGATTGCCGGGCTGGAGCGGCCGACCAAGGGGGCGATCTTCTTCGGCGACGAGGACGCTTCGCAAAAGTCGATCCAGGAGCGCAATGTCGGCTTCGTCTTCCAGCACTATGCGCTGTTCCGGCATATGACGGTCGCCGACAATATCGGCTTCGGCCTGAAAGTCCGGCACGGGCCGTCGCGCCCGCCGACACAGGAGATCCGCCGCCGCGCGTCAGAACTTCTCGACCTCGTCCAGTTGTCGGGGCTGGAAAAGCGCTATCCGGCGCAGCTTTCAGGCGGCCAGCGCCAGCGCGTGGCTCTCGCCCGCGCCATGGCGATCGAACCCAAGGTCCTGTTGCTCGACGAGCCGTTCGGCGCGCTCGATGCCCAGGTGCGCCGGGAACTGCGCCGCTGGCTGCGCGATATCCATGACGCCACCGGCCACACCACGGTGTTCGTCACCCACGACCAGGAAGAGGCGCTGGAGCTTGCCGACCGTGTGGTGGTGATGAGCCAGGGCCGCATCGAGCAGGTCGGCACCGCCGACGAGATCTACGACACGCCGAACTCGCCCTTCGTTTATGGCTTTATCGGCGAATCCAGCTCGCTTCCCGTCAAGGTCGACAATGGCGATATCTGGCTCGCCGACCGTCCGATCGGGCTGTCGGCGCCGCATGCGGATTCCGGCGAAGCGATGCTGTACTTCCGTCCGCACGATGTCGAACTGCTCGACGGCTGCAGCGGTTGCATTGCCGGCACCGTCGCCGCCAGCCGCCGCGTCGCCGGCACCAGGCGGGTGGAACTGGAAATCGGCGGCGAGCGCCAGCGGGTCGAGATCGAACTGCCCGTCGATCATCCGGCGGCGCAGAAGAGCCGCGTCGCATTCCGTCCCAGGCGCTGGAAGCTCTTTCCGGCTGCTTAGGCCAGCTTGGAAATTTCCTGATGTAAGCCTAAAGCCGCCAGTTGTGGCGGCATGGGCGGTTTGACTCTGCTTGAAAGAAAATCCTATCAAGCGGCTGTTTCAGCGGTATTTTTTCCGGCAGCGGCGTCATAGCCTCGATCGCGTCTCTCGTCTCGCCGGACCCTGTCAGGCTATGTTTGCGCCCTCGCGATATTCTCAAGGAGCCTGTTTTCATGAAGCGATTTTTGCTTGGCGCCGCAGCGCTTGCCGCCCTCGTTCTCACATCCTCCCAGGCCTGGTCGGCCGACAGACTGCTGAATGCCTCCTACGACGTCGGCCGCGAACTGTTCGTCGAAGTCAACAAGGCCTTCATCGCCGGGCATCCGGGCGTGAGCATCGACCAGTCGCATGCCGGCACCTCCGCCCAGGCGCGCGCCATCGCCGAAGGGCTGGAGGCTGATGTGATCACTTTCAACCAGGTCATCGATGTCGATTTCCTGGTCAAGAAGGATCTCGTCTCCGCCGACTGGCAGAAAGATTTCCCCGACAACGCCTCGCCCTTCTATTCGCTGCCGTCCTTCCTCGTGCGCGCCGGCAACCCCAAGCACATCAAGGACTGGAACGATCTCGTGCGCGACGACGTCCAGGTGATCTTCCCCAATCCGAAGACGTCGGGCAATGCGCGCTACACCTATCTCGCCGCCACCGCCTACGCCAAGGAGGCTTTCAAGGGCGACGACGCCAAGGTGAAGGAGTTCGTCACCAAGCTGTTCAGCAACGTGCCGATCTTCGACACCGGCGGCCGCGCCGCCACCACCACCTTCGTGCAGCGCGAGATCGGCGACGTGCTGATCACCTTCGAGTCTGAAACGCGCGGCATCCGCAAGGAATATGGCGACGACAAATTCGAGCAGGTCACGCCTTCGGTCAGCCTGCTGGCGGAGTTCCCGGTGGCCATCGTCGACAAGGTCGCCGACGAGCACGGCACGCGCGATCTCGCCAAGTCCTATCTCGACTTCCTCTATACGCCCGAAGGACAGGACATCGCCGCCCGCAACGGCCTGCGAGCCCGCGACGCGGCGGTCGCCGCCAAATACAAGGCCGAATTCCCCGATGTCCGCCTGCTGACGGTGGACGATGTCTTCGGCGGCTGGGCCAAGGTGCAGGCCGAGCACTTTGCCGCCGGCGGCCTGCTCGACCAGGTCTACGGCGCCCGCTAGAGCAATTCCAGGAAAAGTGCGTAGCGGTTTTCCGTTCGGAATTGCGGAAAACCAAAGAGTTAGAGCGGGTCAGCGTTTCTGAACCGCTCTAGACCGTAGCCTCATGGACTGGGCAAGACGGCCGGCTTTGCCGGCTGTCTTCGTTTCATGCGCCGGCAATCCGTCTCCGACGAAATCTCGGCGTCATCTGTGAAGAACGTTACAAAGAATCTCGCGTTTGTGCCTAACCTGCCGCCGGGCGGATTGTTTCGCGAAACGGCCTTGCGCGGCCAGAACGTCATGATTTGCACACAAACAACCGCCAGATCCGGGTGGTTGGGGCTTCATGGGTTGATCAGGGCATGCTGACAAAAAAGGGCAAATACGGCCTCAAGGCCCTCGTGCATCTTTCCGGCCTGCCGGTTGGCCAGCTGGCCTTCGTCAACGACATCGCCGTCGCCAACAACATCCCGAAGAAATTCCTCGACGCCATTCTGGGCGAACTGCGCAATGCCGGCTTCGTCCAGAGCCGCAAGGGTAAGGAAGGCGGCTATCGCCTCGCCCGGCCGGCCTCCGAAATCAAGATCGGCCATGTCGTGCGCGTCCTCGACGGACCGCTGGCGCCGATCCCTTGCGCCAGCCGCACTCAATATCAGCGCTGCGAGGACTGCGACGAGGCGACCTGCCAGGTCCGGCACATGATGCTGGAGGTGCGCCAGGCAATCGCCGAGGTGCTCGACAACCGCAGCCTCGCCGCCATGCGCGACGCCGACAATGACGATTTCCCCGTCGAACTGACCTCACAGATCTGACCTGCCCGGAACCGAAGTTCCGCCTTTGCACCTGTTCGGCTCCTGACGCTCCCACCGCCGCCCGATTGCGCCGCCGCGGTGGACACAGTAGAGGCTTTCGGACGCAACCCAGGAACAGGTTCCAATCGGATGAAGCTGCCGTGGTTCGGAAAATCCCGCAGGGCCAACCGCGCACCATCCGCCGCCAGCTACCACACTGAAATCATCGCCGACGTGCTCGTCCCGGAGCGCGGCGAGCCGGTGCGGTTCTTCAGCCGCAAGCTGGTCAGGCCCGGCAAGCTGCACCGCTTCTCGAACCGGGATTTGCGCGAGAGCTTGCTGCTGGGCTTCTATCTCGGTGTCGCCGCAGTGCTGCCGGTTGCCTGGTGGACATCAATCTGCGGCTGGACTTCGAAGCTCCGGATGAAGCGGCATCTCCGCAAGGACTTTTCGCGCTACGCAGCCGCGGTCCGCGCGGTGCTTGGCAGCGGCATCGACGCGGAGGCGCTATTCCGGGGCCTGCTTGCCGCCACCCATCGCCGGCAACTGCTGCTTGCCGCGCACCTGACCGGCTGGGGCTGGTCGCTGGCGATCCGGCTGGAAGGGCTTGACGGCCTGGTTGCTGCGCTGAAGCGCGGCCGCGGCGCCATCATCTGGTGCGATCAGTTCACCGCCCAGACCATCATCGGCAAGCGCGCGTTGCACGAAGCCGGCGTCGAAGCCCACCAGGTCAGCGTCGACTTCCACGGCTTCTCGGACACGATTTTCGGCCTGCGCTTTCTGAACCGGCCGCTGGTCGTGGTGGAGAACCGCTTCCTGAAGAGCCGGGTCGTGTTTGAGCGCGGCGACGCCTATCAGGTGACCGTGCGCATGCAAAGGATCCTCCGGGAAAACGGCATCATCCTGATGACCAACACCATCCACGCCGGCACGACATTCACCGAGGCCGCCATCGGCGAAAGCGGCTGGGCCCATCTGGCCTCGGCGCCGGCGAATTTCGCCGCCAGAGGCGGCACGGCGCTGTTTGCGATGTCGACCTTCGAGATCGTCCCCTTCCGCGAATACCGGGCGGTCATCAGTCCCGAACTCGTGGCGGGGGAACAGCCGGCATCGGCCGCGCCCGCGACGAAGGACATGGCGGCAAAGAACCTGGAACTGCAGGCGCGCTACATCCTGCTCAAGCGCGACCGCGTCCTCGAAGCGCTGAAGCTGCATCCCGAGCAGATGATGGCATGGTCCGCCGCCGCGAGGCTCACCGAGCGCTCGGACGACGTGACGGAAAGCGAGACGGGGACCTCATAAGGTCTTGCCACCCAGCAGGCCGACGGTCCCGGTGACGATGTCGGAGATGGAGCCGGTGCCGTCGAGGGTCAGGGCGTGCTCATCCGGCGCCGGCGCTTCCAGTATGGCGAACTGGCTGTCGACCAGGCTTGCCGGCATGAAATGCCCCTTGCGGTGGCCGACGCGCTGCCTGGCGGTTTCGCGGCCGATCTCCAGATAGACGAAAACGATATCGCCGCAGAAACCGCGCAGCCGATCGCGATAGCTACGCTTCAGCGCCGAGCAGGCCGCAACCACGCTTTGTCCGCCGGCGACAGAGGCAGCAATGCGCTGGCCGATGGCGTCGAGCCAGCCTGCGCGCAGCGCATCGGTAAGCGGTTCGCCGCTCGCCATGCGCGCGACATTTTCGGGTGGATGCAGTCTGTCGCCTTCGACGAACCCTGCCCCCAGGGCCTCGGCCAGCGCCTCGCCCACGGCCGACTTGCCGCAACCGGCGACCCCCATCACCACGATGACTAACGACGGCCGGGCCTCGTCTGCCCGCGCTGGTGCCGGCTGTGCTGCCTTCTCGTCCACGGCTCAGCGGCTTGCCGGCGCGCGGCCGTAGAGCAGCAGCATGGCGACGATGACGACGCCGTAGATGATCTGCCGCCCCGCCTCCGGCATCTGCAAGACCGAAAGAATGGATTGCAGAAGCGTAATCAGGATCACGCCGGCGACGGTGCCGAGATAGGAACCGCGCCCGCCGAGGATCGAGGTGCCGCCGAGCACCACAGCGGCGATCGAAGGCAGCAGATAGGCATCGCCCATCGATTGCGCCGCCTTGGAAGCATAGCCGGCCAGCAGCACGCCGCCGAAAGCCGAGAGCCCGCCGGAGACGGCGAAGGCGATCATCACCACGCGCCTGGTATCGACGCCAGACAGATAAGCAGCGCGCTCGCGGTTGCCGATGCCGTAGACGCTGCGGCCAAAGCTGGTACGGGTCAGCACGAAGACTGTCGCCGCACCGATAAGCGCCCAGATGATGACAGCGTTGGGCACGCCCGGAATGGTAAAGCCGGTCGCCAGATAGCGCATTGCGGCGGTTGCTGAATCCTGCGGTGAGAACCCGCCCGTGTAGACCACCATCAGGCCTTGCGCGACGGCGTTGGTGGCTAAAGTGATGATCATCGAGGGAATGCGCAGGTAAGCGACACCGATGCCGTTGACGATGCCAATCAGGACACCGCAAAGGACGCCGAAGGGGATGGCGAGCGCCGCGCCGACCGGCCCGAAGGCAGCCACCGCACTGGCCATCATGGCGCCGACCGCCACCGACCACGGCACCGACAGGTCGATCTGGCCGAGCAGGATGACCAGCATCATGCCGGTGGCGATGACGCCGAGGAACGAAGCCACCTTGAGTTGCTGCAGCAAATATTCAGGCGACAGGAAGCTGCGCGAATAGAGGCTGCCGAGAAACAGCAAAAGCACGATGCAGGCAAAGGCCGTGAGTACCGCCGGGTCAGCGCGGCGGATGAATTTGGGCATACGGTTTGCAATGCCGCCCATCGTCGTCTCGCTCACAGGAACCACTCCAGCCGGTTGCGGACTCTGAAAAGGGCGAAGGCGCCAAGGCTGACGGCGATCAAAAGGATGACGCCCTGGAACAGCGGCTGCCAGAGCGGATCGAAATCGAAGACGAACAAGAGGTCGCCGATGGTGCGGAAGGCGAGCGCGCCGAAGATCGCGCCGATGGCGCTGCCCTTGCCGCCGAACAGCGAGACCCCGCCGAGCACCACGGCGGCGATCGAAAACAGCGTGTAGGCGTTGCCGCTGGCATAGGCGGCATCGCCCGTATAGGTGAAGAAGGTCAAGAACAGTCCGCCGATCGCGGCTAACAACCCAGCGAGCGCGTAGGCGGCGAATTTTCCACGGCGGATCGGCACCCCGGACATGTAGGCGGCCGTTTCCGACGAACCCGCGGCATAAGCCGCGCGGCCTAGCACCGAGCGGCTGAACGGCACCCAGACGATCAGCACCACGGCGAGCAGCGCCACCAGGCTCGCCGGCACGACACCGAACAGGCGCCCGGTCAGCGCGTCGGCCAGATCCTCGTTGACCGAACCGCCAGGAAATGGCCTGAGCAGCAGCGCGATGCCGAAATAGACGGCACCCGTGGCGATGGTGGCGACGATCGGTTGCAGGCGCCCATAGATGACGATGGCGCCATTGATCGCCCCGCACAGCAGTCCGGTGCCGAGTACGGCGACAACCCCGAAAGCGGTCTCGATGCCGGCGCCGATGACCAGCCAGGAGGCCAGGCAGTTGGTCAGGGTAAAGATCATGCCGACCGAAAGGTCGATGCCGGCGGTGATCACCACCAGCGTCTGCGCCATGGCGACGAAGGCCAGCAGCACGCCCTTGTTCGAGGCCGTCTGGACGACATTGGCGGTGAAGCCCGCCGGATGGTTCGTCGTGTAGATGACGAACATGGCGATGAAGATGCCGAACGCCAGCAGCGTTCCGCGCTGTTCGGCAAGCCAGTAGCGCCAATCTTTCACGCGTCCGCTCCCTGTCTTGGGCCGGCGTTCTCGCCGTGGATGTTGAGCGCACTTGATATCAGCGCCCGCTCGGTGATCTCGGCGCCGACCAGCTCACGCTTGACCGCCCCGTCATAGAGCACCAGCACCCGGTCGCAGCAGCCGATCAGCTCGTCATAGTCGGTTGAATAGAACAGGATCGCCGCCCCCGCGTCGGCAAGCTTGCGCATCAGTTGATAGAGCTCCTGCTTGGTGCCGACATCGATGCCGCGCGTCGGATCGTTGAGCAGGATGATGCGCGGCTGCCGCATCAGCCATTTGGCGATGACGACCTTCTGCTGGTTGCCGCCAGACAGCGCGCCGACCGGAATGTCGAGGCCTGCCGTCTTGATCGCCAAGAGGCCGACCATGTCGTCGATCAGCCGCTGCTCGGCGGCACGGTCGATGACGCCCGCTTTGGACAGCCGGTCGAGTGCGGCGAAGGAGAGGTTTTCGCGCACCGTCATAGGCAGCATCAGGCCTTCGGTCTTGCGATCCTCCGGGATCAGCGCCATGCCGATCCGGTCGTCACGCGCCGCGGCCGGGCTGGCAATCGTCACCGCCTTGCCATCGATCAATATCTGTCCGGAAAGGCGGCGCAGCACGCCGAAGAAGGCAAGCAGCAGCTCACGCTGGCCTTGGCCGTCGAGACCACCGAGGCCGACGACCTCGCCTGCCCCGACCGTCAGCGAGACATTGTCCAACCGGTCGGCCCAGGACAGGTTTCGCGCCTCCAGAACCGAAGCGGCATCGGACGAGGCGCGCACCGGCTTCGGCGGAAAGATATGGCTGTATTCGCGGCCGATCATCAATTCGACAACTTCGTTGTCGCTCTTCGAGCCGGCCGCATAGCTTGCGACGTTGCGGCCGTTGCGGAACACGGTGCACTGGTCGGCAAGCTCAGCGATCTCGTTCATCCGGTGCGAGATGTAGAGCAGCGCCAGCCCCTCCTTCCGCAGCCGCTTCAGCACAGCGAAGATCTTGGCAACGTCAGCCCCCGCGAGCGCCGAAGTCGCCTCGTCGAGGATCAGGATGCGCGGCTTCCTGGCCAGGGCCTTGGCGATCTCGACCATCTGCCGTCTTGAGAGCGGAAGATCCTTGACCAGCGCCAGCGGATGGATGTCGGCGGCACCGGCGCGGGCAAGGGCTTCTTCCGCGATGCGCCGCTGCGCCTTGCGATCGATCATGCCGAAACGCGTCGGCGGATCGGAGATGACGATGTTGTCGGCGACGCTGAGCTCGGGAACCAGCGACAGTTCCTGGAAGATGCAGACGATGCCGGCCTTGTTGGCCGCCGCCGGCGAGGCGAAACTCACCTCGCTTCCGTCCAGAATCATGCGGCCCTCATCAGGAGCGACGACACCGGCCATGACCTTGATCAGCGTCGATTTTCCGGCACCGTTCTCGCCGAGGATGGCGTGGATGCTGCCTGGTGTGACCGAAAGTTCGGCCTTTTCCAGCGCCCGCACGCCGCCATAGCGCTTGGAAATGCCTTCCATGCGAAAGAGCGGAACCGCACCGTCCATCGGTCCTCCGAGGCAGCTTTACGATTGAGATGGCAAGCGATCGGCGCCGCGGGAGATTCCGCGGCGCCGGGTGTGCAGCCTATTGGTCCGCCTTGGTCTGACCCATGATTTCCTGCGCGGTGAAATTGATACCGCAGGTCGGGAAGGAATTGCCGACGAAGAAATTGTCGGACTGGTCGGGGAAGTAGTCCTGGCCTTCCTTGAAGTTCGGATCCTCGACGATGGCCAAAGGCAGCTTCACCGACTGCGGCACGACCTCACCCTCGAGCGCGGCGATCGCCGTCTTGATCGCGACCGCCACCTGGGCTGGACCGGTGCCGGCCGATGAGCATTTCAGCCCGTCGGCGGCATGCTTCGCGCAGAACTTTCGGAAGCCGTTCTCGGTTTCCCCGCCGAACGGCACGAACGGATGCTTGGCGTCGATCATCGCCTGCACGATGCCGGTATCGCCACCCTGGCCGGTGATGCCGACGAACGGACCGTTGGTGGCGATGGCGTCAGCCGTGACCTTCTGTGCTGTCGGATCATCCCATTTGCCGGCAACTTCGGTGACTTCCCATTTCTTGCCCGAAGCGGCAAAGACCTCATGGATGCCATTGTGGCGGTCAGTGTCGACTGACGTGCCGGCAACGCCGCGCACTTCGAGCACCTTGCCGCCGTTCGGCACATGCTTGACCAGCCAGTTGGCCCACAACTCGCCAAGGCCCTTCTGATCGACATTGACGTTGATGGCGTCCTTGGTGTCGAGGATGTTGTCGAAGGCGACCAGCACGACGCCGGCTTCCTTGGCGCGCTTGATGACCGGCCCGAAAGCGGTCGGGTTCTGCGCGTTGACGACGATCGCATCAAAACCGGAATCGATGAAGTTGTTGATCGCGGAGATCTGCGCCGGCACGTCCTCACCGGTCGATACGACCTTGAATTCCTTCAATTTCGCCGCGACGTCCTTTTGTGCGGCATAGGCCTTTGCCGTCTGGATCATCTGGATGCGCCAGGTGTTGGCGATATAGCCGTTGGCCAGCGCGATGCGGTAGGGGCCCTCCTTCTTGGGGAACTTGAAGAACTGCGTGTCGGCCGCCCAGGGCGCGAAGCAGTCCGGCTCGGCGGCCGGGCCCTTGACGATTTCAGGTTCGGCCATCGCCGACGAACTCAACATGACGAATGCAGTGGCGGCAACGATGCCACCAACGAGTGACTTGATCATCGATATTCCTCCCAGTTGCAGTTCTTGTTGGTATGTGTCGTGACGTCTCGCGCCTGACTTGGCCAAGGCACCTCCCGCCTTGCCAACCGCGCCTTCCGGGTGGCCGCATGCCGACCCGATCCCCTCCTCCGTCGCCGCTCAGGCGAAAGCAAAAACTATCATATTATACATAATAAACAAGCTTAAGCTGTCGCTTATATATAATAAACAGTCTTTGACCTTGCTTCGAGATCCCGTGCGAAGGGGATGGTAGCGCTACCAAGAAATTGTGTAAACCGGCATTCGCACAGTCGCTTCTGCGTGTTTCAACGCGCTGTGCTCTCGCGGCGCCTGAGCTCGAAACCGAGGTCGACGATCCGTTGTTCCGGCCTCTTCCCCGAGATCGCCGCCAGCGCCATCGCAACCGCGCGTCGGCCGATTTCGTAGCGGGGCGTGCGGATGCTGGTGATCGACGGAAATGCCGACTGCATCATGTCGAGATCGTTGAAGCCGGTGATGCCGATGGTCTTCGGCACCGCGATGGCGGCACGGTGGCACTCGAACAGCACACCGAGAGCGATGTCGTCATTGTTGCAGAAAACCCCCTCGAGCGTCGGCACCTTTGCCAGCGCATCGCGAAACAGCTCGCGGCCGAGCGGTACGCTGGAGGGCACCGGCGTGGTTGTCACCAGCCGAGGATCGAACAGGCCGGCTGTCTCCATCGCCGTGCGATAGCCGGCCAGGCGCCGCTGCGAGCGCGGGTCCATGCGCGCGCCGATGAAGCCGATCCGGCGGTAACCCGCTTCGATCATGTGCTCCGTTGCGGCCCGGCCGCCGTCGAGATGCGAGAAGCCGACCAGCATGTCGACCGGATCGGGCCCGGTCTCCATCACCTGCACTACCGGACAGCCGGCCGTCTCGAGCAATCTGCGCGCAGTCGGCGTCTGGTCGATGCCCGCCACGATCAGCGCCGCCGGACGCTGCGGACCGAACACCTGCAACAGGCGCTCTTCCTCGAGGCCGGAATAGTGGGTGTTGCCGAGCTGGATGCGGAACGGACTGTCCGACAGGCTGTCGTAGATGCCGCGCACCACCTCGGCGAAGACGTTGTTGGTCAGCGACGGCACCAGCACGCCGAACACCTCGGCGCGCGCCGAGGCGAGCGCACGCGCGTTCGGGTCGGGCACATAGCCAAGTTCGTCGACGGCAGCCTGGATCTGGCGGCGCAGATCTTCCGAGACGCGTCCCGGTTCGCGCAGCGCCCGCGATACGGTGATGGCGCCGACGCCGGCCCTGCGCGCCACATCGGCGATGGTCGGCCGGCCGCCGCCACGGCGCGAGCGTGGTTTGCTCACGGCCTCGTTTCCGGCAGCATCACCCTTCTCGCCATGTCCATTCCGGCTTCCCTCGCCACGCCGTGTCAGCTTGGCGTCGCGCAGCGCTTGCCCATTGTCAAGCCAATGGCCCGGCTGGGCGGCTGGGACATCGAGCCTGTCGGCGTCAGCCCTCAGGCCATCGCCACCGCGCTGCGCTGCGCCTTCCATATCAGGAGCAAAATCGCCCCCAGGTTCACCAGGTTCCAGGCAATGCCATTGAGGAAAGCGGCGGCATAGGAGCCGGTGAGGTCATAGATCCAGCCCGACATCCAGCCGCCGACCGCCATGCCGAAAATGGTCGCCATCATGACGATGCCAACGCGCTGGCCGGCCTCCTTCGCCGGCATGTAGTCGCGCACGATGATCGCGTAGCAAGGCACGATGCCGCCTTGCGACAGACCGAAAACCAGCGACACGACGTAGAGCGAGGCAAGCCCGTCAAAGGGGATGTAGAACAGTAGCGACAGGCATTGCAGCACCGAGCCGATCAGCAGCGTCTTCACCGCACCGAAGCGATCGGCGAGGAAGCCGGACGCGAGCCGGCTGACGACGCCGGCCGCCAGCATGATCGACAGCATGTCGGCGCCATGCGCCACGCCGTAGCCGAGATCCATGCAATAGGCGACGATATGCACCTGCGGCATCGACATCGCCATGCAGCAGCCGAAACCGGCGACGACCAGCAGCACCTGCAGCGCCGCCGGCGACAGCGAGATCGGCCGGACCGGCCGGCTGCCAGGCGAGCCGGGCGCGGCTTCGCGGGGCGCGCCACGCCTCAGCATCAGCACCAGCGGCACCATGGTGGCGAGGCAGACGACGCCGATCGCGGCATAGGTGAAGCGCCAGCCTTCTTCCTTCATGAGCATCGGCATGACGAATGGCCAGATCGCGCCGGCGAGGTAGTTGCCCGAAGCAGCCGCCGTCACCGCGACGCCGCGGCGTCGGCTGAACCAGTGCGAAATGTCGGCGATCAGCGGGCCGAAGATCGCCGACGTGCCGACGCCGATCAGCAGCCCTTGGACAAGCGTGAACTGAAGGATCGATGTGGTCAGCGACGCCAAAAGGAAACCGGCGCCGAGCGCGATCGCCGCGATCAGCGCGGGGATCCAGTAGCCCATGCGGTCGATCGCGTGTCCGACCAGGACATTGCCGGCGGCGAAGCCGACCATGGTCGCGGTGTAGGGCACCGACGCGGCGGCACGGTCGACGCCGAACTCCGCCTGCACGGCGGGCAGCACCACGACCACCGCCCACATGCCGACACCGCCGATCGTCGACAGCAGCATCGAAATGCCGAGCCGGGTCCATGCATAGGCGCTGTCGATGCCAGGGCTGCTCGTCTGGCTGGAGACGATTGGGGTCAAGGCGTTTCCTGTCCACGGTGCTGGAGATCGACCGGTTCCGCGCCACTATCGGCGCATTCGCCGCTGCGAGCAGCGCCACGACGGGCAATTCCGTGACGCCAGGAATGCGGCTTCAGCGGTTGCGGGAACCCGCCACACCGCCTGACGTTTCCCGACACGGAAGGAGTTCCTGTCATGACCGCGAAAAAAAAATGGTCGGCCGAAGTGACCGAGCACAGCGATGCGATGAACCTTGAGGAGCACATCTTCGAATCCGGCGATGCGAAGAAGATCGCGGCTTCGCTCAAGCGGTCGGCCGAGCACAGCGACCGCCGCAAGGCCGAGCCGTTCCAGTCCGCCATGTCGATGCTGAATTTCTACATCAACCGCGCCGGCAAGAACCTGCCGCAGGAGCGCCGGAAGGTGCTGGAGGAGGCAAAGGACGAATTGCGCGCCGCGTTCGGGCGCCCAAAACAGGACTGAAGTGGCGACCGCGAATTTTCCTTCCGAAGGAAGGCTATTTTTCGCGGCCGCCAACTTGGCCTTTTCGTCAGGCCTGTTCCAGCCAGACCTTCTGCAGATCTATCTGGAAGGTTGGGTGGATGGAGTAGTTCTTCACCTTCTCATTCATGTGATTGTAGAGCTTTTGCCAGTAGGGCTGGATGATGATCCCCGAGTCCTGAATAATGGCCTCGACCTCCTTCATCACCTCACGGCGTTTTTCGGGGGCGCTCACCGACAGAGCCTCCTGGAGCTTCTTGTCGAACTCCGGATTGGAGTAGCTTGTCTCGTTCCAGGCCTCGCCGGAACGATAGGCCAGCGCCAGAACCTGGACTCCAAGCGGGCGCATGTACCAAACCGTCAAGGAGTAAGGATACTTCGTCCAGTCGTTCCAGAAGGTCGAGCCAGGCAGTACCGTGCGCTTGACCTTGATGCCCGCGTCGCGAAGCTGGGCAGCGATCGCATCACCGGTGCTCTTGTTCCAATCATCGTCCACGGTGATCAGCTCGTGCTCGAAATCGGCCTGGCCGGCCTCGGCCATGAGTTTCTTGGCCCCTTCCACGTCGCGAGCTTTCTTAGGCAGGGGGAAGTATTCGGGATGAATTGGGCTGACATGATGATTTTCGCCCACTGTGCCGCGCCCGGCGTAGCCGAGTTGAAGCACAACGTTGTTGTCGACTGCCATCTGGAGCGCGTTGCGCACCCGCTTGTCGTCGTAGGGCTTTTGCGTGACGTTGGTGCGCGCAACGAGCGTAGTCGCCGTCTGGATCTCTGTTTTCTTAAGTCCAAGTCCGTCCAGGATCTCGACATAGTCCGCCCCGGTTTCATTGTTGAGATCGACCTCACCCGACTCGAAGGCGTTCACCATTGCGTTTGGATCGGTGCCGTAGTCGATGAACTCGACCCCATCGAGCAGCGCCTCTCCACCCCACCACTTGCCGTTCTCGCGCCGCTTGACGACTGCCTTTTGGCCAACATCGTAGGAGACGAGCTCGAATGCACCCGTACCAATCGGTTTTGTGGCCGGGTCGGCGCCATCGGCGTCAAAATTGCGGTGCACGACCAAGGCAGGATAATCGGTAAGATTGGCGATGAGCGCGATATCCGAAGCGCCGAGCGAGAGCTTGACCGTGTGGTCATCGACCTTGGTAATGCCGCCCTCGCGCGCCTTGCCGGTGTTCTGATCGATCAGGCTGTTGACGCGTGCCGCCATGGAATTGCCGGACGCCTTCTTGTCGCACCACCGGTTGAAATTGTAGACGACATCGTCGGCATTGAACGCGTCGCCATTGTTCCAGGTTACGCCCTTGCGGACATGGAGCACGTATTCGGTGGCGTCGCCGTTGACTTCCCAACTCTCCAGAAGGACCGGCTCGAAGGTGAATTCGCGGGTGTATTTGACCAGCGGCTCCAGCCAAGTGCGGCTGATATTGGCCATCTCGACCCAATCATAGGTACGCGGGTCCTTCTGTTGCTTCACGACCATGGCAACGCGAAGCGTTCCGCCCTTCTTGCCTTCTTCGGCAAAGGCGGGGACCGGCACAGCCAGGCCGACCATGCCGTAGGCCAGCGCAGTCGATGCGCCGAAGGTGCTGGCCATCGCGAGGAACTCGCGCCGGTCCATAAGGCCCTCGCGAACGTCCTTGGCCATGCTCGTGACCACTTCCGGAACGCGGGCTCCGCCGCTTCTGAAAAACTTCATTTTGGATCTCCCATTGTTTGTGTTTAACGCATTGCCCAACCAATCGTTGAACCCCGGGATATTCCGCCCGGGTCTCGGATCTCAGGACCGTCACTGCACGGAAACCGCGCCTGGTCGGCCGAGGATCTGGTCTGCCATTTGGCAGTTGGAGCAGTCTAAATGGATTGGCCGAGTACCCTCCCCTCGTAGATTGCCGCCACAGCTAGCCGGGGTGCCAAGGCGTCGCCGATCACCTTCGGCTGCAATGCGGGTATCTGCTCCGCAAGATCGTCCAGCACCCATGTGTCCGAGACGTTGGTGGTCGCAAGGACGAGGGTGTCGGCCTTGATCTCGGTTTCGGTCCCATCGAGATGGCATCTGACAGTGGCGCCGTCGCCGTGCCATTCCTTGACCACCGTGTCTGTTATCCAGCCACCGCCCCCGATCTTCAGCCGAGCTCGCGCAACGCCGTCGCTTTCCGTTCGCTGCAGGTAACGGCCGAGGACCGGCCATGCCGTGATAACCGTCACACGGTGTCCGCGTGCTGCGATTTCGAGGGCCGTGCCAAGCCCGCGCCAGTCGCCCGTGTCGTCGATGAGAAGGACATGGTCGCCCAACCGCGCCGTCCTCGTCATCACGTCCTCGACGGACCAGACATTCGGCAAGTCCGCCCCTGGCAGACGATCCTGCCCCGGCAAGCCGCGCTGGAAGCCTGTCCCGGCAGGTTGCGAACCGGTCGCGATGACGATTTCATCAACGTCGTGCCCGGCGATCTCCGCAGCGTCGAGCGGCGCATTGAGCAGCACCCGTACGCCCAGCCGGGTCAACTGTCGTTCGTACCAATCGACCAACTCTACGATCTGCGACCGGCGCGGCTGCATGCCGGCCAGCCTGAACTGTCCGCCGAGCTGCGGGGCGGCTTCTGCCAGCGTCACGCTATGGCCACGCTCGGCCGCGACGCGAGCCGTTTCGAGTCCGGCCGGTCCGCCTCCCACCACCAGCACGCGCTTCGGTGTTATGGCCGGGATGAACGTGTCGCCTCCCCATTCGAATTCACGGCCGGCAGACGGATTGACGAGGCACGAGATCCAGTAGTCCCTAGAGCGTCTTCCCCAGCACATCTGGTTGCAGGAGATGCAGCCCCGGACCTCGGTGTCACGGCCGCTCGCAACTTTCTTGACCCAGTACGGATCCGCGATCTGGCCTCGCACGATACTGACCATGTCCGCCTGTCGCGATGATATGACTTCGTTTGCGTTCTCGGGCGTTCGGATGTGGCTCTCTGCCTGGACGCGTATGTGCTTGCAGACCTCCTTCAGCGCCTGCGCATTGGGAGCGCCGAGTTTGTCGGCGAAGAGAAACGTGGGCATGACTGAGGCGTGGTCGAAATAGCTGCCGGTGCCGCAAGTGATGTAGTCGATCAGAGCACGCGTATCGTGGTACGCGGCGATTTCCTGGAGAAGTTCGGTACCCATTCCGATGTCGACCGAGGTATCGATGCTCGAGGCGAGCCCGATAATGAATTCGTCGCCCGCGGCCGCACGAATGCGCGAGGTGATCTCAGTCGAGAACCGCATCCTGTTTTCGAACGAGCCGCCCCATCGGTCGTCGCGGCGGTTTGACCACGGCAGCCAGAACTGCTCGATGAGCGAGTTGTAGGGCCCGAACAGCTCCACCCCCTCGAAGCCGCACGTCTTCGCCCGCACAGCCGCGCGAACGAAGCCCTCGATTATCTCCTCGATCTCGGCTTCTCGCATGCGGTGACTGCCGTCTCCGTCGTGATAGGACGGGAGCCCGGAGGGGGACCAGTTCGCGCTATATGAATTGTCGAAATCGCCATGCTGTCCGACATGATAGAGCTGATGGACCATGACCGCCCCCTCGGCTTTGCATGCCTCGGTAATCGCTCTGAATCCGGGTATTACGGCGTCATCGTCATGGCGGAAATTGCCTCGCGTCAGACGGGCGGTCTGATGAACCGGCATCGGCTCGACCACGATCATGGCAGCGCCTCCTCGGGCGCGTTCCCGATAGTAACCCAAATGGCGCGAGCCGGGCAGTCCATCCTCGGCCATATTCGCGGTGTGCGCTCCGAAAGTAATGCGATTGCGCAGCGTCTTGTGGCGCAATTGGAGCGGCTCGAGAATCCTATGAAAGGCCGGCTTCACAGTCATGCCCAATCTGTCCGGTATCGTGGACACAGGTTAGGTGTGACTAATATGATTAGCGGCGCGCGACACTGGAAGATTGTGATTCCGGCTCATTTTTCATAATATTTGAATCGGGAGGCGGATTGGGAGCGCGCGTTGACATCTACGCTAAGGGTGCCGAACCGAACGGCCCTTCCTTACCTTCGCGTCGGCTTGATCCTTTGTCCGAGCTTCACGCTGACGCCAATGGCCAGCTTTGTCGACGCTCTTCGACTTGCCGCGGATAAGCAGGACCATAGCCGTCAGGTCTATTTCGCCTGGGATTTCATCTCGGCGGGGCCGTCACCTGTGCGCGCCAGCTGCGGACTGGAAATGACGCCGACAGGGAATCTGGACGATCCCGAGGCGTACGATTGCATCGCGGTATGCGGCGGATTGATACGTGACCTTGGAGGCATTCATCAGGCGACGTTTGAATATCTGCGTGCCGCAAACGCCCGCGGAATCCCTCTTATCGGTCTATGCACGGGCAGCTTCGTCCTGGCCCAGGCAGGGCTCCTGGAGCATCGCGAATGCGCATTGCATTTCGATACGTTGGGCGAGTTCTTGAGCAGGTTTCCAAACAGCAATCCCGCGACGAGCCAGAATTACGTCATCGATGGCAACATCATCACATGCCCGGGCAGTATCGTCGCCATCGACATCGCGGCGTTCCTGATCGCGCGATACAGTGATGCGGGCCGGGCCCGGAAAGCACTGAACTATCTTCTCTTCAAACCGGAAGAATCTCGCATCGTCCTCAAGGCGAAGCCCTACGAGGAAGCCCTTGGCAGCGCAGCGCGGCTGACGGTGGAGGCCGTGAAGACGATGGAGACCCGCATCGATTCGCCATGTTCGGTCGAGGATCTGGCGCTATCGCTGAACACCACAAAAACACGATTGAACCGCGCCTTCCATGCCGATCTGCAGATGGCTCCTGCAGCGTTCTGGCGACAGATTCGCTTGATGGCGGCGCGCGAACTCCTGAACAGTCGCCGGCGCAGCGTAACCGAAATCGCCTACGAAACAGGTTTCAGCGACACTGCGCATTTCTGCAGCGCATTCAAGAAGCACTATTCGATGACTCCTCGAGAGTTCAGGCGAATTATGCAGAAAGATGCTGCAGGATCAGGCGAATAGAGTGAGGCAGCACCTACCCGAACCTTACTCGCGACGATCTCGCGCCTATCTCGACTTGATGACCTCGTCGGTGTTGGCGAGCAGCTTGCGCACCGCGGCGCGCGCCGCGTCCGGCCGCTGCAGGCGGATATTCTTCTCTATTGCCTCGTGCAGCTTCTGTGCGTGCTGCAGATCGTCCAGCTCGCGCGTCGTATAGGCGAACAGATGATCGAATGCCGATTCGATCAGCACGCCGAGCGGCACCAGCAGGTCGTTGCCGGAAGCCCTCAATATGGCAAGGTGGAAGCGCGTGTCGGCGCGCGTGCGCTCCTGCAGGCTGGGGGCGTCGCCCATCTCCCGGCAGGCCTGGCTGATCTCGGCCATCTGCTCGTCGGTGCGCCGCATGGCCGCATAGGCGGTCGCTTCCGGCTCGATGATGTGGCGGAACTCCTGCACCGTCTTCAGGAACACTTCGCGGTCGGGCGAGGTCGCGTACCAGGCGAGCACGTCGCGGTCGAGCAGGTTCCAGCGCTCCTTCGGCTCGACCCAGCTGCCGATCTTCGGGCGTGACGCCAGGAGGCTCTTTGCCATCAGCATCTTGATCGCCTCGCGCACCGCCGAGCGGCTGACGTCGAAGGTCTCCGACCATTTGGCTTCATTGGGCAGGATGGTGCCCGGCGGATAGTCGCCGCGCACGATCCGAAGTCCGATCTCGCTGGCCAAAGAGGCATGCACGCTGGAGCCGGGAATGCGCGCCGCATCGGCCCGCCGAACGGCAGCCGGACGCTCGGCGGACGCCGTCTTGGCCGGTGTTTTCTCGTTGCTCGGCTTCCCGTCCCGCATGTGGTTCACAAAGTCTGGATTTCGAAAGCTGTCAAGCCGCCGACAGGCGCCGGAGCGCAATGCGGGCGGCTGTGCACAGATCAGTCCGGTATCATGGCCCGGCCGGGCCTATTTGACGTATTTGCGCCAGCTATGTTCGGGGCGGAAGCCGAGCATGTCGCGCGCCTTGCGGTTGGAGAGCAGAGTCTCGTATTCGCCGAGTTCGGCCTTGACCGGCACGTTGGGGTAGAAGCGCTGCAAAAGCTCCGCGGTCGGCAGATCGGACGAGGTGTCGTCATTGGCAGCGTTGAACACCTGGTAGCCGAGCCCGTCCTTCTCGACGGCGCGCAGGGTGATCTGGCCAAGGTCGCGCGCGTCGACATAGCTCCAGGCGATCCGCTTGCGGAAGCCCGGATCGGCAAACCATTTCGGGAACAGTGAATATTCATGCGGCTCGATGACGTTGCCGATGCGCAAGGCATAGATGTCGGTGCCGTTGCGCTGCGCGAATGCGCGCGCCGTCTTCTCGTTGACGACCTTGGACAGCGCGTAGCTGTCCATCGGATCGACGTCGTACTCCTCGTCGAGCGGGAGATATTTGGGGTCGCGCGGCTCGTTGGCGAACACCACGCCATAGGTCGTCTCGCTGGAGGCGATCACCACCTTGCGGATGCCGAGCTTCACCGCCGCTTCGATGACATTGTAGGTGCCCAGCGCGTTGATGCGGAACACTTCGTTGTCGGTCGTGATCATGATGCGCGGAATGGCGGCGAAATGCACCACGGCATCGACCGGCTGCGGACGTAGCGACGGATCAAACTCGTGCAGGCCCATATAGCTGGACAGCGCGTTGAACACCTGGCCGCTGTCGGTGATATCGGTGATCAAAGTGCGCACCTTGGGGTTGTCGAGCGGCTTGGTGTCGATGTTGAGCACCTGGCAGCCATGCTCGACCAGATATTGCACGACATGGCGTCCGGCCTTGCCGCTGCCGCCGGTGAACATGATCCGCTTCGTCATTTTGCTCTCCACATTGCTTGGGGATTATGTGTATTGTCAGACAATATTGCATTCTGCAACCGCATGCGGCAAGAACGACGGCGCCATTATCGATAATTTCCAAACAGGACGAAACGACATGAGCACGACTGCCGCGAGCGAGAAGATCGGTTTCATCGGCCTTGGCCTGATGGGGCACGGCATCGCCAAGAACATCGTCGACAAGGGCTATGCGCTGACATTCCTCGGCCGCAAGAACCGCAAACCGGCCGAGGACCTGCTCGGCCGTGGTGCCAAGGAAGCGGCGACGTCGAGCGAAGTCGCCGCCGCATCCGACATCGTCTTCATCTGCGTCACCGGCTCGCGCGAGGTCGAGGCCATCATCCGCGGCCCCGGCGGCCTGAAGGAGGGTCTGAAGAAAGGCTCCGTCGTCGTCGATTGCTCGACGTCGGATCCGGTCTCAACGATAGCGCTTGCCGCCGAACTCGAGGCGCTTGGCGTCGACTATGTCGACGCGCCGCTCAGCCGCACGCCGAAGGAGGCCTGGGAAGGCACGCTCGACACCATGGTCGGCGCCTCCGACGCGCTCTTCGCCAGGCTGAAACCGGTGCTCGAAACCTGGGCCGGGCGCATCGTCCATATCGGCGGCATCGGCGACGGCCACCGCATGAAACTGCTCAACAACTTCATCTCTCTGGGCTACGCCGCGATCTACTCCGAAGCGCTGGCGCTGGCCGAAAAGGTCGGCATCTCACCGCCGCGCTTCGACAGCGTCATCCGCAACGGCCGCATGGATTGCGGCTTCTACCAGACCTTCATGCGCTGGACGCTGGAGGGCGATCGCGACGCGCATAAATTCTCCATCGCCAATGCCTTCAAGGACCTTACCTATCTGGAGTCGATGGCGGGCGCCGCCGGCATCGCCAACCCGCTCGGCAACGCCACCAAGAATTCTTTCGCCGGCGCCTTCGCCGCAGGCCTAGCGGAACAGTTCGTGCCGATGCTGGCGACGCATGTCGCCAAGGTCAACGGCGTCGACCTGATGCCGTCGAAGGACGGCAAGAAGCAGACGATCTGAGGGCTCTCTCCTGGAGATCGCGAGCGGCGTCACCGCCGCGATCGGCCGATCACTTCGTCGGTGTTGGCGAGCAGCCTGCGCACGGCGTTGCGCGCCGCATCCGGCCGCTGCAGCCGGATGTTCTTCTCGATCGCCTCGTGCAGCTTCTGCGCCAGGCGCTGATCGCTGGTTTCGCGGGTGACGAAAACAAAGAGGTGGTCGAGCGCCGATTCGATCAGAACGCCGAGCGGCACCAGCAGGTCGTTGCCGGAAGCCCTCAATATCGCAAGGTGGAAGCGCGTGTCGGCACGCGTGCGCTCCTGCAAATTCGTGGCTTGCCCCATCTCCCGGCAGGCCTGACTGATCTCCATCATCTGTTCTTCGCTGCGCCGCATGGCAGCGTAGGCGCTGGCTTCCGGTTCGATGATGTGGCGGAATTCCTGCACGGTGCGCAGGAACAATTCGCGGTCCGGCGCGGTCGCGTACCAGGCGAGCACGTCGCGGTCGAGCAGGTTCCAGCGCTCCTTCGGCTCGACCCAACTGCCGATCTTGGGGCGCGATGCCAGAAGGCTCTTCGCCATCAGCATCTTGATCGCCTCGCGCACTGCGGAACGGCTGACGTTGAAGGTTTCCGACCATTTCGCTTCGTTCGGCAGAATTGTGCCCGGCGGATAGTCGCCACGTACGATCCTGAGGCCGATCTCGCTCGCCAGCGAGGCATGCACGCTCGACCCCGGGTTCCATGCCATGTCGGGCCGTCGAACAGCAGCAGCGGGAGGGGGGCTGGCTGGCGCCCCTGCCCTGGCGGATCGCTTTCTTGACTTATCGTCCGGCATCGGCGTTCCGGCATCGGCAGTCTGTCGCAGGGAAACTGTCCGGAATTGTCCGCGCCCGCGGATATAGGCCGAAATGCGAGAAGTATGGGCGCGTCAAAGCCGGAGCACGCTGCCCCGACAATGCTGCCTTGTCCTTGTTCTGAAGGAAGTGACGGGGCGCCCTTCGAAGGGCGCCCCGAGATCGAGGCCTACTTCTGGATGCAGGTGTCGACCGTGTCCTTGGTGCATTCGTCGAGGCCGGTGAAGACCGGATCGTCGACCTTCTTGCCTTCGATCAGGTCGATCATCACCGATGGCGCCTTGTAGCCCATTTCGAACGGCCGCTGGCCAACCAGTGCGGTGACGAGGCCCTCACGGGCGATCGCCACTTCGTCGCCGATCGTATCGGCGGCGCCGATGACGAAGGCGTTGCTGGCGATCTTGTCGGCCATCGGCTTGAACAGGTCGCGGTAGGGTTGCGGCGCGCCGAACAGCGGCCAACCGCCCATGATGCCGAAAGCGTCGAGGTCGGGGTTGGCGGCGAGGATGTCGGTCATCGCCTGCACGCCCTTGGCGCCGTCGTCATTGGTGAACACCGGGCAGCCGGCGACTTCGGTCCAGCCACCTTCGCCGGCGAGCGCCGCGAGGCCTTCCTTGCCCGAAAGCGCGTCGCGCATGCCCTGTGCACGGCGTAGGATGTTGTCTGCAGCCGGATTGCCCTCGATGGTACAGATCTTGCCGCCATTCGGCTTGCCCTTCTTGATGTACTCGCCGATCTTTTTGCCCATCAGGTAGTTGTCGGTGCCGAGATAGGTCTTGCGCAAGCCGGCATCTTCCTTGGCCAGATCGGCGTCGATGGTCATGATCGGGATCGACGGATTGGCGCTCTTGATCGTCTGCGCAATCAGCGGCGCGTTGGACGGCGAAATCGCCATCGCCACAGTGTCGGCCTTGCTCAGCATATCCTGGACGATCTGCGCCTCGCCGGCCTCGTCGGAGGTCGAAGCCGGACCGGTGTAGAAGCACTCATACTCCGAGCTGGCGTTTTCCTTGTTCCATTTCTGGCAACCTTGATTGATGGCCTCGAAGAACGGATTGTCGAGACCCTTCACGACGATGACGAGCTGTTTCTTGGCCAAAGCCGGCCCGGCGCCCAACGCCATGACGGCGACAGCGGCGAGCAAAAGTGATTTCCTCATGTCAGTCCTCCCTTGAAACAGACGGGCACGGCGTGCCCGCCACACAGATCAACCCGGACCAAGCGATGACAGAGGGTCGTTTCACGAGCACTCTTGCCGTCAGCCCAAGTTGATAAGCATTTCCAGACGCGGTCCTGGACCGGTTCCCCAAAAGGGTATTGCCGAATCCCACGACCCATAACCTCCGCTGATGCCACCCGGCTAACCGGCCGATGGATCGGCATAATCTCCTCCGACGCTTAGCTAATATCGGCGCGCTGCCAACGTCAATTGCTATTTGTCCTACAAAACGGATTTTTGGAAAAACATGCGTTCAATTCGTCCGACAAATGATTGACGCTTGCATGAGCATTCGCGTAAATGCGTGAAATCGCCATTCCCGGGAGGAGCTGGGAGAGCGAGGCCGCGGGGACAACCGCAGGCCAGGAAACATGGGAGGCATGAAGGCTGGTGGCGGTTCTCGAACTCACCAACATCTCGAAACATTTCGGCGCCATCCAGGCGGTCAACGACGTGTCGCTGTCGATCGAGCCCGGCCAGGTCGTCGGCCTGATGGGCGACAACGGCGCCGGCAAGTCGACGCTGGTCAAGATGATCGCCGGCAATTTCCGCCCGAGCCACGGCACCATGCAGATGGACGGCAAGGAGCTGATCCTGCACAAGCCGGTGGAGGCGCGCCAGCACGGCATCGAGATCGTCCACCAGGACCTGGCGCTGTGCAACAATCTGACCGCCGCCGCCAACGTCTATCTCGGCCGCGAGTTGCGCCGGGGCGTCGGACCGTTCCGCATCCTCGACTATGCCGCGATGTACAAGCGCGCCGGCCAGATCTTCGCCGAGCTGAAGTCGGAGACCCGACCGCGCGACCTCGTCAAGCAGATGTCCGGCGGCCAGCGGCAAGCGGTGGCGATCGCCCGCACCATGCTGTCGCAAGCCAAGATCGTGCTGATGGACGAGCCGACGGCGGCGATTTCGGTGCGCCAGGTGGCCGAGGTGCTGAACCTCATCCGGCATCTGCGCGACCAGGGCATCGCGGTCGTGCTGATCAGCCACCGCATGCCTGACGTCTTTGACGTTGCCGACCGCGTCATCGTCATGCGGCGCGGCAGGAAGGTCGCCGACAAGACGATCGCGTCGAGTTCGCCCGAGGAAGTCACCGGGCTGATCACCGGCGCCATCGAACAGGTATTGTGAAATTGATGCGTCCGGATTTTCGCAGCTGCGAATGCGCCGGGTTGGCGCGGTCCGCCGCCGCCAGGAAAGGTCGATAATGGCAGTCACCCTTGATCAGACGATCGCGCAGAAACAGCACACCTTGCTGTCACGGATATTTGCCAGCCAGACCTTCTGGGTGGTGATCGCCGTCATCCTCGCCTGTCTGTTCCTGTCATTTGCCACCGATGCCTTCGCCACGCAGAAGAACCTTTACAACATCACCCGCAACATCACCTTCGTCGCCATCATCGCGCTCGGCATGACCTTCGTCATCATCACCGGCGGCATCGACCTGTCGGTCGGCTCGGTGCTTTGCTTGTGTTCTATGGTGCTGGCGGTCACCATGCATGCCGGCTACGGCATAGAAGTCGGCATCGCCGTCTCGATCGCGACGGCACTGATCATCGGCGCCTTCAACGGCATATTGATCGCCTATCTCGGCTTTCCGCCCTTCGTAGTGACGCTCGGTATGCTGTCGATCGCGCGCAGCCTGGCCATGGTCGCCTCCAACAACACGGTCGTCTTCCAGTTCGGACCGGACCACGACAAGCTTCTGGCACTCGGCGGTGGCGCCTGGGTGTTCGGCATCGCCAACCCGGTGCTCTACATGATCCTGCTGGCGCTGATCACCGGCTTCATCCTGCGCTGGACCAAGTTCGGACGCCACATCTTCGCCATCGGTGGCAACGAGCACGCGGCGACGCTGACCGGCGTTCCCGTGCGCCAGATCAAGGTCGCGGTCTACATGATCTCGGCACTCGCCGCCGGCATTGCCGGCATCATCCAGACTGGCTGGCTGGGCGCCGTCACCACCAATCTCGGTACCGGCATGGAGCTGCAGGTGATCGCCGCCACCGTCATCGGCGGCGCCAATCTCGCCGGCGGCGTCGGCACCGCCTTCGGCGCTATCGTTGGCGCGGCGCTGATCGAGGTCATCCGCAACAGCCTCGGCCTGCTCGGCATCAATGCCTTCTGGCAAGGTGTGTTCATCGGCGGCGCCATCCTGCTTGCGGTCCTGTTCGACCGCATCCGCAACTTCAGGCGCAACGACTAGCTCTCGACCGGGGCCGTTGTACCATCCGGCTCCTATCGCTCGGTCTGAAAATCGGCCGGCCCAAGGCATGGCGCGCCCAAGGTCTCGTGGCTACGCCTTGACGCGGGCACGACCCCCGCCGCACTATCCACTCAGCAGGCGAAGGGAGGCCAGTCGCCTGCGGGAGGATATACCCATGACGGAAGCGATCAGGCTCTACTGGGGCCGGTTCGGACATGTTTCTGTCCTGAATGTCGCCAGCGACTTCGTCACCCATGCCCATGTCGAGGCACACCTGATCATCTGGCTGGAGGGCACGGCCGGCGAGATGACCATCGGCCGCGAGACGGTGCGGCTCGGCCCCACCACCGCCGCCGGCATCAACTCCTTCCAGCCGCACAGCCATGCTCTGTCCCATGACGGCAGGCCGGGCCTGTTCCTTGCCTTCTACATCGACCCCGATTGGGCGCGCGGGCGCCGCGACCTGCCCTCGTCCGCGCCGCTATTCGCACAGGCGGCGATCACGCTGGAACCGTGGCTGCACCAGGCGGCGGCCAGCCTGCTCGATCATCTCAGCGACAATGAGAGCATCGACGACGTCGCCAATTACGAGATCGAGCGCTTCATCGACAGCGTGCTCGACGCCGCCGACGCCTCGGCCCCGCAAGTGTCGCGCGGACGCGTCAACACCATGCAGGATTTCCGCGTCCGCAAGGCGATCCAGCTGATGAAGGCCAATGTCTGCGAGCGCATCTGTTTCGACGACGTGGCGCGCAGCGTCGGCCTGTCACGGCCGCATTTCTTCGCCCTGTTCAAGGAACACACCAATCTGACGCCCAACGTCTACTGGAACACGCTGCGCATGGAGGAAGCGGTGCGGCAGTTGCAGTGGTCGGAGGCGCCGCTGATCTCGGTCGCCTGCAATCTCGGCTTCACCACCCAGGGCAATTTCTCGCGCTTCTTCCGCGACCATGTCGGCGTCCCGCCGACGCTCTACCGCGAGGCCGCGCGGGCAGCCGCCTGATCCAGGCGGCCCTTTTTCAGACTATTTGATACGCGCTCAAGACGCATTGATAAGCGCTGCCGGCCGCACCGCCCTACCCTTGATGCAGATATTTTCGCAAGGGAACGAGCTTATGGCGAAAGTCACCATATCCAGCGTCATCGACGCTCCGGTCGAAAAGGTCTGGGCGCTGATACGCGACTTCAACGGCCTGCCGAGTTGGCACCCGCGCATGGTCGAGAGCCATATCGAGGACGGCAAGGACGCAAGCGCGATCGGCTGCGTGCGCAACTTCCAGCTCGTCAGCGGCGCTCGCATCCGTGAGAAGCTGCTCGATTTTTCCGACCAGAATTTCCTCGTCAGCTACTCCATCCTTGAAACCCCGCAGCCGATCACCAACCACAAGGCGACGCTGCAGCTGCGGCGCATCACCGACGGCGACCGCACCTATGCCGAATGGAGCGCGAGCTTCGACGCGGCACCCGAGGAGGCCGACAAGCTGGCCGAAGGCATGGGCGCCAATGTCTTCCAGGGCGGCTTCAACGCCTTGAAGACCCACTTCGCCGGCCAAGGCTGAAAACCCAGGAGCGCGCCATGACGCTTGCGCTGCAGACCTTTTCGACGGTGAAAGACGCCAATGCAGCGCTGCAGGCCGCCGGCACGCGCTATCTCGGCGGCGGCACACTGGTCGTGCGCGCCGCCAACGAAGGCGATGTTTCCGTGTCCAGCCTCGTGCGCGTCACCGAACCTCCCCTGTCGGCGATCGCCGTTTCCGGCGGCGAGGCTCGGCTCGGCGCCTCCGTCACCATGGCGGCGATCGCCCGTCATCCCGAGCTTGCCGCACTCGCGCCGGCCGCGCGTGCCGTCGGCGGGCCGGCGATCCGCAACATGGCGACCGTCGGCGGCAATCTGTTCGCGCCGGCGCCCTATGGCGACTTCACCGTCGCGCTGCTTGCGCTGGATGCCATTATTGTCACCGAGGACAGCGAGGTGCCGATCCAGACCTTTTTGGCCGGGCGCGACACCAGCCGCGCCATCGTCACCGGGATCACCTTCGTTTTGCCCCGCGCGGAGAGCTTCCGCTTTCTCAAAGTGTCGCGGGTCAAGCCGAAAGGGGTTTCGGTGCTGAGCATCGCCACGCACCTGCAGCGGGCGGCCGACGGCACGGTGACGTCCGCGCGGATCGCCCTTGGCTGCATGGCCGACCGGCCGATGCGCGCCAGGGCGACCGAGAAGGCGCTGCTCGGCTGCAAATTGACCGCTGAGGAGATCGCGCCGGCGCTCGCCGCCGCCGGCGAAGGCACGTCGCCGATCACCGATCCGGTCGCCAGCGCCTGGTATCGCAACGAAGTTCTGCCGGTCCATCTTGGCCGGCTGCTGCTCGCTTAACCATCGGCTGGGGGGCGCGCGTCTGTCCGATGCTTCGGGCAGGCGCGCTGGGAGGAAAAAAAATGGCAAAGGTTCCGGTTCAGTTCACGCTCAACGGCGCGGAAAAGGCCGAATTCGTCGACAGCGGCACGACGCTGCTTCACGCGCTCAGGGACAAGATCGACGATACCTCGCCGAAAGGCGGCTGCCATCAAGGCACCTGCGGCGCTTGCTCGGTGATCATCGACGGTGAACTCCGGCTCTCCTGCCTGACCCTGGCCGAAACCTGCAACGGCGCCGATATCCAGACGACCTCGGGCCTCGCCGAAGCCGGCGTCCTGCATCCGCTGCAGCGTGCTTTCCTCGACGCCTTCGCCACGCAATGCGGCTTCTGCACGCCGGGCATGATCATGGCTGCCAAGGTGTTGCTCGACCACGCGCCCAACCCTAGCCGCGAGGAGGTGGTCGAGGCGCTATCGGGCAACATCTGCCGCTGCACCGGCTACGAGCCGATCATCCAGGCGGTGCTGCGTGCGGCCCGCGCCAATTCGCAGAACGCGGCCTGAGGGAAGCAAAATGGAACTGCGCAAGAGCTATTTCGCCGATGTTCGCAAGGACGGCCTCAACGAGATCGGCCAGCCGAGGCCGCGCCTGGATTCGCCCGGCCATGTCACCGGCAAGACCGCCTATTTCGCCGACCGCAATTTTCCGGGCATGCTGCACCTGAAGATGGTGCGCAGCCCGCACCATCACGCCCGCATCCGGAGCATCGACACCTCGGAGGCCGAGAAGCATCCGGGCGTGGTCAAGGTGCTGACTGCCAAGGACGTGCCACACAATGTCTACACCATCCTGATCCTGATCCAGATCGGCCCCGAGGACGAAACGGTGCTCGCCGACGGCAAGGTACGCTGGAAGGGTGAGGCCGTGGTGGCGGTGCTGGCCGAGAACGAGCGCGCCGCGCAGGAAGCCGCCACCAAGGTCAAGGTCGACTACGAGGTGCTGCCGGCCGTCTTCGACATGGAGGAAGCGCTGAAGCCCGGCGCACCTCTGGTCAACGAATATCACGGCCAGAACTACTATCTCTACGACAGCGGCGAATGCCGCAAGGTGCGCTTCGGCGATGTCGAGGCGGGCTTTGCCCAGGCCGATCACATCCTCGAACAGAGCTACCAGTCCTCGCCGATCGAACACGCACCGACCGAGACCACGGGCTGCGTCGTGGCACCCGAGGGCAATGACCGCTTCACCTGCTACACCAACACGCAGGCGATGTTCTTCACCCTCGACAACACTTCGATCATCCTGCAGATGCCCGGCAGCAAATTGCATTTCGTCGGCGGCACCGTCGGCGGCGGTTTCGGCGGCAAGGTCGACGTCATCGTCGAGCCGATCGCCATCCTCGGTGCCAAACTAACCGGACGACCAGTCTGTTTCATCTACAGCCGCGAGGAGGAGATGCAAATATCGTCACCCCGCGCCGCCGAAAAGGTGGTCATCAAGGACGGCGTCATGAAGGACGGCCGCATCGTCGCGCGCAAAGTCACCGGCTACACCGATGCCGGCGCCTATTCGCGCCACTCGCCCTATGGCGCGCAGAAGGGTGCGGCGCACTATCCCGGCCCCTATACGATCCCCAATGTCTGGATCGACACCTATTGCGTCTACACCAACCGCACCCCCTCCTCGGCCATGCGCGGCTTCGGCGTCACCATCGGCGACTTCGCGCTGGAGGTGCAGATGGACAAGCTGGCGCGGCTGATCGGCATGGACCCGCTCGAATTCCGCTTCATCAACGCCTATCGCGACGGCGACATGAAGGCGCATCGGCAACCTACGGAAGGGGCAGCACTTATCGAATGCATGCAGGAGGCCTCGCGCGCCGCCAACTGGCCGGTGGCGGAGAAGTTCATGGCGATGTCCTCCTACAAGAAGGAAGCATGAGATGGCGATAAGGCGCGGACGCGGCGTCGCCGCGATCAACTACCCGACCGGCATGAATCTCGGCGGCGACCCGACCCAGGCGCTGGTGCACTCGACGCCGACCGGCAATTTCATGGTGACGCTGTCATCAGTCGATCTTGGCCAGGGCATGAAGCAGATCATGGCGCAGATCTGCGCCGAGACCATCGGCGTGCCGACCGACCGCGTCATCATCGATACCGCTGACACTGACACCGGTCCGCATTGCATGGGCACCTTCGCCTCGCGCGGCACCCATCGCGCCGGCAACGCCGTCATCCAGGCCGCCAAGGAAGCCCGCCAGGTGATGCTGGAAGTGGCGGCCGAGGAGCTGGAGGTCAACGCGTCGGACCTCGAAACCGACGGCCAAGGCAACATCCTGGTCAAGGGTGCGCCGCAGAAGTCGATCTCGATCTTCGATGTCGCGCTGTCGGCACATTTCAAGCGTGGCCGCTCGATCTCCGGCCGCGGCATGTTCCTGATCCCGCGCTCCTATCCGGAGAAAGAAACCGGCGCAATGAAGCCGTCGACCTGCTACGCGCATGCCTGCACGGTGGCAGAGGTCGAGGTCGACGACGAGACCGGTGAGGTCACCGTGCTCACGGTCAAGAACGTCTTCGAGATCGGCCGCGCGCTGAACCCGAAAATGGTCGAGCAGCAACTGGTCGGCGGTTCCTGGATGGGCATCAGCCACGCGCTCTATGAGACCACCGAGCCCTATTATCCGAACCGCGATCATGGCGGCACCGACTTCAACCAGTATCTGATGCCGGGGCCGGGCGATCTTGCGGAAACCGAGATCATCGTGCTGGAGCGGCCGTCGGCCGACGGACCGTTTGGCGCCAAGGGGCCGGGCGAAATGTGCGCCAATCCGCAAATCCCGGCCGTGGCCAACGCCGTCTTCGACGCCGTCGGCGTGCGCATCGACACGCTGCCGATCACGCCGGAACGCATTTTGCGGGCGCTCAAAGCGCAGGCCGCGAGCTGAGGGGCGAAATGCCTGATCCAAGCGCCGAGACTGTCGCGCCCTCGCCCGAGGCGGTGGCATCGCGGCTCGCCGCTTCGCGCTATCTGGCAGATGAGAGCCTTGCGACCGCCATCTTCCTGGCGATCCGCCTCGGCAAGCCGCTGCTGCTAGAAGGTGCGCCCGGCGTCGGCAAGACGGAAGCGGCCAAGGCGATCGCCGAATTGCTCGGCCGCGAGTTGGTGCGGCTGCAATGCTACGAGGGCATCGACGCCGCGCATGCGCTCTACGAATGGAACTACCAGCGTCAATTGCTCGCCATCCGTCATGCCGGCGAGCACGAGATCGACATCTACGAAGACCGGTTCCTGATCGCCCGGCCGCTGCTGCAGGTGCTGAAGGCGCCGGAGCAGCGTGTGCTGCTGGTCGACGAGATCGACCGCTCCGATCATGAATTCGAAGCGCTGCTTCTGGAATTCCTCTCCGATTTCCAGATTAGCATTCCCGAGCGCGGCACGATCCGCGCCGCCACGCAGCCGATCGTTATCCTGACCTCGAACCGCACCCGGGAACTCGCCGAGGCGCTGCGCCGGCGCTGCGTCTATCACTGGATCGGCTATCCCGATGCCGACCGGGAGGCCGAGATCATCATGCTGCGCGCCGGCGACGTGGCAGAGGCCACCGCGCGTGCCGTCGCCAATGCCGTGCAGACCATCCGCGCCCGTCCCTTGGCGAAGCCCCCGGGCATCGCCGAAGCGGTCGAATGGGCCAATGCCGCCACCATTCTGGAAAAGGGCGGCAGCCCGTGGCCGGAAGCCTTCCGCCGCGCCATCGGCGTGCTGATCAAGGACGAGGAGGATATGTCCTCGATTGCGCCGGAGCTCGGCCGGATCGTCGAGGAGGCTCTGGCTTGAGACCCGCCGCGAACTTACCCCGCGCCGCGGAACCCATGCTCGGCTTCGGCCGGTTGCTGCGCCGCTGCGGCTTTGCCATCGCGCCGCAGCAGATCTCCAGCTTCATGCAGGCGGTGACGTTGCTCGGGCCGCGCTCGATGGCCGATATTCGCGAGGCAGCATTGGCCACGCTTGCCCCCTCGCCCGACCGCCGCGCCGAATTCGAGGCGCATTTTCGCAGCTATTTCTATGGCGATGCCCGACCTTCGATCGACGGTGAGGAAGACGAGGAAACCCGCATCAAGGATGATCGCGGCATGCGCGAGGAAGAGAACCAGACCACCCGCCAGGAGAAAGGCGGCGAAATTTCCTCGGCCATCGAACAGTTGAGCAGCCGCGACTTCCAGCGTGACAGCGACAGCCTCGCCCCCTTCCGCCGCAAGCTCGCCTCCGCCCTGCCCGCCCGCCGCTCCTTCCGCACCATCCGCACGCGATCGCGCGGCACGCTCGACCTGCGCCGCTCGCTGAGCGAAATCGTCAGTGCCGATGGCGACATCCCCTCGCCGATGCTGCGCCGTCGCCAGACCGTACCGCGCAAGCTGCTGCTTTTGATCGACGTGTCCGGCTCGATGAAGCTGCACACTGCAGACTACCTCCGGCTGGCGCACGCCGCCGTGCAGGGCGCCGGCCGCGCCGAGATCTTCACCTTCGGCACGCGGCTCACCCGCATCACCTCGGCGCTGCGCATCCGCGACCGCGGCCAGGCGCTGGCGCGCGCGGCCGCACAGGTCGACGACTGGGATGGCGGGACGAGAATGGGACCGACGCTGGTCGCCTTCCTCTCGGTGCCACGCTTTTCCGCCTTTGCGCGCGGGGCGGCGGTGATCATCCTGTCGGACGCGCTAGAGCGCGGCGATCATGCCGAGCTGGAGATCGCGATGCGCCGGCTGAGCGCCCGCGCCTTCCGGCTGTCACTGGCGACACCGCTGGCTGGCGACCCGCGCTTTCGGCCGGCCACGGCAGCGCTTCGCGCTATCCTGCCAGTGCTCGACGATCTCGTCGACGGCTCGTCGGTGAAAAGCCTCACCGATTTCATCCTGTCGCTCGCGCGCCCTGCCCCGGCGGCCGCGGCAATCTGGAAGAGGGTCTCATGATGCAGAAAGCGATCGATGCGCATTTCCACATCTGGCGCCAAAAGGACCAGCCCTGGCTGGTCGGACCGATGGTGCCGCGCATTTTTGGTCTCTACGAGCCGATCCGCCGCGACTATCCGATCGAGGAATTCTTGGCCGACCAAAAGGGGGCCGGCGTCGAGAAGGCTGTCTATGTCCAGACCAACTGGGCGAAGGAAGACTTCGAAAACGAGGTCGCCTTCCTGCAGAAGACCGCGGAAGAAACCGGCTGGCCGCATGCCATCGTCGGCTATGCCGACATGACGGTCGACGATGTCCGCCACCAGATCGACCGGCTGAAAAAGTATCCGCTGCTGCGCGGCGTGCGCATGCAGCTTCACTGGCACGAGACACCGGCCTTCCGCTTCGCCGCCTCGGCCGACCAGGTCATCGACCCCAAGGTGCGCGCCAATGTCGCCCGGCTGAAGGACTATGGCCTGTCCTTCGACCTGCAGCTTTTCCCGGCACAGATGAAAGACGGGCTGACGCTGGTCGGCGAAAACCCAGAGACCAATTTCATCCTCACCCATGCCGGCATGCTGACCGGCATGGAGCCGGAAACCACGGAGGCCTGGAAGGCCGGCTTGCGCACTTTGTCCGCCGCGCCCAATTTCTACGCCAAGCTCTCCGGCCTCGGCACCTTCGTCCACCGCAACGACCCGGCGCTGATTGGCTATATCGTCGACAATGCGATCGACATCCTTGGCTCGGACCACCTGATGTTCGGCTCGAACTTCCCGATCGAGAAACTGTGGACCAGCCATGCAGAGCTGATCAAGGCGCACCGCGCGGCGGTAGCGAAGCATGGCGTGGCGGCGCTAGCGGATATCTTCTGGAATACGGCGGAAAAGGTGTATCGGCCGGTGTGAAAGCTTTGCCGAACATCCCAATCACGCTGCCTCTATTGCGGCGTGCCGGGCGCTTTAGGTCCGTTCTTTTGAAAGTTTGCCAGAGCGTCACGAAACTCCTGTTCGTTCTTTTTGCGAAAGCCCTCGACACCGTAGCGTGCGATCCCTTCGTCGAGCGATTTCGCGACACTGCGGCTAAAGGTCGGGAGTTGTGCTGGCTGCTTGGGGTCGGTCCACAGCCAGAAGCCCACTACAGTCAGCACCGCGAGTGCTATCGCCAGAAGAACGTTTCTATTGAATATCGCTGACATTATCGACTTCTGGCATCTCCTCCGTAGCAGCCTAGGGTCAATTTCCTAAAACTCGGCGATGACCGCGCTTACAATTTTAGCCAGAATTCTTAAACCGCACATGCCGCCAAGCCGCCCCTCATTTCACCTCGAACTGTGGATCGACCGGGATCTGCATTGCCGTCACCAGATGGTTGGTTTGGCCGGCGAGCCCGATGATCGAAACCAATTCTCCATGCTGCGCGTCGGTCATGCCTTTGGCGCGCGCCGCGGCCGTGTGCGAATGGACGCAATAGGAGCAGCCATTGGCGGTCGAGATCGCGATGTAGATCATCTCCTTGGTCAGCGGGTCGATGGCGCTGTCCGCCACCATCACCGCCTTCAGCTGCTCCCAGATCCGCCTCAGCGCCACCGGATCATTGGCCAGCCCGCGCCAGAAATTGTTGACGAAATCGGACTTTCGCGTGGCGCGGATGTCGTCGAACACGGCCTTCACGGCCGGGATCCGTTCCACCTCGGCATCGCTCAGAAGTCTTATGGTGGCCATGGCGCGGGTCCTTTCGTTGAATCGATCTGTCAGTGCAATGAATCATATCCTCAGCAACGACAGCCAACCCCTTTGTCAAACTCGCTTTTTGCAGGGCCGGAGGGCAGGCGCCTGGAGGAGTTCGATTTCAATTCTCCAGCGCATGGCCCGAAACTTCGGCGCCCGCGCTGCGCGGCAATGCCAGGAAGCGGAATGCGGCCACCAACCCGATCACGCCGATCACGAGGAAGGCTATTCGAAAGTCGACGAGATCAAGCGCCGGTTGGCCTCTCGCGATCTGCGACAAATTGAGGATCGCCGCCGCGACCGCGACGCCGAACAGCATCGCCACCTGCTGCAGCATGCTGGACAGCGTCGCCGCGGAACTGCGCTGCGTGGCCGCGATGTCGGCGAAAGCAAGCGTGTTGAGCGCGGTGAACTGCATGGAGCGCGACAGTCCGGCGATCAGCATCAGCGCCACCACCAGCGCCTGCGGCGTCTGCGGCGAGATTGCCGCGCAGGCGATGATCGACAAAGAGGCGACCACGCCGTTGACGACCATCACCGAGCGAAAACCAAAGCGCCTCAGCGTCGGTGTCGTCACCGCCTTCATGCCGAGATTGCCGAGGAAATAGGCGAGGATCATCATGCCGGCATCGATCGGGCTGAGGCCGAAGCCGACCTGGAACAGCAGCGGCAACAGGAACGGCGTGGCGTTGATCGCCACCCGGAAGATGGTGCCGGCCGACAATGTCGAGAGGGCGAAGGTCAGCACCTTGAACGATGAAAGGTCGAGCAGCGGATGCGGCGTGCGCAAGAGGTGGCGCACAGCCAGCCAGCCAATCAGCATGCCAAGGGCGAGCAGCATCACGGTCGGCAAGACGCCATCCTCCGCATGCGCAATGCGTTCGAGGCCATAGAGCAGGCAGGCGAGCCCCGCCGATGTCAGGAAAAAGCCCGGCCAGTCGAGCGGCTTTGGGTCGGCCTCGCGGTCACCGGGAACGAAGCGGGCGACCAGCACCAGGCCGGCCAGCCCAAGCGGAATGTTGATGAAGAAGTTCCAGTGCCAGGAGAGCGCAGTGGTGATGAACCCGCCGAGCACCGGCCCGACCACCGGCGCAAACAGCGCCGGCCAGGTGATCAGCGCGGTGGCGTTGAGCAATTCCGATTTGGAGGCGTTGCGCAGCACCAGGATGCGCCCGACCGGCGTCATCAACGCACTGCCGAGGCCCTGCACGGCGCGCGCGGCGACGAATTCGGTCAAACTCTCCGAGAAGCCGCAGGCGATCGAGGCCAGCGTGAACAGCGCTATCGCCACAAGGAAGATGTTGCGTGCCCCGAACCGGTCGGCGAGCCAGCCGGACAGCGGCACGAACACCGCCATGGTCAGCATGTAGACGGTAATGCCGATGCTCATCGCCACCGCAGGCACGCCGAAGGTGGCTCCCATCTGCGGCAGCGAGGTCGAGATGATCGTCGAATCCAGAAGCTGCATGAAGAAGGCGATGGCGACGATCAGCGCCACGCGCCGCGAATTCGTGGCCGTTTCGGATAAAGCTTCACTCTCGGGGACGGCAGTCATGACGAACCGGTTTGAACAGCATTTGGCCGACTGCGTCCAGATATCGACTAACAAACTTTCGTGTCGCCTCGCCGCCTGCTATGGCATGAAGGGGGCTCCCCGGGGACTACACACGCATGAAGCCCATATATATCGACTACCTCAACGCCCTCGACATCGAGGCGCTTGCCATGACCGATGCCGAAATCATCGGCGCGGTCGAGGCCGGGCTCGTCGCCCAGGGCAACGGCCAGACCGTAATCGAGCCGCGTGTCCATCTCGAGCCCGACCCGTCCTTCCATGGCCATTTCAATGTTCTGCGCGGCTACGTCGCGCCGCTCGATGCGGCCGGCGTCAAGATCGTCGGCGACTATGTCGACAACTACAAGCACGGTCTGCCGTCGGAGTTCGGTATCCTGAACCTGTTCGACCCGCGCACCGGCACGCCGCGCGCGATCCTGGACGCCACCGTCATCACCGACATACGCACCGGAGCGATCACCGCCATCGGCGCGAAACATCTGGCGAAGAAAACATCGAAGGTGCTCGCCCATATCGGCGCGCGCGGTACCGCCTACTGGAACGTGCGCCTGCTCGATCATCTCTTCGACTTCAACGAGATCCGCGTCCATTCGCGCCGGCCCGAAAGCCGCGACGGCTTTGCCGCCAAACTGGCGGCCGACCTTGGCAAGCCGGTCACGGCGGTGGCCGACTGGAAGACCTGCGTGGAAGGTGCCGACATCGTCGTCGAGGCCTCGCGGCTGCCGGAACCGCAGCCGCTGTTGAAAACCGAGTGGATCAAGCGTGGCGCGTTGGTCGTACCTTACGGCACGATGAGCGCGGTGGAGCTGTCGCTGACCGACATCATGCAGAAGATCGTCGTCGACGACTGGGGCCAGTGCAAGGGCGGCAAGTTCGGTTCGCTGCGCGCCCATGTCGAGACGGGACGGCTGAGCGAGAAGTCGCTGCATGCCGAGCTCGGCCAGATCGCCGCCGGGCTAAAAGCCGGACGTCAGAGCGACGGCGAGACGATCCTGTTCTGGCATCGCGGCCTGTCGCTGTCCGACATCGCGCTCGGCAAGGCGATGCTGGCCAAGGCCCAGGCGCAAGGCATCGGCCAAAGGTTGCGTTTCGCATGAGCCCGCTCGTTCTCACCGGCGCTGGCGTCAGCATCGAGGACGTCGCATCCGTCGCCCGCGAAGGATGCAAGGTGGAGGTTACGCCCACCGTCCTGGAACGGCTGGTCAAGGCGCGCAAGGTGCTCGATGACGCCGCGGCCGCCGGTCAGCAGATCTACGGTCTCAACACCGGGCTTGGCGCCAATCTCGGCACGTCGGTCAGCGGCGACGCCAGCGCCTTCCAGCGCCAGCTCCTCGACGGCCGCAGCGGTGCCGTCGGCGAGCCTTTGCCCTTTGAAACCGTGCGCGCCGTCATGTTTGCCCGGGTGGCGATGCTTGCGGCAGGCGGCTCCGGCCTGTCGCCGCATGTGTTCGTGGCCTTGCTCGATGCTCTCAATGCCGGTGTCCATCCGGTCATGCCGTCGCTTGCTTCGATCGGCGCCGGCGATCTGGTGCTGATGGCGGCGCTCGGACGGATGCTGATTGGCGAAGGCGAAGCCGACTATCAGGGCCGGCGCATGCCCTCGGCCAAGGCGTTGATGATGGCGCGCCTCGCGCCCGTGGGCTTGGCGCCCAAGGACGGGCTGTCGCTGATCAATGCCTCGGCCGGCTCCACCGGCAGCGGCGCACTGGCGCTTGCCGACGCGCTCTCTGCGTTCACCCAACAGCAGCAGGCCGGCGCCTTGACCATGGAAGGCATCGGCGCCAACCACACAATCCTCGATCCGCGCCTGCATCTGGCACGGCCCGCCGCCTGCCAGCAGTTGGCGGCAAAGGGCCTGCGCGAATTGCTTGCCCGCCAGGAGGCTCCGGAGCCGACGACCTTGCAGGACCCTCTGTCGATCCGCTGCATGCCGTCGATCCACGGCGCGTTGATCCAGACGATCGATCACGCCCGGCTGGCGGCCGAGATCGAGCTCAATTCGGCTGCCGACAATCCGCTGGTGCTGGGCGAAGACGAACTGGTGCTGTCGACCGGCAATTTCCACACCGCTTCGCTGGCGCTTGCCTTCGAGACGCTCGGCCTGGCGATCGCCCAAAGTGCGGCGGCCTGCGCCGCCCGCTTCATCCAGCTCACCGGCTCCGGCCGCAACAGCCTGCCGAAGTATCTGTCGCCGCTCGGCGGCGCCTCGGCCGGCTTCGTGCCGCTGCAAAAGACCGTGGCGGCAATCCTGGCCGCGATCCGCCACAAGGCCAATCCGGTGATGCTGGACTTCCTGCCGGTCTCGGAAGGCGTCGAGGACCACGCCACGCAGACTCTGCTGGCCGTTTCGAAATGCGCCGAAATGATCGTGCTGTGGCGGCGGTTGATTGCCTTCGAACTGATGGCCGCCGCACAGGCGATAGACCTGCGCGATGGGCTGACGCTGGCGCCGGCCACCGGCGTGATCCATGCGGCGGTGCGCACGCACGTGCCGAAGCTCACCGAAGACAGGCCGCTCGGCGTCGAGGCCGAGGCGCTCTACGCCGCGCTCGCCAAGGGGAGCTGGCAGGCGTAGCTGCGGCCAACGAGCCGAACCAAGGCAGGCCCGGGCGCTCAGGCCACGCCATCGACCCTCTTCATGAACAGGCTGAGTTCGTTCGGATCCATGTGCACGACGTGCCTGTCTTCCGGGTACGCTCCGCTGTTGACGTCCGCGACGTACTCCGAGAATGCGGCGATGCGTTCCGCTTGCAAGCGGTCATATTCGGCGGCGAAGTTGCGATAGACCTTGGAATGGCGGGGCATGTGACCGCGGTTCTGGCCGAGTATGTCCTCGGCGAACAGGTATTGCGCGTCGCAGCCGGTGCCCGCCCCCATCGACAGCATGATCAGCGACGTCCGTTCCGAGATCGCCTTGGCCACCTCGACCGGCACCACCTCGATCTCGGCGCCTATGGCGCCCGCGGTTTCCAGTTGCTTGACCGCCTCGAAGACCTGCATGGCGGTGTCGGCGGTCTTGCCGACGGCCTTGAAGCCGCCGGTCCAGGTGGCGCGCGACGGGATCAGGCCGACATGGCCGATAACCGGGATCGCGTCGTCCGCCATCCGCTTGATGGTGGCGTAGCCGGCGCTGCAATAGACGGCGTCGGCGCCGGCCTTGTAGAGGCGGAACGCCCAGCGCACGAAATCGTCGGCGGTGCCGATCTCGAAAAAGTTCTCGCCGGGCATGGTGAAAAGGCTCGGCGCCGCATCGCGATACTGAGGGTTGAGCACCAGCTCCGGCGGCACCGACACAATGTCGACACCGGCCCGTTCGGCGGCTTCGGCCTCATCCATGGTCAGCACGCGCAGCATGGTCAGCTGCCGCTTGCCTTTCGTGGCGCGCAAATCTGCGATCGTCGGTCTCTTACGGCTCATCGGACTGGTTCCTTGCGGTTTGGGATGCGATCAGTCGATCTCGATCATGACTTTGCCGGCCGCGACCTTGACCGGGTAGGTTTTGAGGTTGACGCACACCGGAGCCCCCTTGGCCTGCCCGGTCTTGTAGTTGAAGCGGCCATTGTGCTTGGGGCATTCGATGATCTCGTCCATCACGAGGCCGTCGGCGAGATGCGCCTTCTCATGCGTGCAGAACCCGTCCGTGGCGAAAAACTGGTCGTCCGGAGAGCGATAGATCGCAAAGGTACGGCCGCCATGATCGAAGCGGATAACATCCTCCTCGTCGACATCGTCCACGGCACACGCCTCGACCCATTCGGCCATCTTTTTCTCCCCGGTCTTACCCCCATACTCGCCGGCGAAAACCTATTCAGCCGCCGCCGACATATCGACCTCGTGGAACTCGCCGCGATAGGGCCTCGCCGTCGGCGGCAATTCGCGTTTGAGGTAATAGTCCTCATACTTCAGCTGCCTGAGCAGGACCGGCCAGACCTCGCGGTAGGCATGCCAAATCGACGGGTTCGCCACGGGCAAATCGTGCTTGATCAGTTCGTGCAGCCTGGGCAGCGCGTGATAGGGCACCATCGGGAACATGTGGTGTTCGACATGATAGTTCATGTTCCAGTAGATGAAGCGGCTGATCGGGTTCATGTAGACGGTGCGAGTGTTCAGCCGGTGGTCGACGACATTGTCGGCGAGCCCGATATGCTGCAGCAGGCCGGTCATCACCATGTGCCAGGTGCCGTAGAGGCGCGGCAAGCCGATCAGCACCGGCGGCAGCCAAGACCTCAGCGCGATCGCAAGAGCGATCGTCGCGATGTAGATGGCGACATGCCAGCGCGCGGCGGTGACGGCCTTGGCCTGCTCCATCTCGGGCACGTAGCTCTTTTCGTCGTCCGACAGCCTGCCCAACGCCTGGCGCACCAGTGCCGGCAGCGAGTAGCGGAAATCGAGTATGCCGGTGAAGGCTAATCCCGCCTTCAGCAGGTCCGGCGGCCGCATCACCGCAATCTCGGCGTCGCGCCCGACGATGATGGTGTCGGTGTGGTGGCGGGCATGGCTCCAGCGCCATGTCACCGGATTGCGCATCACCATGAAGCTGGCGATCTGGTAGACGACATCGTTCATCCAGCGCGTGCGAAAGGCGGTGCCGTGGCCGCATTCGTGCCAGCGCGAGTCGCTGGAGGAGCCGTAGAGCACGCCATAGACGAACAGGAACGGCACGACCCACCAGGAACCCCAGAACCAGATGATCCCGGCGGCGGAACCCGATATGGCGGCGATCCAGATGATCGTGTCGCGGATCGCCGGGCCGTCGCAACGCTGCATCAGCTCCTTCATAGCCTTGCGCGAGACGTCGGTGTGGTACCATTCGGCCGAGGCAAGCCCGGTCTCGATCGCCCTGCGGGTGCTTTCGCCGACCAGGCTGTAATCGCGCTTTGTCTTGCCAGCCGCCATCATGGGCTCCTCTGCGGTCATCAAAGACCGTTGGCGCGGAACTTTCCGTCCAGAAATGTCTTGGCGCGCGGTACGTCGTCTTCAGTCAGATGCTCGATGATGACCGGGATGTTCGGGTGCTTCTCGCTGAGCCGCTTAAGATAAAGATCGTAGTTGAGCGAACCGAGACCGGGTGCCGGCAGCTCGATCTCGCCGACGCCGCGGAACGTCAGCCCCTCATGCGCGTCGTCGTCGCCGATGTCGGCATGCTTCTCGGACTTGTCGCTGCCGGCGCGCTTGACGTCCTTGGCGTGTGCGATCCTGATCTTGTGGGTCAGCGTGTCGAACACCTGGTTCAGCACCTGGTCCATGCGGTCGATGTTGTGCGCCTCGAAATAGTTGGTCGGATCCATCAGCAGGCCGAGACCGGGATGGTCGACCTGGGCGAACATCCTCACCGTCTCCTCGACCGAACCGACGACGTTGTTGACATAGGTTTCGAGCAGGAACACCGCGCCATGGTCATAGGCGGTATGGGCGAGATCGGAGATCACCTTGCGACATTCCTCGAACCCTTCCTCGGTCTTGTTCCTGGGGTGATGCACCCAATCGGACTCGGTGTTGTAGGTTCCGGTCTCCGAGATCACATAAGGGCTGCCGAACTCGCGCGCGTTGCGGATGATCTCCTTGAGATACGCAAGCCGCTTCTCGCGCTCGGCCTTGTCCGGGTGGATGATGTTCGTGTAGCCCGACAAGCAGCAGATCGGCAAATTGTGGTCGCGGAACGTATCGCGGACCTTTCTTGCCTTGTCCTTCGTGATCTGCCCGACCGAGAGGTCGATATCCTTGAAATGCAGGTCGGGCTGCACCGTGTTGAAGCCGAGCCCGCGGATGCGCCTGGCGACCTCCTCCAGCTCGTAAGGGAAATAGCCGGTGAAGATACCTGCCTGCATCATGATGTGAACTCCTCCCGGTAAGCGATTTAGCCGCCACGCTATTCGGCGGCCAGATGTTCAATCGGTCGATATCTCGGACAGCTTGATCGTGCGGCCTTCCGCCATGGAGCGATAGCCGGCCTCGACCAGAGCCATGGTCTTGACGTTGTCGGCGACGGACAGCGCCGGTGGCGTTCCGGTCTTCACCGCATGCTGCAGCTGTTCCATGACGCCGATGAAGGCATGCGGGAACCACATCGTGTCCCAGCGCGGCGTCACCCATTCGCCGCCCGTCGTCTCTGTCGAGGCATAGGTCAGTGTCGAGGCCACGCCCTTCGGCCAGCCGATCGTGCCCTTGGCCACGCCCTTGGTGCCGTCGACGCGCCAGTTGATGTGCTGGTCGTCGTGATAGCCTTCCTGGCGCGGTCCGGACCAGACATCCTCCAGCGATACGGCGAGCACCCCCGAAGGGAAACGCAGGGTCGAAACCGTGATGCCGTCGGAGTGGTCGAACTTGGTGCGCGGGTCCTTGCGCGTCAGCGTGGTGATCTCCTGGGGATCGCCGAACAGGAAGCGCAGCACGTCGAGGTGGTGCACGCTCATATTGGCTAATGTCAGCCGGTCGTAGTCGGCGAGGAAGGTCTGCCAGTGCGGGATCGCATGCATGTCGATCTGCGCGAAGACGATGTCGCCAAGCTCGCCATTGTCGATGATCTGCTTGAGCACACGCATCGACTGGTCGTAGCGCATGTTCTGGTTGATCGAGAGGATCTTGCCGGACTTGGCCGCTTCGTCACGCAGCGTGACCGCTTCCTCGACCGACAGAGCCAGCGGCTTCTGCGCCAAGATGGCCTTGATATGCTTCTGCTTCAGCGCGTGGCGGATCAGCGCCGGCTGCTGGTCGGGCGGAAAGGCAAGATCGACGATCTCGACTTGCTGATCCTCGATCAGCTGCTCCGGCGTGTCGTGAACGGTCGCAATAGCCCAGCGGGCCGCGACCTTCTCGGCATTCGCCCTGGTTCGAGAAGCGATCGCGACGACCGGAAAGCCCGCTTGCTCGTAGGCAGCGAGATGGCATTCGGCCATGATCATGCCGGCGCCGATGCAGCCGACCCGGTATTCGCTGGTGCGAACCTTCACATCAGGTTCGAAACCCATGCTTGCCATCCATTCCTCCCGTCGAGGACTGGATATAACGCCATGGCCCCTGCATCAGCTAAGCCCGGCACCATCATTTCCCATCAGGACCGGAAAGTGCCAATTCCGACATCGGGCCGATTGGACACGCGACAATGCCTGCTAGCCTGCGGCGATCAGCACGGTGCTTTCCGGCGACCAGCTGAGCATCACCGGCTGACCCTCGGCGAGGCGATCGGCGCCGGTATTCTGCACGATCACCTTCAGTGTCTGCCCGGCACGTTCGACGAAATATGTGCTGTTGTTGCCGGCGAAGATGCGCTTGGAGACCTGTCCCTTCAGGCTATTGGCGTTGGCCGATTCCAGCCTGCCCGTGCCGGTCGATATCTGGATGCGTTCGGGCCGAACGGCGCAGCTGGCCTTGGCGCCGGCAGCAAGCTTCGCGCCGGCGCCTGCAGCAATCGCCGTGCCGTCCGGCAGCCGAATACCGTCGCCCGTCGCTTCACCGCGAAAAATGTTGGCGTCGCCGAGGAAGGTAGCGGCGAACTCGCTTTGCGGTCTGTCGTAGATCTCCTCGGGCGGTCCTTCCTGCACCAGCCTGCCGTCGCGCAATATGCCGATGCGGTCGCTCATCGTTAGCGCTTCTTCCTGGTCGTGGGTGACGAAGATGGTGGTGATGCCGATCTCGCGCTGGATGCGCTTCAGCTCGATCTGCATGTCGACGCGCAGCGCCTTGTCGAGCGCGCCCAGTGGTTCGTCGAGCAGCAGCACACGCGGCTTGGTGACGATGGCGCGGGCAAGCGCGACGCGCTGGCGCTGGCCGCCCGACAATTGGTGCGGCCGCCGGCCGCCAAGCTTGCCGAGCTGCACGAGATCCAGTGCTCGCTGCACCTCCGTGGCGATGGTGGCCTTCGGCTCGCCGCGCACCGACAGGCCGAAGGCAACATTGTCGGCGACGCTCATATTGGGAAACAGCGCATAGTTCTGGAACACCATGCCGATCTGCCGTCTCTCGACCGGCACCCGCTCGACGCTCTCGCCGCCTATCGCAATGCGGCCGGAGTCGGGAAAATCGAACCCGGCGATCTGCCTGAGCAGCGTGGTCTTGCCGCTGCCCGACGGCCCGAGCAGCGCATAAAAACCGCCATCGGCGAAATCGATGGAGACGTCGTCCAGCGCCTTGTGCGCGCCGAAACTGCGGGAGACGTTCGATACCTGGACGCCGGCCATTATTTCTCTCCGCCGAATTTGAAGAAGCGCGCCGTGAGCAGCATCAGCGCCATCGAGACGGCGATGATGATCGTCGAGACCGCGTTGATCTCGGGCGTGAAACCCTTGCGGATCGCCGCGTAGATCTCGACCGGCAGCGTCGTCTGACCCGGCGTCGACAGGAAATAGGAGACGACGAACTGGTCGAACGACACGGCGAATGCGAACAGCCCGCCGGCAATCACGCCGGGCATGATCCATGGCAGCGTCACGCGGCTGGTCACCTGCCATTGGTTGGCGCCGAGCGAGCGCGCCGCCTCTTCCAGCTCCGGCGCGAAGGTCTGCAGCCGCGCCGACACCACGACGATGACATAAGGCAGCGCCAGCGCCACATGGCCGAGCAGGATCGCAAACAGGCCGCGCCCGATGCCGACGCCGAAGAAGAAGATCAGCATCGCCGTGCCGGTGATCAGCCACGGAATGGCGATCGGCGGGAACAGCAGCGCCTGCAGGAATTTCTTGCCGCGGAATTCATAGCGGTAGAGCGCCAGCGACGCTGCCGACCCGAGCACGGTGCAGATGATGGTAGTGATGACGGCAATCTCGATGCTGTTCCAGCTCGCCGAGATCAGCTGGTCGTTCTGCCATAGCGAGGCGTACCATTCCGTCGTCCATTCGAACGGCAATTGGTAGAAGGGCGAAACGTTGAACGACATCAGCGCCATGATGACGATCGGCAGATAGAGGAAGGCGAGCAGCAGCCAGATGTAGAGGCGGCCGAGCCATTCAAGGACGCGCGTCGTCATCATCACGCGGCCCTCCGCAGCACCGGCGACGCCACCGCCAAAATGACCAGCACCACAGCCAGCAGGATGAAGGACAAGGCCGCGCCAAGCGGCCAGTTGAACACGGCGACGAACTGGTCCTCGATGACCGTGCCGTAAAAGGTACCGGTGCGGCCGCCGAGGATGCGCGGCTCCATGAACGAGCCGACGACCGGCACGAAGATCAAAGCCGCACCCGCCACCAGCCCGGGCATGGAGAGCGGGATGATGATCCGCTTCAGCACTTGCAGCCGCGTCGCGCCGAGCGAGCGCCCGGCCTCGATGAGCGAGTCATCGATGGCCTGCAGCGTCAGATAACAGGTCAGCACCATATAGGGCACGTAGGAGTGCACCAGGCCGATGATGACGGCCGGGTAGGAATACATCAGGTCGATGTTGATCTTGAACGGCAGCACGGCATTCAGTGCCGTGTCGAGGATGCCGCCCTCGCGCAGCACCATCGCCCAGGAAAAGATGCGCACCAGCCCGTTCGACCAGAACGGCAGGATGACGAGCAGGAAGATCGCCTCGCGGCTGCGCCCCTTCAGCACCTTGGCCAACACGTAGGCGGCAGGATAGCCGATGACGATGCACCACAGCGTCACCTCGAGTCCGAGGCGTAGCGAAGCCAGCAGCAGCGTCAGGTAGAGGCTCTGCGAGAAGAAGGCGGCATAGTTGCCGAGCGTGAACGCCCACGGCTTTCCCGACAGCGGCAGGTCGGTCATGAACGAGAAGAAGACCATGGCCGACAGAGGCAGGAAGATCGCCACCGTCAGCCAGAGATAGGCAGGCGCAAGCAGCGGCAAGGCCGATCTCAGCCCGTTGCGCGACACGGTCGCAACCTGTGCTGCCATGGTTCTCTCCTCCCCAGGATTGAAGAACCAGCCGGCAAATACCGCCGGCTGATTCTGACGTCGGCTGTTACTTCACGTCGACCTTGAGCTGCTGCCACAGCGCCAGATAGGCCTCGCGCTGCGCGTCGGTGATCGGCGCCTGGAACTGGATGCGCTTCGCCACCTCGGGGTCGCCCATGACCTTGCGGTTGAAGGCATCCTCGGGAAGCGCGGCAACCGCCTTGGTGTTAGCCGACACCGGCGCGCCGACCTTGGTGACCCATTCGACATAGAATGCCGGGTCGATCATGTAGTTGATGAAGGCCTCGGCGCCCTGGACATTCTTGGAACCGACCGGGATCGAAAAGGCATCGAGCCAGGCGACAGCGCCCTCCTGCGGGATGACCAGCGAGACCGGCAGCTTGAAGTGGGTCTTGGCGCGGTCGGCCGAGCCGCTCCAATAGGTGCCGATGTCAATCTGGTTGGAAGCCACCATCTGGTTCCAGTCGTTCTCCGAACTCCAGAAGGTCTTGATCTGCGGCATGAGCGAGGTCAGCTTCGCCTTGACCGCTTCCATATCCTTGATGTCGTTGATGTTCTGTCCCGTGGCGATGGCGCCGAACTGGACAGCTTCGACGGCGTCGTCACGAATGACGACACGGCCCTTGTGCGCGGCATCCCACATAACGGCGATGCTCGTCGGCGGCTTGTCGAAGGACTTTTCGTTGATGGCCAGAGCGGTCAGGCCCCACACCCACGGCACGCCATAGACCTTGCCGTCATGATCGAGCATCGGCGAGCCCGCCTTGTCCGGGCTGATGTCGGCATAGTTGGAGAGCTTCGACACGTCGATCGGCTGGATCAGCTTTTCCGCCATCGCCTGGTCGTTGAAGGCAGCGTTAATCATGACGACGTCGTAGAGGCCGGGATTGGTCCGGAGCTTGGTCAGCATTTCCTGTTCGGAATTGAAGAAGTCGTTGACGACCTTGTTGCCGGTCGCCTTCTCGAAGGCGGCGATCGCCCACGGCTCGTCGGCGCCATAACCCTTCCAGTTGAGCACGTGCACTTCGGCCGCGCTGGCGGCCAGCGTGAGCGCGGAGGTGAGGACGGCGGTCGCCGTGAGCAAAGCAGTCAGTCTGGGCATGCGCATGTTGGTTCCTCTCATTGTTTGCCCGCTTGGCGGGGCTTGTTTAGGCCTCTTGCTTCCGGCCATGCGCGGTCGACGATCGATCGTGATGGCTGAGGAATTCCTGGATCTCCTCGTTGTTCGGCGCCGACGATCCCCCGTGCCGGGTGACCGAAAGTGCTGCCGCCGCATTGGCGTAACGCGCCGCTTCGAAAGCCGGCACGCCGCGAGACAGCGCGCTGACAAAGGAGCCGATATGGGTGTCGCCGGCGCCATTGGTGTCGATTGCATCGACCTTGAAGCCTGGAACCGTCTTCGTGCTGCCGTCGGCCAGCCGCACGAAGCAACCCTTCGCGCCGGCGCGGATGACGACGCCTTCGGCCTTCGGGCAATGGCTGGAAAGCAGCCTTGCGGCGAGTGCTTCGACATCACCCAGGCCAGCGATCTCGGCCGCCTCCGTCGTGTTGCAGCTCAGCCAGGTGGTGCGGGCAAGCACCCGGTCGAGAACGGCACGCGGAATGTCTGCGACGACCGGGGTCGGGTCAAAGACGAAGGGTATGTTTGCCGGCAGCGCCTCGATCCAGTCGGCCAGCGCATCACGGCTGCCGGAATAGCTCAGCGTATACCCGGACGCGAACACCCAGTCTCCTGCCGAGGCTTGCACGGGCGCCATCATGTCGAGGCTGAGCACGCTCTCGGCGCCGGGCCACGACACGAAGGTGCGTTCGGCGTCGCTGCTGATCATGGCGACGCAATTGCCGCTGTCCATCACGGGTGAAGCCGGCGTCAGCGTTTCGATACTTTCGGCGGCGAAGGCGGCGCGCAAAAAGTCGCCATTCGGCCCGCTGCCGAGCTGGCCTCCGAAAACGACAGTCATGCCGGTGCGGCTGGCCGCGACCATCATGTTGAAACCGCCGCCCGCGACCTGGGCAAAGCCCGATGCGGTTTTCTCCGCGCCCGGCGCCGGCAAGGCGTCGATGCGGTAGACATAATCGACAACCGCGCTGCCAATATGGACGAGACGCCCGCTCATGCTGCCGCATCCTTGCCGGGGCCGGCCTTGGCCACGCGTGCCGCGACAAGATCGGTAGCCAGCGCACGAACCTGCGCGACGTCGATACCGACCAGCCTGGCGATGTGCTGTTGCGGCAGCCGGGAAAAACCTGTGCAGGCGCCGGCCATGCCGGCGGCTATGGCGCCGATCGTGTCGGTGTCGCCGCCGAGATTGGCGCTAATGACGGCCGCCTGCCACGGATCGCCTGCGGCGACCTCGAGCACGGCGAAGGCCGCCGGAACCGATTCCTGGCTGGCGACGCCGGTGCCGACCAGATCGACGATCAGCCGGATGGCGTCCTTCACCGTTCTGCCGCGCACAAGCTCCTGGGCCCACACGATGCGCGCGGCGATGTCGCCGCCTGTCACCCAATGCCCAAGTGCGGCACCCTGCCTGGCAGCCGCGACGGCACTATCGGAAGCGGCGCGCCAGTCGTCGCCGGCAACGCCGCGGCTGACGGCGGCGGCGACAGCGGCGGCCGAGGCGATGGCTATCGAAGTGTTGTGCGTGGCCCGGCAGGTTTCGGCCACCTTGGCGGCCAGCGCGTGGAGCGGCGCCAGCGGCATCATGATGCCGACCGGCGCAATGCGCATGGCCGCGCCATTGGTGTCGCCGCCGCGCCCAGCCTCTTCCGCCGGCATACCATTGTTGATGGCGTCGATGGCACGCTTGGTCGACGGCCCCAAGAGATCGTAGCTGCCACGCGCCTTGACGTCGCGCTCCCAGTCGAGCAGCGCATTGACCCAGCGCGTGTGATCGAAGCGATCGCCGGATTCGACGAGAATGCGGCCGAGCAGCAGCGCCTGCTCGGTGTCGTCGGTGATGGTGCCTGCCAGCAAACCCTTCGACACCGGATGATCGGCGACGGGGGCAACAAAATCCTCGACATGGCCGTAGAGCGCCGCAATACGGGCCGGCGACAAAAGCTGAGTCGGCATGCCCAGCGCATCGCCCAACGCTCCCCCAACAAGCGCGCCCATGGCGCGATCGAGCATATCCTTGTTGGTTGCATCCGGCATCGCTCAGAACCTCATATGCAGCGCGAAGTGTGCCGGGTTGAGCAGGCTGGTGACATATTCGATCGGCCGGTCATCGGCCGCGCGCGTCAGCCTGCGACCGCGCAGGAAGGGCGTGCCTTGCGGGCAGCCGAGAATGGCCGCATCCTCGGCATTCAGCATTTCGATGCCGACCCATTCCTCGCCATGGTCGGGAATGAGACCGGCGCCGCGCAGGGTCTGGTGCAGCGAACCCTCGCGCAGGCCACGCAGCGGCACGTCCTCCAGCTCGGGCGACAGCGGCAGGCGGCTGCGTTCGATCGAAATCGCATGGCCGTCGCTGGCGTTGGTGCGCACCCGGTCGACAGCGATGAAGAATGGGCTCTCAATACCGAGCAGCGCCGCAAGATCGGCGTCCTCGATCACCTCCAGCCGCAGTGTTCGCGTCTCGGCATTGGCGCCGGCATTGGCGAGCGCCCGCGACCAGCCGATCGCATCGTCGACCGGCTTGCCGTCGAAAGTGACGAAGGAGCCGATGCCGACCCTGGTGGTGATCAGCCCGCGGCTGGACAGCTCCTCGAGGCCTTTGCGGACGGTGTTGCGGCTGACGGAAAAGCGCTGGACGAGCTCGTTCTCGCTCTGCAGGCGATCACCGAAACCGAGCACGCCGGAGCGGATTTCATGTTCGAGAACGGTGGCGATCTGCTCGGGCTTGCCCGTGCCGGGAGACAGTTGAACCGCGCGCCGCTTCATATGGGTACCTGTTCAGTGAACCTGTATAATCCTGTTCAATATTGGATTTTGGCCACCTCGTCAATCGCTAACGATACGGGTTTTCGTCAGACGAAGAAGAACTCCTCGATGCGCTGTTTCGCACGAAGCAGCGCGGGCAGGATCTCGCGCTCCATCGCCTCGACGGAGAAACGGGCCGACTGGGTCGAGACATTGATCGCTGCCACAGTTTTCCCGGTGCGGTCGCAGATCGGCACGGCGATCGAGCGCAGGCCGAGCTCCAGTTCCTCATCGACGATGGCGAAGTCATCCGCCCTTGCAGCGTCGATCGCTTTGCCCAACGCGCCACGACTGGTGATCGTCTTCGGCGTCCGCCGCTCGATCTTTGCTTCGGCAAGGAAGGACTTCAGTTCGTCCATGCCCAGCCCGGAAAGCAGCACGCGCCCCATCGAGGTGCAATATGCCGGCAGCCTTGTACCGACATCGAGCGACACGCTGAGGATGCGGCGGCCGGGAATGCGGGCGACATAGACCACATCCTCGCCCGACAGCACCGCCGCGTTGCAGGCCTCGTCGAACTGCCCCGCCACCTCGCGCATGATGGGTGCCGCGAAGGTCCACAGCGACGCGCCGCCGAGCCAGGTGCGGGCGACGGTCAGCAGCCGCGGCGACAGCGAAAACAACCGGCCGGATTGTGTCGCATAGCCAGTCGCGGTCAGCGTCAGCAGGAAGCGGCGAGCACCGGCGCGGGTCAGCCCCGCCTCCTCCGCCATTTCGGTCAGCGTCATGCCGGCGGGATGCCTAGCAAGGATTTCCATCACCGCAAGCCCGCGTTCGAGCGAGCCGACATGGTCACGCGAAACGCTTTCTTCGTCCATGTGGCCTCCGCAAACACTGCCGCGTCGGGATTGACTCAATGCGATCATCCGACATAAAAGTATCTCATAGCAAACATGTGTTCGCAATACGAACTTTTTGAAGTCCGGAGTTGCCGCGATGGTGAAGTTCCTGCCCCTCAAAGAGGCCGTGGCCGAGAACCTGCATGATGGCGACACGGTCGCCTTCGAAGGCTTTACCCATCTGATCCCGACGGCTGCTGCGCATGAGGCGATCCGCCAGGGATTTCGCGACCTGACGCTGATCCGCATGACCCCCGACCTGATCTACGACCAGATGATCGGCATGGGCATGGCGAGGAACATCATCTTCTCCTATGTCGGCAATCCCGGCGTCGGCCTGCTCAGGCGCGCCCGTGACGCCATCGAGAACGGCTTTCCCCGGTCGATCGAGATTGAAGAGCATAGCCATGCCGGCATGGCCAACGCCTACGAAGCAGGTGCGGCCGGCCTGCCCTGCGCAGTGTTCCGCGGCTATCGCGGCGCCGGTTTGGCGTCGGTCAACCCGAACATCCGCTCGGTCACTTGTCCCTTCACCGGCGAGGTGCTTGCCGCCGTTCCGGCCATTCGGCCCGACGTCAGCTTCATCCATGCGCAGAAGGCCGATAGTAAAGGCAATGTGCTGGTCGAAGGCATCATCGGCATCCAGAAGGAAGCCGTGCTGGCGGCCAAGCGCGCCGTGGTGACGGTCGAGGAAGGGGTCGACAGTTTCGACGATCTCCATCCCAACCTGACCGTGCTGCCAAGTTGGACGATCAGCGCCATCTCGGTCGTGCCCGGCGGCTCGCATCCCTCCTACGCGCATGGCTACTATGTGCGCGACAACGCCGCCTATCTCGAATGGGACGAGATCGCCGCCGACCGCGACCGCTTCCAGGCCTGGATGCAGGCAAACGTCATCGAAAGCACGGCCGGCGATTTCGCCGCGCGCGTCGAACATCTGAGGCCTGCGGCATGAGCGAGGACCAAAAACTGGGCTTCACCCCCAACGAGATGATGACGATCGCCGCCAGCCGAGCGCTGAAGAACGACGACGTCTGCTTCGTCGGCATCGGCGCGCCGTCGGCCGCCTGCAACGTCGCGCGGCTGACGCATGCGCCCGACATCACGCTGATCTACGAGAGCGGCACCATCGGCACCGCGCCCGACGTGCTGCCGCTGTCGATCGGAGACGGCGAACTCTGCGAAACGGCGGTCACCACCGTCGCGGTGCCGGAGATGTTCCGCTACTGGCTGCAGGGCGGCCGCATCTCGATCGGCTTCCTCGGTGCGGCCCAGCTCGACAAATTCGGCAACATCAATACCACCGTCATCGGCGATTATGCGCACCCGAAGACCCGGCTTCCCGGCGGCGGCGGTGCGCCCGAGATCGCCACCTCGTCGAAGGAGGTCTACATCACCATGGCGCAGACCAAGCGCGGCATGGTCGAGAAGATCGATTTCTTCACCTCCTTCGGCCATGGCGAAGGCGGCGATCACCGCAAGCGTCTGGGCATCGATACGGCAGGCCCGACATTGCTGATCACCGACCTTGCCATCTGGAAGCCGAACCCCGTCACCAAGGAATTCACGGTCGTATCCTTGCATCCCGGTGTCAGCCGCGAACAGGTGCAGGCGACCTGTGGCTGGGTCGTAAAGTTCGCCGAGGCGCTTGACGAAACGCCGGCACCGACGGAACTCGAACTGAAAACATTGCGCGATCTGCAAGCCCGCACCAAGGCCGCGCATGAGGGAACCGCGAAAGAGAAAGCTGCATAGATGGCCGAGGCCTTTATCTGCGACTACATCCGCACGCCGATCGGCCGCTTCGGCGGCGCGCTGTCCTCGGTGCGCGCCGATGATCTCGGCGCCATCCCGCTGAAGGCGCTGGTCGAGCGCAATTCCGGTGTCGACTGGCAGGCGATCGACGACGTCGTCTATGGCTGCGCCAATCAGGCTGGCGAGGACAACCGCAATGTCGCGCGCATGGCGCTGCTGCTCGCCGGCCTGCCCCAGGACATTCCAGGCTCGACCGTCAACCGTCTCTGCGGCTCGGGCATGGATGCCGTCACCATCGCCGCGCGCGCCATCAAATCCGGTGAGGCCGAGTTGATGCTTGCCGGCGGTGTCGAATCGATGAGCCGCGCGCCCTTCGTCATGCCCAAGGCCGAAACCGCCTTTTCGCGCAACGCCGAGATCCATGACACCACTATCGGCTGGCGCTTCGTCAACCCGCTGATGAAGAAGCAATACGGCGTCGATTCCATGCCGGAGACCGGCGAGAACGTTGCCGAGGATTTTTCCGTCTCGCGCGCCGACCAGGACGCTTTCGCCGTGCGCAGCCAGGACAAGGCGGTCACCGCTCAAGCCAATGGCCGGCTGGCGAAGGAGATCGCCCCGGTAACGATCCCGCAGCGCAAGGGCGATGCGGTGATCGTGTCGAAGGACGAGCATCCCCGCGCCGGCACCACGGTCGAGGCGCTGGCCAAATTGCCGACGCCGTTCCGGCAAGGCGGCACGGTGACCGCCGGCAACGCGTCCGGCGTCAATGACGGCGCGGCGGCCCTCATCATCGCTTCGGAAGCGGCTGCGAAGAAATACGGCCTGACGCCGGTCGCCCGTATCCTTGGCGGCGCCGCTGCCGGTGTCGCGCCGCGCATCATGGGCATCGGCCCTGCCCCGGCCACGAAGAAACTCTGCGTCCGCCTGGGCCTGACGCCAAAACAATTCGACGTGATCGAACTCAACGAAGCTTTTGCCTCCCAGGGCATCGCAGTGCTGCGCCAACTCGGCATTGCCGAGGACGCGGAGCACGTCAATCCGAATGGCGGCGCCATCGCGCTCGGCCATCCGCTCGGCATGTCCGGCGCCCGCATCACCGGCACCGCGGCGCTCGAGCTTCGCGAACGCGGCGGCCGTTATGCTTTGGCCACCATGTGCATCGGCGTCGGTCAGGGAATTGCGATCGCGCTGGAGCTGGTCTGAAATCCTCGCTACTCTGCCTGCTGCTCTAAGGGAGTGCGACACAGTGGTTTGGCCGCCAGTCTAACCGTTAGGCGCTAAACCCAACCGACGTTCAGGGGGGCTTGGTGGGTAAAAGCAGGACAGAAACCTTCGGGGCCGCGGTCGACACTCTAATGGTCGCGGTGTTTGCGAGCCTAGTCTCAATCAGGCCGGGGTTGGCGGACGAAGTGGAAACTGGCCGATGCGCAAATGAGATGGCGTTCATCGTATCGGCGATAGACAACATTTTGTCACAAGAGAATCTGAGTGGTGGTGGTTACTCTTTTCAGAAGTCTCTCAGAGAGAAATTCCCAACCGGGAAATGCGACCTCGCAGCTGTTCGAAAAACTATTAGATCATCCAAATATTTTCACTACGACAAAATCAATGATGACGGAGAAATTGTTAGATTATCCAGCAAATATGTTGTAGCTAGATTTTATATTGACACCAAAACGAACGAAATTTGGCGAGACAGTAGTTATATAAGAATTAAGAAGACAGAAGAAGACTATAAATAAGTTCGCGTATCGTGAAGAGTAAAGCTGTCTATTATAACATCACGCATCCGATCAATAGGGCAGGCCAACGTAGTTCTCCGCCAGCGCCGTCGATGCCGCTTGCGAATTCACGAGATAATCGAGCTCGGCTTCCTGGATGCGCTGGCCGAATTCGCCCGTCTCCGGGAAGCGATGCAGCATCGTCGTCATCCACCAGGAGAAGCGCACCGCTTTCCACACCCGCGCAAGCGCCTTGGCTGAATAGGCGTCGAGCGCTGCCTCCGACCCCTCGCGATAGAATTCACGAAGCCCGGCAAAGAGATAGCGCACGTCGCTGGCAGCGAGGTTGAGACCCTTGGCGCCGGTGGGCGGCACGATATGGGCGGCGTCGCCGACCAGGAACAGTCTGCCGAAGCGCATCGGCTCGGCGACGAAGGATCGCAGCGGCGCGATAGACTTCTCGAAGGATGGTCCGGTGGTAACGGCCGCGGCTGTCTGTGGTGGCAGGCGCTGTCGCAACTCTTCCCAGAAGCGATCGTCCGACCAGGCCTCGACGCGCTCGTCGGCGGGGACCTGCACATAGTAGCGGCTGCGGCGCGGCGAGCGCATCGAGCAGAGCGCAAACCCCCGCTCGTGATTGGCGTAGATCAGCTCATGATCTGCCGGCGGCACTTCAGCCAGCACGCCCAGCCAGCCGAACGGGTAAATCCGCTCGAACGTTTTCAGCGCGCCTTCCGGCACCGACCTGCGGCTGACGCCGTGATAGCCGTCGCAGCCGGCGATGAAGTCGCAATCGACGCGATGGCCGACGCCATCGTTGTCGTAGGTGACGAACGGTGTGCCGTCGAAGTCGTGAAGCGCGACGTTCGCCGCCTCGTAGACGGTGACAAGCCCCGCCGCCTCGCGCTTGTCCATCAAATCATGTGTCACCTCGGTCTGGCCGTAGACGGTGACATGCTTGCCGCCGGTGAGCGCCGTGAGGTCGATGCGGTGCAGACGCCCATCGAAGGCGAGCGAGATGCCGGAATGCGGCAGGCCTTCGGCATGCAGCCTGGCTGCAGCGCCCGCTTCGCCGAGCAGGTCGACCGTGCCCTGTTCGAGCACGCCGGCCCGCACACGACCGAGCACATGCTCGCGGCTCGATCGTTCGAGGATGACCGTCTCGATTCCGATGGTGGCGAGAAGCTGGCCGAGCAACAGGCCGGACGGCCCCGACCCGACAATCAAAACCTGTGTGCGCATCAGTGTCCGAGACTTTCGATCTGCCCGGCGAGTTCGGCGGCGAGCCGCAGAGCGGCGGCCGTCGCCACCACCATCTGCGGCAACAGCAGCCATTCCAGCGTCCACGCCGCGCCGGACCGCTCCTGCTCGTGCACAAGCGCCTGATGCATGCCGGAAAGCTGGGTGGCGTTGAAGCGGGCCAGCGCCACCAGTGCCTCGGCCTTCACCGGGTTCTGCTTGTGCGGCATAGCCGACGAACTGCCGCCGCCGGAAAGCGCGATGTCGGTACCGGCCTGCGCCATCAGCGCCATGTCCTGCCCGAACTTGCCGATGCTGCCCGTCACCAGAGACAGCCAGCCGGCGAAATCGGCGAGCGCATCACGCTGGCTATGCCACTGCGGCGCGTCGGCGAGGCCGAGCCTGGCGGCCAGTGCCGCGCGGACAAGCTCGGCCTTGTCGCCCAGTTTCTCCAGCGTGCCGGCCGCACCGCCGAACTGCACCACCAGCAGCCGCCCGGACTGTTCCGTCAATCGCAATTGATGGCGTTGCAGCGGTGCCTGCCACGGCCGGACGCGGTCTGACACCTGGATCGGGATTGCTGGCTGCATGCGGGTCATCGCCATCAGGGCCTTTTTCCCGAACTGCTCTTCGAGAGAAGCAAATCGCACGATATTCTCGGTCAACAGCAGGCCAAGATGCTCGACCACGGGTTTCAGCCGAAGCATCAACGCGGTGTCGATGACATCCTGGCTGGTCGCCCCGAAATGAACCCACTGGCCATGCGGTTCGCCAACAGCGGTCTTGATCTGCCGCACCAACTCGGGAACTGCGACGCCATCTCTGGCGACGCCGGCGCGCAGCTTCGCCGTGTCGGGCCGGAATGAGGCCAGAGCCATAACGATCGCGGCTTCGGCCTCGTGAGGGATGACGCCGCTTTCCGCCTGGGCCTCCGCCAGCGCACGCTCGAAGGTGAGCATCGCGGCGATTTCCGCTTCCACGGAAAAATGCCTCGCCGCCTCCTCGTCGCCGAGAAGGCCCGACATCAGCGGATGGTCGAAGGGCGATAAGGTCATGCGGCGGTCACGGTCAGCTGTCGAAGAAGACCGTCTCCTTCTCACCCTGCAGATGGACATCGAAGATGTAGCTGTCGCCCTTGCGTTCGGCGATCAGCGTCGGCACGCGCACCCGATGCTCGATGCGGGCCAGGATCGGATCCTCGGCATTGGCCTTTGCCTCGTCGGAAAAATAGAGCCGCGTGTGCAGGCCGATGTTGATGCCGCGCGCCACGATCCACAGGCTGACATGCGGCGCCATCAGCCGCCCGTCGCGGAACGGAACACGACCTGGCTTGATCGTCTGGAAGGTGCATAGCCCCGTTTCCATGTCGCTCGGGCAGCGGCCCCAGCCCAAAAAATCCGGATCGGCTGCTCCGCGCAATTCGGCCGGCGAATTGTAGAGCCCATTGGCATCGGCCTGCCAGATCTCGATCAGCGCATCCCTGAGCGGCGTACCGGTGCCGTCGAGCACCCGGATCTCGAGCCCGATCCGCTCGCCTTGGGTCTTGTCGTTGACCATCGAAGCGCCGAGATCGGCCGGATAGACCCCACCGATGCCGCAGAAGTTGGGCGTCAACCCGATATGCACATAAGGGCCGGCGGTCTGCGAAGGGCTTTCCTTGAGACGGTCAAGCGACTGCGCCATCAATTGCCCTCCGGCCGGTTCTCGAACAGCGAGGCGCGCCGTCCGCGCAGCACGATGTCGAACTTGTAGGCGCGCGCATCCATCGGAATGGTCGCCTGCATGTCCAAAGCGGCGATCAGCGTATCGATTGCCGCTCTGTCGCGAATGCCGCGCACGATCGGGCAATGCCAGATCAGCGGATCGCCTTCGAAATACATCTGCGTGATCAGCCGCTGCGCAAAGGCGTGGCCGAAAATCGAGAAATGGATGTGCGAGGGCCGCCAGTCATTGGACCCGTTCGGCCAGGGATAGGGCCCGGGCTTGACGGTGCGAAAAGCATAGCCCCCATCCTCGCCGGTTATGGTGCGGCCGCAGCCGCCGAAATTCGGATCGAGCGGCGCCAGATAGCCGTCCTTCTTGTGGCGGTAGCGGCCGCCTGAATTGGCCTGCCAGAATTCGAGCAGCGCGCCCGGCACGCCCTTGCCGCGCTCGTCGAGCACCCTTCCGTAGACGATGATGCGCTCGCCGATGGCGCTTTCGCCGGGCCCGGCGAAATTGTGGATCAGATCGTTGTCGAGTTCGCCGAGCATGGCGTGGCCGAACACCGGGCCGGTCAGTTCCGACGCCGTGTTGTCGAACGCCAGCAGCGCCTTCTGCGGCGAGCGCAGCACGGAGGTCTTGTAGTCCGGCGTCAGCACCGGCGGGTGCCATGTCCGGTCGCGCTGGAAGAAGGCACCGGTCTCCGGTATCCGGTTCGAGCCGGGCTCAGGCATGGGCGCCCTTGCCTCCATCCATTTGCGAGAACACCTCCTTGGCGATCTTGAAGGCGCGGTTTGCCGCCGGCACGCCGGCATAGATCGCGACATGCAGGAACGCCTCGCAGATATCGTCGCGTGAGGCGCCGGTGTTGGCGGTGGCGCGCACATGCATGGCCACCTCCTCATCATGGCCGAGTGCCGCCAGCAGCGCCAGCGTCACGATCGAGCGCTCACGATGACTCCAACCGGGCCGCGCCCACACGGTTCCCCAGGCGGCCTCGGTGATCAGGTGCTGGAACGGCCGGTCGAAATCGGTGGCGGCGTCCTCGGCGCGATCGACATGCGGATCGCCGAGCACCGAACGCCTGACCGACAGTCCGGTGCGGAATGCGTTTGTATTCTTCGACACTTCATCCATGAGTTTGCTTTCCATCGGCAAGCGAAGCGACAAAGTCGCGGATCAACACGGTCAGCGCCTCAGGCTGCTCGACGCAAGGGATATGCCCGGCGTCGCGGATCACCTCGAAGCGCGCGCCGGGGATGAGATCGGCCAGCGAGCGCACAAGCTCGGGCGGCGTCGAGCCGTCCTGGTCGCCGACGATGCACAGCGTCGACACCGCGATGCGGCGCGCGGCCTCGGTGAAATCCGCGTCGCGAATGGCAGCGCAGGTCCCGGCATAGCCGGCGGGCGCCTGCCTGGTCAGCATGTTCCAATAGCCGTCAAGCTCGGCCGAACGCGCCGTGTGGAAGGCGGGGGTGAACCACATTTTGAGTACCCCGTCGGCAATCTCCTGGATGCCCTTGCTTTCGACTGTTGCAATGCGCGCGTTCCAGCTGTCCGCCGTGCCGATCTTGTGCGCCGTGTCCGACAGGATAAGGCCTTCGACACCTTCGGGGCGCCGCGCATAAAACCCTTGCGCGATGAGCCCGCCCACCGACAGGCCGCACAGCACGACCTTGCCAAGACCGAGATGGTCGATGAGGCCGCAGAGATCGTCGACATGATCGTCGATCGAGTTGACACCGCCAATATCGGAGAGCCCATGACCGCGCTTGTCGTAGACGAGCAGAGGCATTTCACCATCAAGCGCCGAGACAATTTCGTCCCAGATCCGAAAGTCGGTGCCCAGCGAATTGATGAACACGATCGGGCGCGCATTGCCAGCTGCCGGCCTGTAGCAGTGATGCAGCGTGATGCCGCCGATGCTGACGAATGGCACGATTTCGATCCTCCACTGCTACCTTGCACTAGGTGTTTGGTTCGGTAAAATGATATTTTGCGGCATTTCATTAACTTGGGGGTTATCGAACCATGGCCGAAAGCCGCATCCGCTTCAGACACCTGCAGGCGTTTCTCGAAGTGGCGCGGCAAGGCAGCGTGGCGCGCGCCGCCGATTTCCTGCATGTCAGCGCGCCGGCGGTGACCAAGACATTGCGCGAACTGGAAGAGGCGCTCGGCATCGCCGTCGTCGAGCGCGACGGCCGCGGCATAAGGGTGACGCGGCTCGGCGAGATCTTCCTCGGTCATGCCGGAACGGCAGTCACCGCGCTCAAGCGCGGCGTCGATTCCGTCCGGCAAGACGGCGCCATCAACCGCCACCCGATCCGCATCGGCGCGCTGCCCACCGTGTCGGCGCGGGTGATGCCGCTCGCCATGAGCCTGTTCCTGAGCGAGAACACCGGCGCCGCGATCAAGATCGTCACCGGCGAAAATGCGGTGCTGCTCGAACAATTGCGCGTCGGCGCGCTCGACCTCGTCGTCGGCCGGCTCGCGGCGCCGGAAAACATGACCGGCTTCTTCTTCGAGCATCTCTATTCCGAACAGGTGCTGTTCGTGGTGCGGGCCGGACATCCGTTGCTCGAGCCTGGCCAGGACGTATTCGCCCGCCTCGACGAATTCCCGGTGCTGATGCCGACGCGGGAATCCGTCATCCGCCCCTTCGTCGACCGCCTGTTCATCACCAATGGCATGACGGCGCCGGCGACCGAGATCGAGACCGTCTCGGATTCCTTCGGCCGTTCCTTTATGCGCCAGAGCAATGCTGTCTGGATCATCTCGGCCGGCGTCGTCGCCAACGAAATCGCCAGCGGCGCCTTCGTCGCCTTGCCGGTCAACACCGAGGAGACCAAGGGACCGGTTGGCCTGACCATGCGAACCGACACCGCCCCTTCGCCGGCCTTCACCATCCTGCTGCAGACGATCCGCGAGGCGGCCAGCCACCACGCCTGACGCGCACCAGCGCCCCTGCCTCTTCCGGGAATTGCTCTTTGTCTTTGCGCAATTCCGGACGGAAAACCGCTGCACACTTTTCCTGGAATTGCTCTATGTCTTTACGCAATTCCGGACGGAAAACCGCTGCACACTTTTCCCGGAATTGCTTAAGCGATCGAATGCGGCATCGCGGCAACGCCAAGCAGCCTCTCGATGGTCTGCGGGCTGGCGCGCAGTGTCGCCGGCGTCCCCGTCCAGGCGATCCGGCCGCGCTCGAGGATGAGCACCTGATCGGCGAAGTCCAGTGCGGCCCGGATCCTTTGCTCGACGAGCAGGATGGTCATTTCGCCGCCGGAAGCGAGCCGTGTCAGCGCCGCCATAAGTTCGTCGCAGATCACGGGCGCCAGTCCTTCGAGCGGCTCGTCAAGCATCAGCACGGATGGACGGCCGAGAATGGTGCGCGCCGTCGTCAGCATCTGCTGTTCGCCGCCTGAGAGCTGGTTGCCGCGATTGCGCCGCCGCTCCTTCAGCCGAGGGAACATGGCGTAAGCCTCGTCCACGGCCGAGCGCTGGCGATCCTTCAGCCCGACGAAGAGGTTCTCCTCCACGGTCAGCGACGGGAAGATGCCGCGCTCCTGCGGCACGTAGCCGAGGCCAAGCCAGGCGCGCGAGGCGCTGTCCTTGCCGACGATGTCGACGCCCCCGAGCCTGATCTCTCCGGCATGGCGCCGCGTCTGGCCGGCGATCGTGGCGAGCAGTGTCGATTTGCCGACGCCGTTTCGTCCGAGCACCGCCAGCCTGGCGCCCGCAGGCGCAACGAAAGACACGTCTTCGAGCACACGGGTCTGACCGTAGCCAGCGGTCAGACCCGATATCTCAAGCGGCGCTGCGGTCATCGGCATAGCTCCCGAGATAGGCCTCGCGCACGCGCGCATCCTTCGTCACGTCGCCGGGTGCGCCGTCGAAGATGATCGTGCCGGCGGCCAGGACGATGACCCGTTTGGCAAAACGGAACACAAGATCCATGTCGTGTTCGATCATGAGCACCGCCAGGTCGGCGGGAAGCCCGGCGAGTGCGGCCTCGATGCGCGGGGTTTCGCTTTGCGGAACACCGGCCGCTGGCTCGTCCAGCAGCAACACTTTCGGTCTCAACGCCAACGCGAACGCAATCTCCAGCAGCCGCTGCTGCCCGTAGGCGATCTCCGCAACCTTGCGGTCGGCGGCGGCCTCCAGGCCAAGCGTGCGCAGCAGCGCCTCGCTCTCTTCGAGGACTTCAGGCATCGACCAGAACGTTCCGTACAGGCGGCCGGTACGGCCCTGGCGCTGCAGGACGGCGAGTGCGAGATGTTCCCGCGGCGTCATCTCCGGGAAGAGACGCGTGACCTGAAAGGACCGTACCAGGCCGCGTTGCACGCGCTGCATCGGCTTCATGCCGTTGATCTGATCGCCGGCGAGGCGGACGACCCCTGAATCCGGTTTCAGATGGCCGGTGACGAGATTGACGAACGTGGTCTTGCCGGCGCCGTTTGGCCCGATAAGCGCCACGCGGTCGCCGGGCGCCATCGCCAGCGAGACGGCCTGGGTCACCGCCAGCCCGCCGAAGGCCTTGCTCAGCCGCTCGACCTCGAACAAAGCGGTCATCGCCGCCTCCACTGATCGAACAGCTGGGCGGCCGTGCCAAAAATGCCGCGCGGCGCAAACAGCACGACACCGACCAGCAGCGCGCCCATGATCGTCAGCCAGTGGAACGGGTTGGCGGCGGAAACGAAATCCTCGAACAGCATGAAGACGACCGTGCCGATGATCGCGCCGTAGAGCGATCCGGTGCCGCCAAGCACCAGCATCACCAGCGCCTGCGCCGAGAGGGTGAAGCTCAGGCTGTCGAGCCCCACCACCTGGGTGGAGATTGCATTGAGGCCACCACCGACGCCGGCGACCAGGCCGGAGATGATGTACATCTTGAGCAGTGTCTTGCGCACCGACGCACCCATTGCCGCAACCCGGATCGGATCCTGCCGGATGCCGCGGCAGAGCATGCCAAACGGGGAGCGCGACAGGCGCTGCAGCAGGAAGAAGACAATCACCAGCAGCGCTATTCCCAGCACATAGGCGGTGCGTCCCCAAAGATCGAATGCGAAAACGCCGAACAGCGGGCTTGGCGCAATGTCCGTCAGGCCATCGCTACCGCCGGTCCAGCTCGCGGCCTTGTTGGCCGCCTCGTGAAAGAGATTGACGATGGCGATCGAAAGCACGAGTTGCCCGAGCCCGTGGCCGCGCAGGACGACGAGGCCGGATATGAGGCCGGCGACCGCGCCGCCTGCGGCGCCTGCCGCAATCATGGCGATCGGGTCCGATATGCCGAAATGCGCGGCGGCGATGCCGGCGGCATAGGCCCCGGCACCGAACAGCGCGGCGTGGCCGAGTGTCGCCACGCCGCAGAAGCCGGTCACGAGATCGATCGACAGCACCAGCATGACGATGCCGATGACGCGCGTGAGCAGCGCAAGATTGTTGGGAAACAGCAGATAGCCGACGATCGCCGCCGCAAGGATCGCCGCAAGGCCGATCCAGTCAGCCGAAGCGGGGGAACGCGGCCTGGCGACTTGCCCGGCGAGGCTTGCAGGATGATTGGCGTCCATCCGTCAGGCCCTTCCAAGCAGGCCGCGCGGGAACGCGCAGACGATGACGATCACGGCAAGGTAGAAGAAGAACTCGCCATATTCCGGCACCAGATAACGTCCCGTCGTGTCGACCGCGCCAAGCACGAGGCAGGCAAGCAAGGCGCCGCCGATCGAACCGGCTCCGCCGACCGAGACGACTACGAGGAAGGTCACCATGTAGCGCAGCGCGTAGTAGGGTTCGATCGGCAGCAGTTCGGCGCCGACGATGCCGCCGAACGCTGCAAGGCCGACAGCGATGGCGAAGCTCGCCGCATAGACGGATTTTGTCCTCACGCCGAGCGCAGCGGCCATCGGCGCATTGTCCACCGAGGCGCGCAGCTTCACCCCGAAGGGCGTCCTCTCGACGAGATACCAGAGCGCCGCTGCGACGGCGAGGCCGCACAGAATCGCAAACAGCTTGTGCGCGGCAATCGAACGAAAGCCGAGATCGACCGGGCCGCTCAGCATGGCGGGCAACGGGATGGTCTTGAGCGTCGGCCCGAATAGATAGTTCGCGATGCCGATGATGCAGAAGGTGATGCCGATCGTCATGAGTACCTGGATGAGTTCCGGCTTGTTGTAGATGCGGCGGTAGAGCAGTCGCTCGATCGGTGCAGCAATCACAACGGTGCCGGCCACCGCCAGCACGACACCGGCGACATAGCCCAGGCCAAGATCACGCACGGCATAGGAGGCGAGATAGCCGCCGACCATCGCGAAGGCGCCGTGCGCCAGATTCACCACCCGCATCAGACCCATCGTCATCGACAGGCCGATCGAGATGACGAACAGCACCATGCCGTAGGCAAGGGCGTCGACCGCGATGCTGAGCACGCTCTGCATGTCTCACTCCGAGGGCTCGCCGCGGACGGCCGCCCGCGGACATGGATCTGGCGGCTGGGGGCTCGCCTCGGCAAGGTTACTTGGCGGCGGCGAGACCGGGATCGGTCATGTTCGCGAACGTCTGGATCTCCTTGTTGTAGTAGGTGCCGTCAGCGGCCTTGGCGACCTCCCGCAAATAGATGTTCTGCCTGAGGTGGCGGCTTTCGGGATCGATCGACACTGGTCCGCGCGGGGACTCCCAGGCCATGCCCTTGACGGCGTCGACGGCCTTGGCGGCATCCTGCTTGCCCCCTGTCGCCTCGATCATCTTGTAGATCACCCGCATGCCGTCATAGGCACCGACCGACGGGAAGGACAGCTCGGCCGGATTGCCGATCGCGGCACGCGCCGCCTCGACAAACTTCTTGTTCTCGGGTGAGTCGTGCGCGATCGAATAGTGAAAGGTGGTCGTTACGCCGAGGGCAATATCGCCCAGCGCTGGCAGATCGGATTCCTGCGTCAGGTCGCCAGGTGCCAGGAACTGGATGCCGGCTCCCTTGAGGCCGTTCTCGTTGTAGGACTTCAGGAAGCCTAGGGTGGTCGGACCGGACGGCAGGAAGGCAAACACGGCCTCGGCGCCGGAGTCCTTCACGCGCTGCATGATCGGACTGAAATCGGTCGTCGAAAGCGGCATGCGAACCGACTCGACGATCTCCCCGCCATCCGCCTTGAAGGTGGTGGCGAAAGCCGTCTCGGCATCGACACCGGGGCCGTAGTCGCTGACGACGGTGATGACCTTTTTGATGCCGCGCGCGGTCGCCACCTTTGCCATCGGTACCGACGTCTGCCAGAGCGTGAAGGAGGTGCGCACGACGAGCGGGCTCTTGGTCACGATCGCCGACGTCGCCGCGTTCATGATCACCATCGGCACGTTCGCCTGCTCGAGAAGCGGCGTGACCGCCATGGCATCGGGCGTGAAATAGAATCCGGCGAGATACTGGACGCTCTCCTTGACGACCAGATCCTGGGCAAGTGCCTTGGCTTGCGCGGGGTTGGCTGCCGGAAGGTCGCGATAGACGATTTCGACGTCGTCGTTGCCGACCTTCGCGCCGTTCAACGCCATCCAGGCGTCGATGCCGGCCTTGAAATTCTTGCCCTGGATGGCGAAGGGACCGGAGAACGGCCCGACCACGCCGACCTTGATCGTCTCCGCACCAGCGGCTCCGCTGAGCGCTATTGCCGCCACCGCGGCCAGAAGCATGCGTTTCATGGCTTTCCTCCCTCAGCAGCCACCCAGCCTCCAGCAGGGTTTTCGACCGCATCGGTCTGGTCTCTCATGCAGAAATGGTGATGTAAAATGAAAATAAGTCGTCGATTGTTAACCTCCTGGATAGGGAATCCGAAGCGAAGGCGGCCATGGTTTCCGCCGGCGCTGCTTTCGGTCGCCACTGAAACGAGCGGAGTGGTGCTATCCGAGAGTGAGCCCGGCCTTGCGCGCTTCCTCGCGCAGGAACGGCAGCCCGACCTCGATGACGTCGCGCGGGTCTTCCGCCACCGGGCGCCACACCGCGAGGCCGCCGGCGATATCGACGTCGACATGGTTCATGCTTTCCAGCGTGATCGGCCCCTCATAGCCGATATCGGCGATCGCCTTCATGCAGGCAGCCCAGTTGAGCATGCCGCGTCCCGGCACGCCGCGATTGGCCTCCGACACGTGCACATAGCCGAGGAAGGGCGCGGCCGCCTCGAAGCCGGCGGCAAAGCTCTCCTCCTCGATATGCATGTGATAGGTGTCGAGGTGGATGAAGATATTGGGCGCGCCGATGCGTTCGATGATCCGCGTTGCATCGATGCCGCGGTTGATCAGGTGCGTCTCATAGCGGTTGCAGGGCTCGATGCCGAGCTTCAGGCCGCGTGACTTTGCCGCCTTCGCCGCCCGTTCGAGGAAACGGCACATGCCGTCGATTTCCTTGCGCGTCGGCGCCCGCCCGGTGGTCTTGCCGATCGTGCCATAGGTGACGCCGCCGAGGGCCTCGGCGCCGACCTCGTTGCAGACCTTGAAGGCCGGTTCGAGGAAATCCAGCGCCTCGTCCGGCCGCTCGACCACGTCTAGCGCGCGCGGCAGGCCGAGCGACGGGATCAGCTCGACGCCATAGTGATTGGCGAAGGCGCGGGTGCGCTTGGTGTCGATCTCCTCAGGGCGCAGCAGCGGGATCTCCATCAGCCCGATGCCATATTCCTTCAGCCGGTCCATCTGCGGCTCGATTCGCGCGAGGTCCCAGACCGGGGCAATGGCGAAAGTGTGCAGTCCAAAAGTATTCATCAGTCAGCCTCGTTGTTCATGCGCCGCCGCGGCGCTGGTATCGCCGCCGCCGACGATGCGGCTGACGACTTCGTTCATGTTGGTCTTGGCGGTGACGAGATCGGCATCGGCGCGGCCGTGGCGCAGCACCACGATACGGTCGGTGACCGAGAGCACGTCGTTCAGCCGGTGCGAGATCAGGATAACGGCGATGCCTTCCGACTTCAGCCGCCGGATCAGGTCGAGCACGCTCTGCACCTCGCGCACCGCAAGGGCAGCCGTCGGCTCGTCCATGATCACCAGCTTCGGATTGAAGGTCAGCGCCCGCGCGATCGCCACTGTCTGCTGCTGGCCGCCCGAGAACGAGCCGACCGAGCGGTTGATCGAAGGCAGATGCGCGCCGAGCCGCTCGATCATTTTCGCGGCCTGGCGGTCCATCTCGGCCTTGTCGACAATACCCGGAAACAGGCCGAACAGCTTCTTCGTCGGCTCGCGACCGAGGAAGATGTTGGCGGCTACGTCCTGTTGCTTGGCCAAGGACAGGTCCTGATAGATCATCTCGATGCCAAGTTCGCGCCGCTGGCCGGGATCGAGCGCGAGAATGTCCTTGCCGTCGAATTCGATCGAGCCGGAATCGGCCCGGTATATACCGGTAATGGTCTTCATCAGCGTCGACTTGCCGGCGCCATTATCGCCGACGAGGCCGACGACTTCGCCCGCCGCGACCGAAAGGTCGACGCCATGCAGCACGTCGACCGCGCCAAAACTCTTTCGAATGCCATGGAGCGAAAGAAGGGTCATACGCGCGACTCCTTCCGGACCTGATATTGGTCGATGAACACCGCAAGGATCAGCACCGCGCCGATCGCCATCTGCTGGTAGTAGGACTGCACGGCAAGCAGCGTCAGCCCGTTCTGCAGCACGCCCATGATCAGCGCGCCGATCATCGTGCCGAGGATCGAGGCGCGGCCGCCGAACAGATTGGTACCGCCGATGATCGCCGCGGTGATCGCGGTCAGCTCGTAGTTGATGCCGGCCGTCGGGTCGCCGGCGTTGACGCGGGCGGTGAACAGCAGGCCGGCAAGGCCGGCGAGCGCCCCGGACAGCGTATAGATGATGCGGCGGTGATGTTCGACGCGGATGCCGGCGGCGCGCGCCGCACCTTCGCTGTCGCCGAGCGCCAGCGTGTGGCGGCCGAAGCGTGTATAGGCGAGCACGCAATGCGCGACGATGGCCGTCAGCACCAGCAGGATGACCGGCATCGGAATGCCGAACGGCCGGCCCTGGCCGATATAGACGATCGCCGCCGGCAGGCCGTAGATCGCCCTGCCCTGCGAAATGACCAGCGCCAGGCCACGCGCCAGGCCGAGCATGCCGAGCGTGACGATGAAGGCGGGCACGAACGCGCGGGTGACCAATTGCCCGTTGATGTAGCCGGCAAGCCCGCCAGCCAGAATGCAGGCGATGACCGCAAACACCGACGGCCAGCCGAGATTGACGGCAACGAAGGCGCCGGCCACGCCCGCCAGCCCCATGACCGAGCCGAGCGACAGGTCGAGCCCGCCAGAACCGATGACGAAGGTGGCCGCGATCGCCAGCACGCCGATCGTCGAGGTCGCCAAAAGGATGTTGAGGAAATTGCTGAGCGACAGGAAGAAGGGCGACAGCACCGCCATCGCCGCGCTCAGCGCCAGAAGCACGACAAGCGATTCCAGCCTTATGTGGAGCCGTTCGACGGATGCACGCTGCACCCGAGCCCAGAAACCGGGCTGCGCCATTTCGGAAGCCATGTTGCCTCGCTTGCGAGAAAAGAAGTTGGCTGGCGCAGGCTAAACCCGCGCTAGCCCGTCCGGGAGGACTATTTCACATATTCGAGCATCGGCTCCTTGCCGGCGTCGAGCACATCCTTGGTCAGCACCAGCGTAGGCACGGCGATGTTCTCCTCGACCTTGTCGCCGGCGATCGCCTTCTTGACGTTCTCGACCGCCTGCTTGCCGACCAGATAGGGAAGCTGCGCCACGGAAGCGTTGAGCCGGCCTTCTTTGATCGACTTCACGGCATCCGAATTGCCGTCGACGCCGATGATCGTCACCTGCTGGCCCTTGCCGGCGGCATAGACGGATTCGACCGCGCCCAGCGCCATGCCGTCATTGGCGCAGAAGATGGCGACGAGATCCGGATGCGCGGTCAGCGTGTCGGTTGCGATCGACGCCGCCTTGCCGCGGTCCCAGTCGCCGGGCAGCGAGGCGACCACTTCCAGCCCCGGCGCCAGTTCCTTCAGTTTGTCGGCAAAACCCTTGGCGCGCTTCTCGCCGGTAATGTTGCCCGACAGGCCTTCGATGACCAGCACCGGGCCCTTGGCGTCCTTGCCAAGCTTGGACACCAGATATTCGGCGCCCTGCCCGCCGGCCGCGACATTGTCGGAGCCGATGCGGAAGGTGATCTTGATGCCTTCCTTGTCGAGCACCGCCGGATCGAGATTGCCGTCGAGATCGACGACCTTGATGCCGGCACCCTGCGCCGCCTTCAGGCAGGGCAGCAGATTGGTGGAGTTGATGGCGGCGGTGATCATCGCCACGGGCTTGCGTTCGAGCATGGTGTTGCAGAGGTTGAGCTGCGGCTCGGCCGCCTGGTCGCTTTCGGCCGCCTGCTGGAAATACTTCACGCCGGCTTCCTTGGCGCCATCCTCGACGCCCTGGCCCATCGCGCCCCAGAACGGATTGGCCAGCGTCTTCATCAGCACGCCGTATTCGCCGTCCTCGGCCTTCGCCGAACCGATGGCCGAAACGGCCAGAGCGACGCCGAGGGCAAGAGTAAATCGATTTATCTTTAGAACCAATGCTTTCATGTCTTCCTCCCTGTTGATGTCACGCGCCACAAGCCAAAGCCAGGTGCGGCGCTACTTAGTTGTCGACAATGGGGGCTATTGTCGGTTTCCTCCCCCGGAATGCGGGCCGCTGCCTGGCGAGCCAACGGATTCCCGCATCAAAACCTTGCAAGGCTCGAGCCGCGCCTTGGGCGGGCCGTCCCCGCCATCGATCCTGGCAAACAACACATCCATTGCCTGGGCGGCGATCTGCCGGACCGGCTGCACCACGGCGGCGATGGCCGGCCATGTCACCTGCATCCATTCGGCATCGTCGAAGCCGACCAGCGAGATGTCGTCCGGGCAATGCCAGCCGCGCCGGCGGAATTCCGACAGCGCCACCAGCGTTCCCTTGAGAAACAGCGAATAGACCGCCGTCGGCCGTTCGCCCCCTTTGGCGCCCTTGTCGAAATAGTCGTGCAACAGCGCACGCAACGGCTCGACTTCGCTCTCCGAAAGCACGACGTCGATCCGCACGTCCGGCACCAGTTCCAGCGCCTTGGCACGAAACCCGTCGAGACGGGCGCGCACCGTCGCCGCCTGCTGACCAAGGCCGATGACGAGGATGTGGCGGTGCCCCTTGCCGATCAGTTCGCGCGCCACCTCTGCGCTGGCGGCAGCACTGTCGGCCGAGACCGTGTCGAAGGCATCGTCGGCAAGCACCCGGTCGATCAGCACGCCGGTCATGCCATTGGCCTTCATGAAGCCGGCTGCCGGGCCATGCTCATTGCGCACCGGCGCCAGCACCACGCCGGCGACCCGCCAGTCATGCATGCGCGCAAGGACCTCCTTCTCGCGTGCTTCCGATTCACGGCTTGAGGCAGCCACCAGCGTGTAGCCGCGCTGCTCGGCGAGGCCCTCAAGTTCGCTGACCATCTGGCCGAAGAATTCGCTCTCGAACTCGGGCATGATGGCGCCGATGATGCGGCGCTTCGCCCGCCGCATGTCGGAGGCCAGCGGATCGACACGGTAGCCCAAATGCTCGACGGCATCGAAGACACGCTGCGCATTTTCGGGCTTCACCGTGGTGACGCCCGCCAGAACCTTGGAGACCGTGGCCGCGGACACACCGGCGCGGCTAGCCACGTCGTGGATCGACGAACGCCGCTGGGCTTGCCGATGCGCCATTATCCTCCTCCCGAGGGCAGGTCACTGCCTGCCGCGCCGTTGGCGTAACCGATAAATCGATTTTTCGCAGTTGTAAATCGTTTAATCATGAGTAAAACACAGATGTGAATGGCGTGATACGATCGCGCCAGGAGGAGCATCATGCCCGACAATGCTTTGCCGCTGGTCATCAGCGCGCCCGAGCCCCGCACGCTCGACCTGATCTTCACGCCGCCGCAGCTGGCGCTTTTTCGCAAGAAATATCGCATCGTCGAAACAACGCCCGAAGGCGTCGCCGGGTTGCCGCCGGATGTGCTGGCCGCGGCGCGCTACATCGTCGGCCAGCCACCGATCGCGCCGAAGACACTCGAAAGCCTGAAGGCGCTGCGCTGCGTCTTCAATGTCGAGACCAACCTCCTCAACAATATGCCTTACGAGACGCTGTTTCAGCGCGGCATCCATGTCGTCACCACCGGGCTGGTGTTTGCCGAGCCGGTCGCCGAACTCGGCCTTGCCATGGCGCTCAACCTTGCGCGCGGCATCGTCGATGCCGACGTCGCCTTCCGGCAGGGCAAGGAGTTGTGGGGCGGCGACGGCAACCAGAAAGCGCGGCTGCTGTCGGGCGCCGATGTCGGCATCATCGGCTTCGGCGACCTTGGGCGTGCACTGAATCGCCTGCTGTCCGGCTTCCGAACCAGGACAAAAGTCTTCGACCCCTGGCTGCCGCCATCGATCCTCATCGACAATGGCGTCGAGCCGGCCTCGCTCGACGATGTCCTGTCCACCAGCGACTTCGTCTTCGTCGTCGCCTCGGTGACCAGCGAGAACCAGGGCTTTCTCGGCGCCGACGCCTTCACGAAAATGCGTGAAGGGGCAGCCTTCATCCTGCTCAGCCGCGCCGGTGTCGTCGACTTTCAGGCGTTGATGGACGCCGTCCGCAGCGGCCACATCGTCGCCGCCAGCGACGTCTTCCCGGAAGAGCCGCTGGCTCGAGACCATCCCGTGCGCGCCCTGCCCGGCTTCCTGCGCTCGGCCCACCGCGCCGGAGCGCTCGACATCGCCTTCAAGCGCATGGGCGACATGGTGCTGGAGGACATGGATCTGATCGACCGCGGCCTGCCGCCGCTGCGCTCGAAGCGCGCCGAGCGCGAGACCGTTTCCAGGATGCGCTCGAAGCCGGTGGACAAGAACTAAATCCAGGCGCAGGACAATGAGGTTCTGGTACAATTTCAGGCCCGAGGCCAGCTTAGCCGACTCATGCGAGAAAAATTCGAACAGGTTTCAAACTTATTTCGGTAATATTTTACCGGGTTTGGCCTTTCGCGCAAAAACCGGAACCTTCATCCGGACCTGTCGTTTGACCTCTGATCGTTGCTTCGACGATCCTAAAGCAACAGGAGGATTATACCATGAACATCAAGATGATCTGTTTGGGCGCCATGACGCTTTCGATGGTCGCGGGCTCGGCTCTCGCCGCAGGGGAGACCGGTACTTCTGCGCTTGATGATCCGGCCAAGATGCAGCCTTTCTATACCGACTCCAGCATGAAGACGATGGTCAGCAGCGACGACTTCGTGAAGGCTTGGAAGGCGCTGTCGCCTGACGACCAGACCGCGATGATGGCGGCTTGCGACGAAGAGGCGAAGAACGCCAACGCCACCAACAGCCATCCGGAATTCTGCAGCAGCGTCAAGGCCAACGGCGGCAGCAAGTAGTCGCTATCGCCAGTGCATGTGAAGACGGCCTCGATCGAGGGGTCGTTTTTGCATGCACGACATCACAGGGAGCCGAGCCGAAGCGCGTTGCGCGCGATCTTCCAGGCGGATTCGACATGCCGCCGCGCCGCAGCCTCGGCCTCTTCCGGTTTGTGTGAGCGGATGGCATCCATGATCCCCGTCATTTCGGCGATCGCCGGCTCGCGGCGGTTCTCCGAGGCGATGGTCATGGAGCGCAACTGGTTGATGCGGACATTCAGCCCGTTGACGATTTCCCAGGCAATGCGCTTGTCCGCCGCCTCGAACAGCACCTCGTAGAACCTGGCCGTCGCCCGCATCACCTCGACCGGCTGCCCCGACGCCCATGCTTCGAACAGATTGGCCAGCGCGCTGTCCAGCAAGGAAATCTGCTCGTCCGTGGCCGACATGGCGCAGGCCCGCGCGGCGATGCCCTCCAGCAGCGCCCGCAATTCATAGATCTCGTCGGTGCGGCCGAGATCGGGCTTGGCCACGGCGGGCCCATGGCCGGGGATCATTTGCACCAGGCCTTCCGCTTCGAGCTGCCGCAGAACCTCGCGGACGACCGACCGGCTGACGCCGAGCTGGTCGCAAAGCGGCCGCTCGACCAGCCTTTCGCCCGGCTGGAAATGGAAATCCATGATCGCCTCGCGCATGCGCTCCAGCGCCAGCGTCCTCAGCGTCTTGGCGGAGCGGTCGATCCGCAGCGTATCGTCTGACATTTTCTCTCCGCCTCCTCGCGCTGCCACAAAACAGATTCCATGACCAGTTGACAAGGTTCTTGGCACTCCATAGCATGGTATACCATAAGACGATACAGGGATGACGGCGTTGCATGGCGCCATCGCGACCAAGGACATCTGATGAATCCGGCCATTCGAAAGACCGTCACCTACATCGACAACACGCTGATCGAGGGCGGCAAGACGGCACCCCGGCCGCTGCGTCTGATCGGCGTCGCCGCGGTGCTGACGAACCCCTGGGCCGGACGCGGTTTCACCGAAGATCTTTCGCCTGAGATCCGCGCCATCGCTCCCGTCCTGGGCGAATTGCTGACGCGGGAAATCATCGCTGTGGCCGGCTCCGGCGAGGCGATCGAAGGCTACGGCAAGGCGGCCATCTGCGGCACGTCGGGCGAGATCGAGCACGCATCGGCGCTGATCCACACGCTGCATTTCGGCAACCACTATCGCCGCGCCGTCGGCGCCAAGACCTATCTCGCCTTCACCAATCTGCGCGGCGGACCGAACACGCCGATCATGATCCCACTGATGGACAAGAACGACGAAGGCCGCCGCTCCCACTATCTCACCGTGCATTTCCAGATCGGCGACGCGCCCGCCCCCGACGAACTGGTGGTGGCGCTCGGCGCCTCCATCGGCGGCCGTCCGCACCATCGCATCGGCGACCGCTATCAGGATCTCAAGGAGGTCGGTGATTTGCATGGCTGACGTCGCCGCCTTGATCCGACGCACGGCTCCCGATGGCACCGGCTTCATCCGCGCCGGCTCCGGCGCGCCGGTGCTGTTCATCCACGGCGTCGGCATGAATGCCGCGATCTGGCAGCCTCAGATCGAGATGATGAAAGACCGCCACGATGTGGTCGCCATCGACATGCTCGGCCATGGCGGTTCACCTCTGCCGCCGGAGAATGCCGAACTGTCAGATTTTGCCGATCAGGCAATCGCCTTGCTCGACCATCTCGGCCTCGCTTCCGTAGCCGTGGTCGGCCATTCCATGGGTGCACTCGTCGCCCAGGAGATCGCGCTTCGCACGCCGTCCCGAGTGAGTTCCATCGTCTGCCTCAACGCGGTCTTCCGCCGCCCTGCGGACCTCGCCCAGGCGGTGCGCGAGCGCGCGGCGGCGCTCGGCGGTCACGGCGACCCACAAGCCATTGCCGCAACGATTGCCCGCTGGTTCGGCGATCCGATTCCGGCCGATCTTGTCGGCGCTGCCGAAACCGCCCGCACCGCGCTCGAAAGCGTCGACGCGCAAGGCTACGCCCGCACCTACCGTCTGTTCGCCCGTGCCGATACCGAGCATGTCGAGCGTCTGGCCGGTCTTGCGGCTCCAGCCCTGTTCATGACCGGATCGGAAGACAGGAACTCCACGCCAGCCATGTCGGCAGCGATGGCGCGGCTTGCGCCAAACGGCCAATGCCTGGTTCTGGGCGACGAAAAGCACATGATGACAATTGCTTCGCCGCAAAAGCTGACTCACCATATCAAGGCGTTTCTCGACAGGACGGCGGATGCTTCCGTCGGCACCGCCCCTGCTTTCGACGCCATTGAATTCCGGCGCGCTCTCGGCTCCTTCCTGACCGGCGTCACCATCGTGACGACGATCGGCGCCGAAGGCGAACCGCGCGGCTTCACCGCCAACTCCTTCACGTCGGTCTCGCTCGAGCCGCCGCTGGTGCTGGTCTGCATTGCCAAGAAGGCGCTGGGACACCAGGCCTTCTCGACCTCCAGGGGCTTCGCGATCAACATCCTGTCGGAGGCGCAAAAAACCGAATCCGGCATCTTCGCCTCCAAGGCCGCCGACAAGTTCGCCGCCGTGGCGTGGCAATCCGGACAGACCGGCAATCCCCTGATCGACGGTTCGGTCGCCGTGTTCGATTGCGACATGGAACAACTGGTCGATGCCGGCGACCATTCGATCCTGATCGGCCGTGTCCGCGACTTCACCCACAATGGCGCGCAGCCGCTCGGCTACTGCCGCGGCACCTATGTCACGCCGGGCCTCAGCCAGGAGGCGCTGGCGGCGGCACCTCAAGGGACCGAAGTCGGCGCCATCCTCGAAAACGAAGGCCGCGTACTGTTCTTCGAAACACCGGATGGCTTGCACGAACTGCCGGCCGGCCGCGGGCTGGGGACGCCGCAGGATGCCCGCAGTCTGAAGGGGCGCCTTGCCGCGAAGGGTGTCGGCGCACAGCTCGGCTTCCTGTTTGCCGTCTGGGACGACGCGGCGGATCCGACGCGCTCGCATGTCTACTACCGGGGGACGGCCGACGCCCCCGCCTCCGGCGATCGCCAGGTCAGGCTTGTCGACATCGACCAGATCGCCGGTCTCAGCATCGCCGACCCGGCGGTTCGTTCGATGCTGACCCGCTATGTGCGCGAACGCACCGAAGATGCATTTGGCGTCTATGTCGGCAATGAGGTGGAAGGCGAAGTCCGGCCATTGGCCAGGCCCGCACCGCCCGCCGCTCTTCAATCCGGTCGCAGGGGAAGCCGATGAAGTTTTCGCTTTTCGTCCACATGGAACGCTCGGATCTGACGAAGCCGCATTCCGAGCTTGTCGCCGATCTGGAGGAACTGGTGCTGCTGGCCGAGCAGGCCGGCTTCGAGACCGCCTGGATCGGCGAGCATCACGGCATGGAATTCACCATCTCGCCCAACCCGTTCATCAACATCGCCTATCTCGGCGCGAAGACCAGCACCATCCGGCTCGGCACGGGAACCATCGTCGCGCCCTTCTGGCACCCGATCAAGCTTGCCGGCGAAGCGGCGATGGCCGACGTCATCACCGGCGGCCGGCTCGACATCGGCATCGCGCGCGGCGCCTACAGCTATGAATACGAGCGGCTCTTCCCCGGCCTGGACGCGTGGGTTGCGGGCCAGCGCATGCGCGAGATGATCCCGGCGCTGCGCGGCCTGTGGGACGGCGACTTCGAACTTTCGGGCGAGTTCTGGACGTTCCCCGCGACGACCTCGTCACCCAAGCCGTTGCAGGCGCCTTATCCGCCGATCTGGGTGGCGGCGCGCGACCCCAATTCGCACGATTTTGCCGTCGCCAACAAATGCAACGTGCAGGTGACGCCACTTGCCTCCGGCGATGGCGAAGTGGCGAGCCTGATGGAGCGCTTCAATACGGCCTGCGTCGCCCATCCGGAGATAAAGCGGCCCGAGATCATGCTCTTGATGCACACCTTCGTGGCCGAGGATGCAGCCGATGCCGATCGCCTGACGCAGGACCTGTCGCAATTCTACTGCCAGTTCGGCGCCTGGTTCCAGAACAAGAAGCCGGTGCGCCAGGGCATATTGGAGCCGCTGACCGAGGCCGAGATCGCAGCCATGCCGCAATACGCACCGGACAAGATCCGGCAGAATCTCGTCATCGGCGAAGCCGACGAGGTGATCGCCAGGCTGAAGACCTATGAAGCCCAAGGCTACGACCAGTACTCGATCTGGATCGACAGCGGCCTCTCGCACCAGCGCAAGAAGAAGTCGCTGCAACTCTTCATCGACAAGGTGATGCCGGCTTTCCAGGAGGCGGGGCCGACATGAGCACCGTCGCATTCAAAAACTACATAGACGGCCAGTTCGCCGAGACCACGGAGACGTTCGACAGCATCGATCCGTCAGCGGGCATGCCGTGGGCCCAGATGCCGGCCGCAACGGTTGCCGATGTCAACCGCGCCGTCGAAGCGGCGCATCGGGCGCTGCGCTCCGGCCCGTGGGCGTCGATGACTGCGACGGCGCGCGGCAAGCTGCTGGTGCAGCTCGGCGATCTGGTGGTCGCCAATGCCAATCGGCTGGCCGAACTCGAGACCCGTGACACCGGCAAGATCATCCGCGAGACCCGCGCCCAGATCGCCTATGTCGGCGACTACTACCGCTATTATGGCGGGCTGGCCGACAAGCACGAAGGCTCGTTCGTTCCGATCGACAAGGCCGATATGGAGGTGACGATCCGGCCGGAGCCGATCGGCGTCGTCGCCGCCATCGTGCCGTGGAATTCGCAGCTCTTCCTGTCGGCGGTCAAGCTCGGCCCGGCGCTCGCCGCGGGGTGCACCGTCGTTCTCAAGGCATCCGAGGACGGTCCGGCTCCGCTGCTCGCCTTCGCCGAACTCGTCCACGAAGCCGGATTTCCCGCCGGCACCGTTAGCATCCTGACCGGCTTCGGCCATGATTGTGGGCGCCGCTTGACCAGCCATCCTCTGGTCGCCCGCGTTGCCTTTACCGGCGGTCCCTCGACAGCCAGGCAAATCGTCAGGAACACGGCCGAAAATCTTGCCTATACGACGCTCGAACTTGGCGGCAAAAGCCCGGTCGTGGTCTTTGCCGACGCCGATCTGGACAGCGCCGCCAACGCCGTCGTGGCCGGCATTTTTGCTGCCACCGGCCAGAGCTGCGTCGCCGGCTCGCGACTGCTGGTCGAGCGGTCCGTAAAGGATGAATTCCTCGCCCGCCTGAAGCGGAAGGCCGAAGCCATCGCAATCGGTGACCCGCAGGATCCCAACACCGAAATGGGCCCGCTCGCCACGCTGCGCCAGCACGAGCGGATCGAAAGCATCGTCGCCGAAAGCCTTGCTGGCGGCGGTCATCTGGTCACCGGCGGTGCGCGGCCCAAGGGCAAGGCTGACGGCTTCTACTATGCGCCGACAATCATCGAGGCAGCGGATCAGACCTTGGCCTGCGTGCGCGAGGAACTGTTCGGACCGGTGCTGAGCGTGCTCGCCTTCGACAGCGAGGCTGAGGCGCTGTCGCTCGCCAACGATACACCCTTCGGTCTCGCCTCCGGCGTCTTCACCACCAATCTCGCCAGGGCGCATCGTATGGCGCGCGGCATCCACGCCGGCGTCGTCTGGATCAACACCTACCGCGCCGTCTCGCCACTGGTGCCGTTTGGCGGCTACGGCCAGTCCGGGCTCGGCCGCGAAGGCGGCCTCGACGCCATCCGCGACTACACACGCTCGAAATCGGTCTGGATCCGCACCTCGGACGAGCCGATCCCCGATCCTTTCGTCATGCGGTAGCCACCGCGGACCAGGGAACACGGCCGGGCAAAAATGACCCGGCAGTGCAACGAACAACGACAACAACAGAGGAGAACGACATGAAACTGATCTTCGCCGGCATCCTTGCCGGACTTCTGGCAACCACCGCCGCAAAAGCCGAGGACATGGTCTTCACCAGCTGGGGCGGAACGACCCAGGAAGCCCAGACCAAATCCTGGGCCGAACCATTTTCGGCCGCATCCGGCATCAAGGTCCTGCAGGACGGCCCGACCGACTACGGCAAGCTGAAGGCCATGGTCGACGCCGGCAGCGTCAACTGGGACGTCGTCGACGTCGAGATGGATTTCGCCATCAAGGCGGCGAAGGATGGACTGCTCGAACCGATCGACTTCAAGGCGGTGCCGAAGGCCGACCTTGACCCGCGCTTCACCACCGACCATGCCGTCGGCAGCTTCTACTATTCCTTCGTCCTCGCCTGGAACAAGGGCACCGTCTCCGGCGAACCGGCAGGCTGGGCCGACATGTTCGACGTGAAGAAATATCCGGGCAAGCGCACCTTCTACAAATGGTCGGCGCCCGGCGTCATCGAGATTGCGCTGCTCGCCGACGGCGTGCCGGCCGACAAGCTCTATCCGCTCGATCTCGACCGCGCCTTCAAGAAGCTCGACACCATCAAGTCCGACATCGTCTGGTGGGGCGGCGGCGCGGAATCGCAGCAGCTGATCGCCTCCGGCGAGGCGGCGTTCGGCCAGCTGTGGAACGGCCGCGTCTTCGCGCTGGAGAAGGACGGCGCCGATGTCGGCGTGTCCTGGAACCAGAACCTGACCGCCGCCGACGTGCTGGTCGTGCCGAAGGGCGCCAAGAACAAGGACGCGGCGATGAAGTTCCTGGCCGCGGCAAGCAGCCCGACCGGCCAGGCGAAATTCGCCGAAGCCAGCGGCTATGCGCCGGTCAACACCAAGGCAAAGGCCGAAATGCCCGCCGATGCGGTCAAGGCGCTGCCCGACGCCCATGTCGAAGGTCAGATCAATCTCGACATGAACTACTGGGCTGCCAACCGCGATGCCATCGCGGAGCGCTGGTATGCGTGGCAGGCGAAGTAAGCCCGCCATCACGTGACAAGGAGTGGGACGGCCCCGGTCGTCCCGCTCCGCAACCCGGGTGACGCCATGTCGGTGGAAACTGAGCAGAGCATTGCGACGATGCGGATGCCGGCAGGCCTTGGCGGCCTGCTGCCGGCGCTGACGCTGATCGGGCTTTTCTTCGTCGTCCCGGTGCTCGCTTTACTCTTGCGCAGCGTCACCGACCCCGCCCCCGGCCTGCAGAACTATGCGGCACTGCTCGGCGACGGCACCTATGTGCGCGTCTTCTTCAACACCTTCCTGGTCGCCGCGGTCGTCACCATCGTCACCGTCCTCGTTGCCTTTCCCGTCGCCTGGATGCTGGCCATCATGCCGCCGGCGCTCGCCTCGGTCATGTTCGGCATCATCATCCTGTCGATGTGGACCAACCTGCTTACCCGCACCTATGCCTGGATGGTACTGTTGCAGCGCACCGGCGTGATCAACCGGGCGCTGATGGCCACCGGCATCATCGACCAGCCGCTGCCGCTCATCAACAACCTCACCGGCGTCACCATCGGCATGGTCTACATCATGCTGCCCTTCATGATCCTGCCGCTGGTCGGTACCTTGCGCGCCATCGACCCGATGACGCTGCGCGCCGCAGCCCTTTGCGGCGCCAGCCCCTTCCAGGCCTTCCGCCGCATCCTGCTGCCGCTGTCGCTGCCCGGTGTCGCCGCCGGTGGCCTGATGGTGTTCGTCATGTCGCTCGGCTATTTCGTCACCCCGGCGCTACTCGGCGGCACCTCGAACATGATGCTTGCGGAGATGATCGCGCAACTGATCCAGTCGCTGCTCAACTGGGGGCTGGGCAGCGCCGCAGCCTTCATCCTGCTTATCGCGACCATGGCGCTCTATGCGCTGCAGCTGCGCCTCGTTGGCGCCAGACGCGCAACGGGAGGCATCTGAGATGCTGCTCGACTACGACCGCATGGGATGGCTGAAGACTGCCCTGCTCGGCTTCACCGCGCTCGTCGCCGCCTTCCTGCTCCTGCCGGTGGTGTTCATCGTGCTGCTCTCGTTCGGCTCGTCGCGCTGGCTGGCCTTCCCGCCACCCGGCTGGACGCTGAAATGGTATCAGGAATTGTTCGCCGATCCGTCCTGGCTCGAAGCAGCACTGACCAGCGCCCGCATCGCCGCGCTGACGGCGATCCTTGCCGTGCTGATCGGCCTGCTTGCTTCCTTCGCGCTGGTGCGCGGCAATTTCCGTGGGCGCGAAATCCTGCGCGGCCTCTTGCTGACCCCCATGGTGTTGCCGGTCGTGGTGTTCGCGATCGCCATCTACGCCTTCTTCCTCCGGCTTGGGCTGGGCGGCACCACCATCGGCTTCGTCGTCGCCCACACCGTGCTTGCCTTACCCTTCGCCATCATCCCGATCGCGACCGCGCTCGAGGGCTTCGACAAGTCGATCGAGGATGCCGCGATCGTCTGCGGCGCCAGTCCGCTCCAGGCCAAGCTCCGGATCACCTTGCCGTCGATCCGCATCGGCATCTTTTCCGCCGCGATCTTTTCCTTCCTCGCCTCGTGGGATGAAGTCGTCGTCGCGATCTTCATGGCGAGCCCGACCTTGCAGACCTTGCCGGTCAAGATCTGGGGCAGTCTGCGCGCCGACCTCAGCCCGGTGATCGCCGCCGCCTCCAGCCTGCTGGTCGGCCTGACCCTTGCCCTGATGATCGTGGCGGCCCTGCTGCGCCGAAAGTTCAAGACATGACCCAGCCCTTCCTCTCGATCCGCAAATTACGCAAGGCATTCGGTGCCTTCACGGCAGTGCATGACGTGACGCTGGATATTCCCAAGGGCGAATTCCTGACTTTCCTCGGACCCTCCGGTTCCGGGAAATCGACGACGCTCTACGCCATTGCCGGTTTCCAGGATCCGAGCTCCGGCGACGTCCTGCTCGAGGGCAAGTCTTTGCTCGCCGTGCCCTCGCACAAGCGCAACATCGGCATGGTGTTCCAGCGCTACACGCTGTTTCCGCATCTGAGCGTCGCCGAGAACGTCGCCTTTCCGCTGCGCGTTCGCCGCCGACCCGACGCCGAGGTGAAGAAGAAAGTCACCGACATGCTGGCTCTGGTGCGGCTGGAGAGCTTTGCCGAAAGGCTGCCCGGCGCGCTGTCGGGCGGACAGCAGCAACGCGTCGCGCTCGCCCGCGCGCTGGCCTACGATCCGCCGATCCTGTTGATGGACGAACCGCTCTCGGCGCTCGACAAGAAGCTGCGCGAGGAAATCCAGGCCGAAATCCGCCGCATCCATCGCGAGACCGGCGTCACCATTCTCTACGTCACCCACGACCAGGAAGAGGCGCTGCACCTGTCGGACCGTATCGCGTTGTTCAAGGACGGCCGCATCGAGCAGACCGGCACCGGCGAGGACCTCTATCTCAGGCCGGCGACCGATTTCGTTGCCGGCTTCATCGGTAATTCGAACTTTTTGGCCGCCGAGCATCTCGAAACGGTCGGCGGCGCGGCAACCATCCGTCTCGCCGACGGCTCGCTCGTCTCAGGCATAAGCGCGAACAGCAGTTTCGAACGGGGACAAAAGACCAGATTGATGATCCGTCCCGAGGCGTTTCGCCTGGAGCGGAACCCGGCGAGCGCCGAACTCACCGTCGATGTCGTCGACATCGCCTTCTATGGCGAACGCCGGCGCATCGTTGCGCGCACCACCACCGGACAAGAGATCGACATCAGGCCGACCTCCGCCGCCATGGCCGCGCACGATGCCACCCCCAACCGCCGACAAGTCTTTTTCGATCCGGGCGCCGCCTTCCTGTTTCCGGTCTAGGGCAATTCCAGGAAAAGTGCGTAGCGGTTTTCCGTCCGAAATTGCGTCAAAACAAAGAGATAGAGCGGTTCGGCGTTTCCGTGAAACGATGAACCGCTAAGGCCTATTCGGCGGCATCGCGACCGGCGCCCTTGGCAGGGTCACCGAAATTGGCCTGAAGCCAGGCGATGGCATCGGTGACGTCGGCAATCACATGGCGCGCCGCGGTCGGGCCTCGCGGCTTGATCCGGATCGAGATCCCATCTTCGCCATTGACAGTCTCGAAGCCGTTCTCGTCCGACGTGTCGTCGCCGAGGAACACCGGGCGCCGGCCGATGAAGGGCGGGATTTCCATGAAGCGCCGGATGGCCGCTCCCTTGGCGGCTTCGAGCGGCATCAGTTCCACCCCGGCATTGCCGGCGATCACCCGATATCCCTCGGGCAGCCGGTCCAGCGCCATCTCGACCAGCCTGGTTGCCCGCGCCAGCAGATGCGGTGCGGCGCGCGTATGGACCGCCAGAACCGGACCTTTGCGTTCGACATAGACACCCTTGCCGAGTTCGGCTTCGATCTCGTCGGCCAATGCGGCGATATCGGCCGGTTCGTCCGCAGCCTCGACCGGACCGTCCGGCGTCAGCCGGTGGTCCAGCCCGTAAAGGCCGGCGACGCGCATCTTCAGGGGATGAAACAGCCGGTCGACCGCGGAAACCGAGCGTCCGGTGACAAAGGCGACGGCACCGTCCAGTCGCCGCTCCATCGTTTGCATGAGCTGGCGCAACTCATCGCTGACCGAGACGCTGTCCGGATGCGCGGCGTGTTCGAGCAAGGTGCCGTCTATGTCGAGGAAAAGTGCCCATTTTCCCTCCGGCAAATTCGGTGTCATCGGCTTTGCGATCCTCATCGTAGTCCGGCCGCCATGCGTCTGCGCTCGACCATGGAGACGACATTGTCGACGTTTGCGTTCGCCGAGCGCTCGGCGACGGCGGTGACCCGGTCAAGCTCGCTGCGCTTGCGCAGGCGGGCCGCATCCAGGAGCATGCTGCCGGCCCAGCGATAGACATTGTTGTCGCGGACCATCTCGCGCATCGGGCGCATGCGCTGCCGCTGCTCCTCGGGCGTCATGGTCAGCGCCTGCAACAGCGCCTCGCTCATCATTGCCGGATCGTAGGGATTGACGATCAGTGCCTCCAGCAGTTCTCGCGAGGCCCCGGCAAACGTGCTGAGCATCAGCACACCCTGTTCGTCGTCGCGCGCCGCGACGAACTCCTTGGCGACGAGGTTCATGCCGTCATGCAGGCTGGTGACCATGCAGATGTCGGCGGCGCGATAGATCTCGTAGACCTGTTCCTGCGAGTGATGCTCGGCCACCATGACCACCGGCTTGTAGCCTTTGCTGCCATAGCGCTGGTTGAGTTCTTCGGCATAGCGATGGCATTCATCGTGGAGTTGCTTGTAGGCAGGCAGCGTACCGCGGCTGGGTGCCGCGATCTGCAGGAGAACCAGCTTCCCAACCCATTCGGGATACCGAATAAACAATTCTTCCAGCGCCTGGAAACGGTCGAGAATGCCCTTGGTGTAATCGAGGCGTTCGACGCCGACGCACAGCTTGACGTCCGCTTTCAGTCCGAACCGCTCGCGCAGGCTGGTGCGGGATGTATCGACATCAGGCAGTTTTGCCAGAAGTTCCGCCGGCCATTCTATGGAGATGGGGTAGGCATGCACCAGCGTTGTCTGGCCGCCATAGGAGATGGCCGCATCTGCCCGCTCGATACGGCTTTCGAGGAAGCGATCGACGCTTTCGGTGAAATTATTGGCATGAAACTGAGTGTGGAAGCCGATGATCGAGCTGCCGAGCAGCCCGTCGAGGATGCGTTCGCGCCATGGGCAGATGCTGAACACTTCCGAATTCGGCCAGGGGATGTGCCAGAAGGTGATGACGATCGCTTCGGGCAGCCGTTCGCGGATCATGCGCGGCAGCAGCGCGAAATGGTAATCCGGGACCAGCACGATCGGTCGTTCGTTGCGCGCTTCGGCGACCACCGTGTCGGCGAACTTGCGGTTGACGGCCTCATAGGCCTCCCAGTCGGAGGCGCGGAAGATCGGCCGGGTGAAGGCGATATGGCAGAGCGGCCACAGGCCCTCATTGGCAAAGCCCAGATAGTAGCCCTGATATTCCTCCTCCGTCAGCCAGACCCTGCGCAAGGCGTAGGAGGGATTGCCGGGCGGCACCTGCACCCGGTCGTCCTCGTCGACCATCTGGCGGTCCGCCGTCCCGCCCCCATAGGCGATCCAGGTTCCGCTGCAAGCGCGAGTAATCGGCTCCAGTGCCGAGACCAGTCCGCTGGCCGGCACCACCAGCTCGACGCCATCACCCTTGACGTTGTGGATATAGGGTTCGCGGTTCGAAACCACGATAACCTGCGCCTCCGGCAGGTCCTCGTGAAGAATCTTGCGCAAGGTTTCGGGCGACCAGGTGACCAGCGCCGCATCGACAGACTGACCGTTCTTTTCGATTTCCCTGAGCACCTTGCGCGCCGCTTCAGAAGCGACGTCCTCGCCTGCGCTGTGGACGACTGGTGTGTTGTCGCGATGCCTTCGGGATATCGAGAAAAACACCGCGAGAGCGGAAAGTCCGAGACTAGCCAGGATCAGAATCCACAGAAAGTCGCTGCCATAATCAGTCATTGAAACGCCAACTTGCCACCGGCCCTATAGCAGGCCTCATTCTTCTTGTTTCGATTTCCACCGCCGGTCGCCGGCGACAGGTCGCCATAAGGCGGTACGGTTGTGCAACGCACAAACGGCCCATCGGTTCCGATATTTTCCGATCCCGCCTACGTCCTGACGATCAGCGGCACTAAACCTTCATGGCGATCGGCGAGAAAGGCCACCACCCGGTCGCCTACGCGCTGGAAGGTCAGGTCGACAGCCATTTCGCCGACATTCAGATGCCGCAACGTGAGCGTGTCGATACCGATTGGCAGCCTTGGCCGTGTCACCCGGATTTGGCCATCCCAGCCGTCGATCTCCAGGCCGAGACAGGCCTGCATCAGCATGAAGGCCGAGCCCGCCGACCAGGCCTGCGGCAGGCAGGCGACCGGATAGGCGATCGGCGCCTCGCCCGGCGAGCGAGTAAAGCCGCAGAACAGCTCCGGCAGCCGCATGTTGAAATGCACGGCGGACTCGAACGTGCCGCTCATCAGCCGGACCACGCTCTCGCGCTCGCCATAGCGCGCCAGGCCGACGCCGCAGATGGCGGTGTCATGTGGCCAGATCGATCCGTTGTGGTAGGACATCGGGTTGAACAACACGGCATCGTCGGCGAGCGTCCTCAGCCCCCAGCCCGAATGGAAGGACGCGGACAAAAGCTGATCGGCGACCATCTGCGCCCGCGCCGGTTCGGGAAGCCCGACGAAGAGGAGATGCCCGGCATTCGAGGTCCGCACCTTGCAGGGCTCGCCAGCGCCGTCGATAGCAAGGGCGTAAAAGCCGAGATCGTCCAGCCAGAAGTCACGCTCGACGGCGATCCGCATCTCTTCGGCGCGGCTCTCCCAATGCTCGGCCTGTGCGTATCCGCCTCGGCGGCGCGCAAGTGCCGCCAGGCCACGGAAGGCGGCAAAGACATAGCCTTGCACTTCGACGAGCGCGATCGGGCCTTTGGGAATGCGGCCGTCGGCGTGGAAGACCGAGTCAAAACTGTCCTTCCAGCCCTGGTTGGCGAGGCCGGATTCGGCGGCACGCTGATAGGTGACGAAGCCGGTCGCCCGGCTCGCCTCCTCCGTCCATTCGGCGGCGGCAGTGAGCGACGGCCACAGCCTGTCGATGAAGTCCATGTCGCCCGTACGGTCCGCATAGGCGCAGGCGAGATGGATGTAGAGCGGCGTCGTGTCGACGCCGCCATAGTAGCGGCCGAAGGGAAGCTCGCGCAGCGCCGCCATTTCGCCTTTGCGGGTCTCGTGCATGATCTTGCCCGGCTGCGAGTCGCTGAACGGCGAGGTCTCCGTCGCCTGGTGCTGGGCGAGGAAGGCGAGCACGCCGCGCGCCAGGCCGGGGTTGAGCCACAGCATCTGCAGCGCCGAGATGACGCCGTCGCGGCCGAATGCCGTCGAAAACCAGGGGATGCCCGCATAGGGGTAGGGTCCTGTAGCAAGCTCGGTGGTGAGCAGCGCCACATCGGCACGGGCGCGCTCGACCCAATCGTTGAAGACGCGGCCCGAACTGTGCACGGTGGCGCCGTGGCGGCGCTTGGCCCGCATGCCGAAGCGGGCGCGCGCCGCAGCGGCGCGGAAGCGATCGCGGTCGGGGGGGTCCGCCGCCTCCGGACCGACCTCGATATAGAGCACCTTGCTGCTGCGCTTGATCACCGCGATCAGGAAATCAGCGCGGCTCTCCGTCAGTTGATCGGGCGCCTGCGAGAACGAGATCGCCGACAGCCGTGCCAACCCGTCCAGTCCGTCATAACGAAGCAGCACCGATGTCGCATCCATCTCGGCCGCATGCGCCATGCCGCGCTTTAGCCTCGTCGAGCCGCGCACTTCGAACATGTCGCGGAAGTCGGCGGCAAAGTGCAGAGAGACACGAATGGCCGAGGTTTCCTGGCTGTAATTGGAAAGCGTGATGCGTTCGAACAGCCGGTCCTGCCACAACAGCCTGACGCGCTCGATATGGATCGCGCCCTGCGGAATGTCGCGACCGCCGACACTCTGCATTGGCAGGTTGGTGAGGTTGCTGGTGAACAGCACATTGTCCTGGCTGAGCGAGGCGCCGAGCAGCGATGTCTGCCTGCCGCCGACCGTCAGCCGGAATTCCGAGAGCACGCGCGTGTCGTCGCGGAAGAACCCGTCGCCGGCGCCTCTGATATCGCCATAGGCATCGGTGACGGCAAAACAGTCACCCTGCTTAAGCGCGAACAGCCGATGCGGCTCGCGTGGCGCGGTCTCGTCAAGGGAGGCAAGGGCCACGGCGGGATCAAGCTTGCGCTCGTCGAGCTCTGTCATCCGTCACATCTTTCCTGTTTGCTCCCCACGCCCCAGGTCAAGCGCTATCGCTCACGAGGCCTTCGCTTCGGTTGAGCCGGCGAGCAGACGCACATAGGCGGCTACATAGTCGCGGGCCATTCTCTGCGCGGAAAACCGCTTTTCGAAGGCGGCCCTCACCTTTCGCCTGTCGAGTTGAAGCAGAGCCGGCACGTCAGCCACCGCCTCGTCCATGGAATTGACGACAAAGCCGGTCACGCCCTGGTCGATGATCTCCGGCAAGGCGCCGCAGTTCCAGGCGATCGACGGCGTGCCGCAGGCCATCGCCTCGATCGGCGCAAGACCGAATGGCTCCGGCCAGTCGATGGGGAAGAGCAGGCCGGCAGCCCTGCCGAGGAATTCAGCCTTCTCACCTTCGGCGATCTCGCCGACATAGTCGACGCGGTCGCCGTCGATCAGCGGCTCGACCACCTCGTGGAAATAGGGGCGATCGTCGTCGCCGATCTTGGCCGCAAGCTTCAACCTCAATCCCGAACGCCTGGCGATCTCGATGGCGCGGTCCGGCCGCTTGTCGCGCGAAAACCGGCCGAGGAAGGCAAGGTAAGGCTCTTCAGCCTCCGTCTCAAAAATCGGCTGGTAGATATCGACCGGCAGCCCGTGCTGGATCGTCGCCAGCCAGTTGGCGTCGGCCAGCCCTGTCCTTTGGCTATGCGAGATGGAAATCATCGGAAAGCGCGGGAAGCGCCGATAGGCGGGCGCCAGATCGACATAATCCAGCCTGCCATGCGGTGTCGTCACCGTTCGCTCCGCCATATCCTTGAAGAAGGGAAAATGCAGGAAGTGGCTAAGGTGGAAATGAATGACATCGAACTGGTCAGCCAGCTCGCGCACCTCCGCCAGCATCGCAAGATGCGCCGCCACTTCGGATTTCTTCGGGCGCGGATCAAGCCGAAGCGCGCATTCGCGCCCGGGCACCAGCTTCGCCGAGGTCCGGCTGTCGCCGCTGGCGAACAGCGTCACTTCATGGCCCAAATCCACCAGCGCCTCGGTCAGGTAGGAAACGATGCGCTCGGTGCCGCCATACAGCCTGGGCGGAACCGACTCGTAAAGCGGCGCGACATGAGCAATTCGCATGGATCCCCTCGTGATTGGCCAAGGGCAAAATGCATCAACCCGCAGATCGTTCCTGCCTGGTGTCGGAGCCGCGGCGAGAAACCGCACCGGCGCACCCATCGGGCGCCATCGCACGGCGTTCCCGATCGCCCGCACCGACGCTGGCCGTGTCGGCGTGCTCAAGCAGACAATGCTGCCCCTATCCAGTCGAGCCGGGCGGCCGGAACAAGGCCGTAATTGTAGAAATTGATGCCATCGACACTCGGCGCTTTCGCCGGCTTCACTTTGGCGGCGAGCACTTCGGGGCCGGCCATCTCCGGATAGAAGAGGCGATAGCCTGTACCAAGGAATTTTTCAGGTCCGAGCGCCGCGCGACCCGCCGCCATCAGGCTTGCGACATCGCCGGCCTGCATGTCGTAGGCGCACAGGATCGCGCCGTCGCAGACCTTGCCGAGTGCTTCGAGATCGCAGCCGCCAAGCCAGCCGTCTTTCAGATCGATGATGACGACACGCGTGCCGGGGTGAGCGGCCTCGCGCAGTTCCGCGACCAGACTGGTCACCGGCTCGAACCGCCAGATGAGATAGGCGTGCAGCTCCGGCCACGGGAGAAAGACATCGAGACCGCCGGTGGGAAAATCGGCGAAGCGCCGTTCCGGCACCGCGCGCTCGCAGGTCTCGGCGATCCATTGCCTGACCAATTTGCGCGCTGCTTCACCGTCGATCCCGGCCTGAGCCGCACGGGCGAGACAGGCGGGACAAAAACACAGCGACAGCAGAAAGTCGTCTTCCGGCGTCAGCCCGACGCCATCCTTCTCGTGATGGTATTCATGGGCAAAACCCATGAAGGACGGACTTTCGAGCTCGATCCGGTCCGGCCTGTAGCCATGCGAGATATCGGCGACCAATGCGCGGACATAGGCGCGCGCATCCGGATGCGAGGGACAGAGATTGTAGTAATTGGCATCGCCGAAGGCGTTGCGGGTCACGGCCTGCGGATGCAGCATGCCAAGGCGCGTATTGTGCAAGCAGACGGTCCAGCACGAAACCCCGAGCCCACCAGCGTCGCGCCGGCGGACAAGATTGCCGAGAACGTCGCCGCCTTGCGTGATCACGTCGGCCACCTTGGGCTGGATGGCGAGGCTCACCCAGCGCGCGGCCGTCGGTTTGAAATAGATGGTGCCGTCCTCCGGGAAATAGGCTTTCCGGCGCGGACTGCGTGGCTGCAGGAAGCGGCCGGCATGATAGGAGGTCGCCAGGCTGATCATATTGAGCCCGGCGCGCTCCACGAGGTCGCGTTCGACCGCATCCAGGCCGAGATCCTGGATGTCCCAGGGATAGGTCCACATCGAAACCTGCATGAAATATCCTCAGTCCTGATCCTGGCACGGCTTCATGGTCAGCCCTCGACCGGCTCGGCGACCTGCATGAGGCAGTCCCCCGCCTCGCACATCGTATGCAGCCGACGCGACAGCACGATGCCGCCTTCGGCGAAGTGCAGGGCTTCCTCAGCGAGATCGAGCCGCTCGAGATCGTGATACCAGCCGGCCAATTCTCCTGAAGTCACATTATCGCCGAGCCTGACTGCCGGCTCGAACCAGCCGCGGCGAGTGGCATAGATGCCCTGGCTGTGACGGGACAGCGACAACAACCGCGTCGGCGCCGCCGGCACGGCCTCCGGCGCCAGGACTGGCGCCTCGACTACGCCCAACGCAACCATGAGACTGTCCAACGCGCGGGCGGTGAGTGCCATCGAATCGACTGTAGCGGTACCGCCGCCACCGAACTCGCCGCTGACGCCGATGGCGCCGGCCCGGCGCGCCGCGCCCATCGAGGTCGGCGACGATGGACCGTTGTCAGCGACGAAGCCATAGGGCATGCCGAGCGCGCGCATCAGCTCCACGCCGCGCTTGTGGCACCCGGGATCGGCGTTGCGCTCGACCAGCGCGGTCGGCAGATGCTCCATCGACGTGCCGCCCGAATGGATGTCGAAGACGACATCGTGGCGGGGGAACAAATCCGTCTCCAGGAACTTGGCGAGCCGGCTGGTCGGCGTGCCAGAGGGATCGCCCGGAAAGGCGCGGTTGAGATTGCCGCCGTCGAGTGGCGAGCAGCGCTTGGCGGCCATCACCGCCGGCGTATTCGCCATCGGCAGGATGGTGATGCGACCCTTGATCTGCTTCGGGTCGAGCCTGCGCACCAGCTTTGCCAGCGACAGCTCGCCCTCATATTCGTCACCGTGGTTGCCGGCCATCAAAAGCAGTGACGGGCCTTCGCCGTTGCGGATCAGGCAGATCGGCACCTTGATCTGGAAATAGGGCGAACGGTCGATCGAGAACGGGATGCTGAGGTGACCGAGCATCTTGCCGGCGCGGTCGAAGTCGAGCGTGTGGACGAGGCCGGTATGCATGGCCTCAGACCGCCGCGACCGCGGTGACCTCGATGCGCAAATCGGGATCGGCAAGGCGCGCCTCGACGCAGGCGCGAGCCGGCAGGCGCTCAGGATCGACCCAGGCGTCGTAGATGCTGTTCATGGCTTCGAAGTCGCCGATCTGCGGCAGGAAGATGTTGACCGCGACGAGCTTCGACTTGCTGCTGCCGGCCTCGGCCAGCAGCGCCTCGACCTTGGCCAGCACGTCGCTGGTCTGGCTTTCGATGCCGGCCTTGCGGTCGTCGGCCACCTGGCCCGCTATGTGCACGAGGCCGCCATAGACGACAGCCTGCGACATGCGCGGGCCGGACTGGAAATACTTGATCATATCGGATCCTTTCGTGGTTCTCTTTTGGGGGCCTGATCAGCCGAAATAGGTTGGAAAGGCGTGGCGGATGTGCCCGGTATCGTCGACACCAAAGATCACGCGGTAGCGGTCGAGGCAGGTGCAGGGGTGCGAGATGCCGAATTCGACGACGTCGCCGACGGCGATGTCCGCGCCCGGCTGAAGCGACAGGAAGGCGTGCTGGTCGTTGAGCTTGAAGACTTCGGCCCTCGGCTGCGACGAAACCGGCTTGCCGTCGCGGAACACCGTCAGCGGCGTCGGAAAGCCCTGGTCGAATGAGACGTCACGCATGCCCATGCCGCATATGGCGAGGCCGAATTCCGGCCGTGACAGCACTTCGGCCCAGACGCGCAAGGCCGGACGGACGGAGTTGCGCGCGGACGCATCGACGCCACCGATCGCAAAACCCTTGCGGGCGTCGAGCGTGCCGAGCGAGCGGTCATAGATCCCATGATCGTGGAAGAAGATGGCGCCGCTGCGCAGCACCAGCGTCGCCTTGCCGTCCCTTGAAATCACAGGCGAAAGTGCTGCGACCACCTTGTCGAAGAAGATCGAACCGCCGGCCGTGGCGATCAGCGGCACGCCGCCGCCGACGCGGGCGCGCAGCCTGAGGAACATGTCGGCTGTCGTCGCCAGCAGCGCCGATACCGCCTCGTTCGTGCGGCCGGGATCGGGTTGCGCCGCGGCCCCTTCATAGGTTGCGACACCGGCAATCAGTAGCCGCCCGCTGGTTGCCGTGATCGCATCGGCGATCGCCTCGGCCTCGGCGGTGGTCCGTGCGCCCGCCCTGCCCGCCCCAAGTTCGACCAGCACGCGCAAGGGAGCGAGCGCCCCACTGGCACGCCAGGCCCCGGCTAGCGCATTCACGGCATCGACCGAGTCGGCAAAAACGTGAAGCTCGGCGTTTGGCCAGGCACCGGCGAGCGTCGCCAGCCGGTTCGCGCCACCTGTGCCGCCGACCTCATTGGCGATGATCAGCCGCGTCAGCCCCGCTTTCAGCATCACCGTAGCTTGCCTGATATCGGCAACGGTCGTGCCCCAGGCTCCAGCCTCGACCAGCGACCGGGCAAGATCGGGCGCCATCGGCGTCTTGGCATGCGGCGCGATCGCGACACCCTGCTCACGCGCATAGCGCAGGAACAGGTCGCGATTGGTGGCGAAAGCTGTTTCGTCGAGGGTCAGCACCGGCAACGACATGCGACCCTCGGCCGGATGCCAGCACTGTGACCCGACAAGGCTGCCGTCCAGCTCGGAGGTGCCGGGCGGCACACCGCGGATGCGGTCGTCGAGCAGAATATTTTCACGCACGACAAGCGGCGGAACCGGTGTGTTTTCGTTCATCCGATGCTACCCCTTTCGCCGTCGCATGTAGAAGCCCGGATCGAATGCCGAAGCCGGTCCGACCTTGAGAGAGACCCGTGCCTAAACCCTATGCCGGACCGATCATCGACGCCCATCATCACCTTTGGGATCTCGGCCTCGGCCGGCATCCCTGGCTCGCCGCCACGGCCGGCGAGCGTGGCGGCCTGGGCAAACTTGGCCCGCTGCGCCGCAACTATCTCCCCGAGGATTATCGACGCGACGCCGCCGGGCACGATGTCGTCGCCACCGTCCATGTCGAGGCCGGCTGGGCGAGCGAAGACTGCGTTGGCGAAACGCGCTGGCTGGAGACGCTCGACAAATCGCGCGGCGTCGCTGCCGGCTACGTCGTGCACGTACCTCTTGCCAGCCGAGAAGCACCTGCTCTGCTCGAGGCGCAGGCAGCATTCGGCCGCGTCGTCGGCGTGCGCGATATATTGAGCTGGGATCCCGATCCTGTGCGCCGCTTCGCCGCCCGCGATGGCATCATGGACGATCCGGCCTGGCGCGCCGGCCTTTCCCTGCTTGGCGCGCACCGTCTCTCCTTCGACCTGATGGTGTTTCCGCGCCAGCTCGGCGATGCGGCGCGGCTTGCCGCCGCGTTCCCCGACCAACAATTCGTCCTCAACCATTGCGGCAGCCCGATCGACCGCGACGCCGAAGGCATGCGCAGGTGGCGCGACGTGCTGCGGCTTCTGGCGGAGCGCGACAATGTCGCCGTCAAGATCTCGGACTTGGTTGCCTACGATCATGACTGGACGCTCGACAGCCTGAGGCCGGTCGTCCTGCATTGCATCGACTGCTTCGGCGCGCAGCGGGCCATGTTCGGCAGCGATTTTCCGGTCGCCGGTCTGCACGCATCGTTCGACGAGGTGTACGACAGCTTCAAGGCCATTGCAGCGGACCTTTCCGCGGACGAGCAGACGGCTCTGTTCTTCGGCAACGCGAAACGCATCTATCGGCTGGACGATGCATCATCTGCGGGCCTGCTCCCGGCCTGAGAGCAGCAGCAGGCCCAGGATCAGCGAACCGAACAGGATGCTGCGCCAGCCGGGCGACGCGTTGACGACGGTGATCAACGCCGTGATCGTCACCAGCAGGATCGCGCCGGGAATGGTGCCGGCATAGGTGCCAAGCCCGCCGAGGATCGACGTGCCGCCAAGCACGACGGCGGCGATCGAGGCGAGCAGATAGGGATCGCCGATCCCGACATAGCCTTGCCCGTTCATGCCCAGCACAAGCACGCCGGCGAGGCCCGAGGTAAAGCCGCTGATACCGTAGACGGCGAGTGTCGTCGACGTGACTGGCACCCCGGACAATGCAGCGGCGAGTGGATTGGCGCCCATGGCGAAGATGCGGGCACCGAAGGGCGTCGCGTGCATGACCGTCAACACAATCACCGAAACGGCCACCCACAGCAGCACGCCGGCCGGAATCCCGGCCGGCCGCGCATTGCCGAGCCAATGGACCAGCGGGTTCTCGGCGGTGACGGCGCTGCCGCCGGCAATGATGATCAGCAGGCCCTGCAGGAAGGTCGCCATGGCCAGTGTCATGATCATCGGGTGGACGCGCAACAATGCCACGCCGAGCCCATTGACCAAGCCGATGATCGTAGTCAGTGCCAGCACGACAAGCACGGGGGCAAGGCCGGTCGGATCGGCCTGCCATGACAACAACGGCAGGCTGATGGCGCTGACGGTGACAATGGCCGCCACCGAAAGATCGATGCCGCCGGCGATCACGACAAAGGTCTGGCCGGCCGCGACCAGGCCGATGACGGCGCCGAGCTCGACCAGATAGCGCAGATGGCCATAGGCGCCAAAGCCGCGCGAAGCCAAGCTTGCCGCGATCCAGACCGCGGCGACGATGGCAACCGTCAGGAATGGCCGGCTGGAGAGGACCGCCATGACACGCCTGCCGCCCGCGCTGTCTTTCCATGCTGTCATTGCTGCACCTTGCGGAATTGCGGGATTGCGACCGCGCCGATGATGATGAGACCCTGGGCGACATATTGGGCGACCGGCGTGAAGCCGAGGAAGAACATGACGCTGATCATCAGGCTGAGCAGCAGGCTGCCGGCGAGCGCGCCGCGCATCGTGCCCTGCCCGCCGAGGAAGCCGATGCCGCCGAGCACGGCGGCGGCGATGGAGTTGAGCGTGAAGGCCGCTCCGATGACAGGATCTCCAGAGCCCGTTTGCGCGGCGACGAACAGGCCGGCGCCTGTCGACAAAAGGCCGCTGATCGCATAGGCGGCGACCCGCGCGGCATCGACCGGCACGCCGGAGCGATAGGCGCCGACCGGGTTCTCGCCGGCGGCATAGAGGCTCAAGCCCAGCGGCGTTGCGAGATAGAGCTTCCACAGAAGAACGATCGCCACCAAAAGCACGAAGGCCGTGGGCGTGTCGCCGGCAAGCAGGTTGGACAGCCATTCGGGAATGGCGCCGCCGGGCCTGGGCAGGATCAGCAGTGCTGCACCGCCGATGATGAAGGAGCCGGCAAGCGTCACCACGATCGCCGGCAGGCGAAGCCGCACGACGATGAAGCCGGTCGCAGCACCGATGCCAAGGCCGGTCAGCGCCACCGCAGCGGCGCCGCCTGTGACGCCCAGAGGTCCCGCCATCGTCGTCGCGGCAATGACCGCTCCGAGGCTGACGGTAGCGCCGATCGCCAGGCTGATGCCGCCGGTGAGCATGAGGATCGCCTGCGCCATGGCGACCAGCGCCAGCGGGAACCAGCTCTGGGTGAACTTGGCGAAGCCGGAGGCCGAAAACAGGCCAGGGAAAAGGAACCCGTAGGCGATGAGAAATGCCAGCACGACGACGAACAGGCTGCGCACACCGATGTTGCGGCGCGCCTGCACCGGCCAATAGAGCGCGCCGGCGGGCCGCACGGAAGAAACAGTGCTCATGCCGCGACCTTCCGGTTCTCGGCGCCCATCGCGGCCGAAACGATGGCTTCCTCGCTCAGCGCCGCGCGCTCCAGCATGGCTGCGATGCGGCCTTCCCGCACCACCGCGACGCGCTCGCACAGATGCACCAGTTCGGGCGTATCTGAGCTGAGCAGCACCACGGCCTTGCCGGCGGCGGCGAAGGCGCGGAGCATCAAATAGATCTCACGCTTGGTCTCGACATCGACGCCGCGCGTCGGATCGTTGAGCAGCAGCACCACCGGGTCGTGCGGCATCCATTTCGCCAGCGCGACCTTCTGCTGGTTGCCGCCCGAAAGTGCCTGCGCCTGCCGTGCGAGGTCGCCCTTGATACCAAGCTGGGCGGCAAGACCTCTAGCCGTCTCGCGCTCGGCCCGGCGGCTGCGCAGCTTCAGCGCCGGCAGCCTGGCGAAGGCGGGCAGCATCATGTTGGTCGTGATGGTGTGGATCAGGTGCAGGCCCTCGCGCTTGCGGTCGGCCGGCACATAGGCAAGGCCAAGCGCATTGGCTTTCGGCACGCCGCCGGGCAGGCCCGACGCGCCGTTGACGGTCGCCGATGCCGTCCTGGCCGGAATCGCGCCGTAAAGGCCGAGCAACAGATCCTCCTGCCCCTGCCCGACCAGGCCGCCAATGCCCAGCACTTCGCCGGTCCTGATGTCGAGATCGACGTCACGCATCAGGCCGGCGGAAAAATTGCGGACCGAGACGGCGTTGGCGGGCGACGCGGAAGGCCGCCATTGCGGGAACAGATCACCGGGGTCACGCCCGACCATCAGCCGCACCAGCCCGGCGGCATCGGTTCCTTCTAGGGTCCGATCCGCCGTGCAGATGCCGTCCTTGAGCACGGTGACATGCTGGCAGAGGGTCATGACTTCGTTCAGCCGATGCGAGATGTAGAGAATGGCGATGCCTTCGCTACGCAAGCGCTCCAGCAAGTCGGTGAGGATCTTGGTTTCCGTCGCCGACAGCGACGAGGTAGGCTCGTCCAGGATGAGCACGCCCGGCTTGCGGTAGAGCGCCTTGGCGATTTCTACCATCTGCCTGCGCCCGAGCGACAGATGCCCGACAGGCGTCGACAGCGGCTCATGAAGACCGACCAGTTCGCATGCGGCCTTCGCCCGTGCGGCAAGCGCGCAGTAGTCGACCAGGCCGAACCGCTTGGGATAGGCGCCGAGGCCGATGTTCTCGGCAATTGACAGGCTGGCCGTCAGGCTGAGCTCCTGCTGCACGACAGCAATGCCGGCCTGTCTCGCAAGCGCCGGCGTCATACGCGCCACGGCGCGCCCGTCGACCTCGATTGTCCCGCCGTCCGGGCGCAAGGCCCCGGACAGCAGGTTGATCAGCGTCGACTTTCCCGCGCCGTTCTCGCCGAGCAGCGCATGCACGCGGCCCGGCTGGAGAGCGATGGAAACGTCGCGCAGAACGGGGTTGCCGAAGAAAGACTTCGACACACCCCGCGCCGCGAGGAGCGGAGCCATGGTTGCCAATGCTACAACCCTTCAGGCTTATTTCTGGGCCAGCAGCTTCTTGAACAGCTCCTCATCGTAGGGCGAATAGATGTAGCCGTCAGCCGGGAAATCCTTGGCCCGGGCGAGGTATTCGTCGATGTTGGAATTGTCGATCACCGGCAGCAGGATCTTGACGAAAGCCGGCACGTCCTTGCCCTCCAGCGCCTGGACGGCGGTGTAAGCGGCGAAGGCGCCGAGCCAGTTCGGCTGCATGGTCGCCCAGCTCTTCAGGCCCTTTTCCTTCCACAGTTCGAGGAACTGGCGCGCATTCTCGCCGGTGATCGGCACCTGGTCGCGACCCTGCTTGTCGAGCGCCAGCACCGCGCCCGCCGACAGCGCGCCGCCGAGCGAAAGGATGCCGTCGATCTCGGGGTTGGCGAACAGCAGGCTGGTCACGGCTTCCTGGGCGGGGGCGACATTGTAGGGCGTGTTGGTCTCGGCAAGCACCGTCACGTCGGGATGCGCCTTGAGTTCGGCATCGGCGCCCTTGCGCCTGTCGTCGCTGACGGAAACGCCGGCCGGGCCGTTGAGGATCAGGATCTTGCCCTTGCCGCCGATGGCGTCGATCAGGAACTTGGCCGCCTGGTCGCCCCACTGCGAGGAATCGGTGTTGACCTTGGCGGTGACCTGGTCGGTATCGACAAGGCTGTCGAAGTTGATGATGGCAATGCCCTTGGCACAAGCATCCGCGATCACGCGCGCCGGCGCGGTCGACGAACCGGCAATCAGGATGATGGCGTCGACGTCGGAATCGATCATCGACTGGATCTGCTGGATCTGCACATTGGCGTCGCCCTGGGCGTCGGTCACGACCAGCTTGTCGACCAGCCCCTGCTTCTTCAACGTCTCAACTTCGGCTTCGATCGTGCCTTGCGTCTGCTTCATCCAGGTCGGCACGGAATAGATGTTGGCCCAGCCGATCGTGTATGGCGCCTTGCGGTCGCCCTTGATGCATTTGGCGGCGGCATTGGCCTCAGAGCCCACGCCGATAGCCAGGACGAGACCGAGGCAAAGGGCGCTGGCGGATGCGAAAAACGATGGTTTCATCATGATTGTTCCCCTTCTGTGGTTGTGTCCGGACGTGCAGGGTCGGCACGAGAAAACCACTCGGTTGCCGCGTCGCGGCAACCGCCTGTCTTCTCGTCTGGACTTTCTCTGCCCGGTTCACTTTTGTCCGGTATTTCAGACATCATGTCTGTATATCGGACAAAGGGGATGCTAGACTGAGCCTTGACTTCTTTCAAGCGTCTTGAGACGAGGACCAAAAAATGATTTTGAGCGGATGCTAATGATGAGCGACGGCGTGACTGAACTGATCGAAGCGGGCGGCATCGCGCCACAGAATGGCGAGCGCCGCCGCGGCATCGACCGCGTCATCATGTTGCTCGAAGCGCTGCTCAGGCACCGCGCGCCGATGCGTGTCGGCGACATTGCCAAGATGATCGGCGCGCCGCGCTCGACCACCTATGAAATCGTCAACAGCCTGCTCGAAGCCGAGATGCTCGAAAATGTCGGCACCGAAGGCTACGTCTATTTCGGTAGGGCGATGCATCTCTTCGGCTGGGCTTACTCGCATCACAACGCGCATTACCGGCGCATCCTCGAGACGCTGGACAGGATGGCCGCCGAGACCGGCGAGACGGTCCAGCTGTGCGGCCTGCGCGGCAACAAATATGTCGTCCTCGATTGCCGGGATTCGCCCGGCCCGTTCCGCATCTCCAGCGATGTCGGCGTCGAGGTGTCGATCCCGTGGACGGCGTCGGGACGGTTGCTTGTCGGCCATATGAGCGAGGAGGAAATGAAGAACTTCATTCCCGCCGGCGACTACAAGCTGCCCGATGGCCGCGTCATCGCGCCCGAGGAATTCTTCGCCGACGTCGCCCTGGCGCGCCGGCAAGGTTTTAGCGAAACCGCCGCCCTTGCCGACCGCTTCACATGGTGCATGGCCGCGCCGATCCACGACGGCCACGGCGCCATCAACAAGACGCTGTGTTTCGTGTTGCCCGTCGACACGCCGGAAGCCCGGCGCGGTGAATTGCTGTCCCTGCTGCGCGAGCGTGCCCGCGGCCTGTCGCTGGTTGGCGGCTAGCTCGATCCGTCCGCGGCCAATCGGGATCGGCGCAGCGGTCTGTTTGAGCCACCCTGCCTCCTGCAGCTTGTTTCCGCACAATCTTCGCTTTCTTCGCGGCACAAAGAAAAAACGATGAAAGCCAGCTGATTCGGTGGCCGTCTGCCGCAATTTGGAGTCGTTCTCGGCGGATATATTCCGGATGCTTCTGGTCGCCGTGCAGCCGGTCCTGTGGCGATGAGCAGGAACGGACGTCGCCCCCAGATATTAACTGTTATGCATGTTGGTTGTTGACGCTTCCTCTCCGGAAGGGTTAATAATGTCCTAATATGAGCGTTGCATAAAATAAGCCCGACCGGCAACAACGGGTAACGCGACGCTATTAGGGGCTGGGGAGCACAGCGCGGCGAACATTTTCGCCGCAGCCATCACCATTTGAGCTACCACCCGCCTGTGACCGGCCACGCAATGCGTTGGCCGCGGCTGGGCGACGTTGGGGCCTTCAGGTGCGCTGATACAGGTACGCTGACACAATTGATGTCTGCCGGGCTCGGGCATTCCGGGCGTGCGACAATTTTCGGCAGGGACGCGGCTGGTCTTTCAACATCGGTCGACAGGCGGTGGGGCGTCTGTCGTTAAACAACAGGGGGTGAAACATGGCTACTCAGATCACCGGTGCCGGCGGCACCACGACATCGTTTTCCAACACACCGCAGGCGAAAGACGACGTTTTCAACTACACCGAAGACACGGTCGTCATCGTGTCGGCTCCTCAGTCCATCATCCTGCTGAACGTGATGCAGAATGATCTGGGTGGAAACGCAAAGACCCTCTATTCGATTGACGACGGGACTTCCGCCTCGACGGCCACCAAGCAATACGCGCCGATCGACCTGACGACGGCAGACGCTCAAGTGAGCGGCGTCTCTGCCTGGGAGGACATCGGCGACGGCGTCTTCATCCGCATCAACAATGGCAAGGTCGAGATGAACCTTAGCCAGTATCTGCAGCTGCATGGCTTCTCCAGCCTGCAAGCCATGGGTGCTGGGGATAGCATAAATGAGACGTTCACCTATGCGATCAAGCTCGGCAACGGAACGCTGAGCTGGGCCAGCGTGTCGGTCAACATTCAGGGCAGCAATGACGGCGCGACGATCACCGCGGCCCCAGGCTCTGACCAGACCGTGGTGGAAGCCGGCGGCGTCGCCAACGGAACGCTCAACGATCCTAGCGCTCACGGACAACTGATCCTGACGGATGTCGACGCCGGTCAGAACCATTTCCAGAACCCGGCAAGCCTTCAGGGCACCTACGGCACCTTCACCTTCGATACGACGACCGGCGCATGGACCTATGCGCTTAACCAGGCGCTTGCCGACCCGCTGACGCAAGGGCAGGCTGTGACCGACACGCTGACGGTGACGTCGGCGGACGGAACCGCGAGCTACAATATTGTCGTCAATATCACGGGCACCAACGATGCGGCAGTGCTCTCGGCGGACGTCCGTAACTTGACGGAGGGTGACTCGGCGGCGGCGATCAGCACATCCGGCACCCTCACCATCTCCGACGTCGACAGCTCCGAGACCTTCGTCGCCCAGGTGGGAACCTCCGGCACATACGGCACCTTCGACATCGACAGCGCCGGCGCCTGGACCTACACGGCGAGTTCGGCGCACGACGAATTCGTTGCCGGCCAGCACTATATCGAGGATTTCGATGTGGTGAGCGCCGACGGCACCCACACTACGGTGCATATCGACATTTTGGGCACCAACGACGCCGCCATCATCGCCGGCACCACCACCGGTGCGGTCGACGAGGACGGCGCCGATGCGCCGGTGACGGCCACCGGCACGGTGACGGCAAGCGATGTCGACAATCCCGACAACGTCT